>NZ_LKBY01000013.1:0-169086 GCF_002699915.1 Pseudomonas sp. ICMP 8385 | reverse complement strand
AATCATCGCGCCTAACTCTGCAAGTTGAAGCCTAATGGGCCGTGCCAATCATCGCGCAACGCGGTGCCAAATCCGGCGCGCGCTTACACACCAGCAGGCCCTTGCCATAGAAGTCCTTGATGGCCTGCAGCACGTTGGGCGGCGGCAGCACATTGAACACGTGCTCGGGATTTTTAAACAAGTAGAGGTCCAGCAGCCACACCGCAAAAAACACCAGCGACACCAGCAAGGTGTACAGCGGGATGCTGATCAACTGGCGCCTGGCCAGGTACGTTTGCCCGAACACGCGCAGGAAGAGGTTGGCCCACAACCGGGCGATCCCGATAAACCGGTCGCGACCCAGACTCATGCCGCTCAAGGTCTGGAGTATTTCCAGGCGGCTTTTCTTGGTGGCCAGCGCGACGGCGGCCAACACCCCGGTGCAGCCAAACACCACGGTGGCAACGACGATCAACGCCCCGATCATTTCTTTCACACTGGCATCCCTTGCTGTGAATGTGCGCGGTGCACATCCTGGCTGATCCCCCGCGCAGTCTGCAAGCCACGGCGGTTTACCCACGCCGTCATGTAATCAAATGACCACCCATCGAATAAAAAACATCCAGTCGAACCTATCCCCCGGCGGGCCACTCCACCTTACTCAACCCAGATGGTGGAGTAAGGATCATGGCTCAGCCATCGATATTGGTATTGGAAGACGACGAGATCATTCGCTCGCTGATGGTGGATGTACTGGAGGAGTTCGGCGCGCGGGTGACCTCATTCCCCTCGGCCGATGAAGGGATGATTTTTCTGGAGAGAACCAGTGATCCGGTGGACCTGATCGTCAGCGATATCCAGATGCCCGGCCTGCTCAACGGGTATGACCTGAGCAGGGTCGTGGCCCACCGCTGGCCATCCTTGCCGGTGGTACTGACCTCGGGCAATACGGTCATGGCCGCACAATTGGGCTGCACCGTGAAATTTTTGCCCAAGCCCTGGAGCACCGAGCGCCTGCTTGACTGTGTGCAGGCCGCGTTGGTGCAGGGCCCCGCCCTACACTGATCGCGTCGCAACATCGCAGCAATCGAACTTCGCGACAGCGTGGGAGGTCTGTTTTTGAGTAACTGGTAATTTTTCTGACAACAACGTCAGATTTTTCATCATAACTTCTCAGATACAGACGGCAGGGTGTATAGAATCGTTACCCACCCTTCACCCACGTGTCAGCCATGGCCCGCCCTGGTCGACCAGTCCGAGTTATTGCATGCATCAGGCCCATGACGTCGAGGTGCCCTCTCTGCTTGAAGCCTTGCGCTCGGGCACAGCCCTGCTCCATGTGGCCCTGGAAAAACGCTTGCCGTTTTTTTCTGCGCAGCTGAATGCCGACAGGTATCGCCGCTTGCTTGAGGCTTACTATGGTTTCTACCGGCCAATGGAAACCCGGCTCTACGACAGCGCCTTGATTCCAGTCGGATTCGATCAGGCTCTACGTGTGAAAACGCCAACCTTGTACACCGACCTGACGGCCCTGGGCCTGTCCAACCAGGCGCTTGGCGCCTTGCCCCTCAGCCCTTGCCTGCCACGCCTCGACACCCCAGCCGCCTGCCTGGGTGCGTTGTATGTGCTGGAAGGCGCCACCCTCGGCGGCCAGGTATTGCGCCGGGAGATGGCCCGGCGCCTGGCGCTGGATGCCAGCAATGGCGGCGCCTTTCTCAATGTATACGGCGCCGAGACCGGTCGGCGCTGGAAAGACTTTCTCGACTACCTGGGCCGCATCCCGCTGGACGACATAGGCCGTCGCCAGGCGGTGGACGCGGCCTGCTCGACATTCAGCTGTTTTGAGCAATGGCTCGACAGCCGGGAGGTACTGCTATGAAACCCGAGGATTTTGAAGAACTGCTGGCCAACTGTGCCGACGAGCCCATCCGCTTTCCCGGCGCGATCCAGCCCCACGGCGTGCTGCTGACCCTGCGCGAACCGGACCTGCTGATCATGCAAGTCAGCGCCAACGTCGCCAGCCTGTTCAACCACCAGCCCGAGACCTTGCTCGGCCAGCCACTGGATACGCTGCTGGGCGCAGAAAACACCCACGCTGTGCGGCAGATGGCCAGCCAACCCAGCGTTATCGACACTCCGCCGCTGCACGTCACCCTCAACGGTGGCGAGTTTGAAGGCCTGTTGCATCGCCATCAAGGTGTGCTGGTGCTGGAGTTCGAGCCACGCGCCAAGCATTTCCAGCCCAAACCCGTGCAGGGTCGCACCAGTAATCTGGGCAAGATGTTGCAACGCTTGCAGTCGGCGAAAACCCTGCAAGCGCTGTACGAAATCAGCGTGAACGAAATCCAGGCCATGACCGGCTATGACCGGGTGTTGATTTACCGCTTTGAAGAGGAAGGCCACGGCCAGGTCATCGCCGAAGCGTCCGCGCCATCCATGGAGCTGTTCAACGGCCTGTTCTTCCCCGCGTCCGACATCCCGGAACAAGCCCGCGAGTTGTACCGCACCAATTGGCTGCGGATCATCCCCAATGCCGACTACGAGCCGGTGCCCCTGCTGCCCAAACTGCGCCCGGACACCGGGCAGCCGCTGGATCTGAGCTTCGCCACCCTGCGCAGCGTGTCGCCGATCCACTGCCAGTACATGAAAAACATGGGGGTGCTGTCGTCCATGAGCATCTCGCTGATGAAGGGCGACACCCTGTGGGGCCTGATCAGTTGCGGCAACCGCGAGCCGCTGCATGTGCCCAACGAACTGCGCACCACCTGCCAGACCATCGGCCAGGTGCTGTCCTTGCAGATCAGTGCCATGGAGGCCCTGGATATCAGCCGCCAGCGCGAGGAAAAAGTCGAGGCCCTGAGCGTGCTCAACCAGGCGATGGACGCATCATCGGACACGGTATTCGACGGCCTGGCCCAATGCCCGCAAGTACTGATGGACTTGGTGCAGGCCAGTGGCGTGGCGATCATTGAAGGCCAGCAACTGCAACGCTACGGCAACTGCCCGGAGCCTTCGCAGATCCGCGCCTTGCATAAATGGCTGCAGGAAACCGCGCAGCCGGTATTTGCCAGCCACCACCTGGCGGCGGTCTACCCGCCCGCTGCACACTACCCGGCAGTGGCCAGCGGCGTCCTGGCCATAAGCTTGCCCAAGCCGGTGGACAACGGTGTGCTGTGGTTCCGCCCGGAAGTCAAAGAGAGCATCCAGTGGAGCGGCGACCCGAAGAAACCGCTGGCCCTGGAAAACTCCGACGCTGGCCTGCGCCTTCGCCCACGCACCTCGTTTGAAATCTGGAAGGTGGAAATGGCCGGCATCGCCAGCAAGTGGAGCCCCGGCGACCGTTTTGCCGCCAACGACCTGCGCCGCTCGGCCCTGGAAAACGACCTGGCCCGCCAGGTCCTGCGCGAACAACAGGCCGTGCGCGCCCGGGATGAACTGGTGGCGGTGGTGTCCCACGACCTGCGCAACCCGATGACCGTGATCTCGATGCTGTGCGGCATGATGCAAAAGGCGTTCAGCTCTGACGGCACCCACACTTCGCGGCGGATTTCCTCGGCCATCGACACCATGCAGCAAGCCGCCGGGCGCATGAATGTGTTGCTGGAGGATTTGCTCGACACCTCCAAGATCGAAGCCGGCCGCTACACCGTCAGGCCGGTGCCGCTGGATGTCAGCCAGATCTTTGAAGAGGCCTATTCGCTGCTGGCGCCCCTGGCCCTGGAAAAGGGGGTGGACCTGTCGTTCAACGCCGAGCCCGGCCTGCAAATCAACGCCGACCCGGAGCGTTTGTTCCAGGTGCTGTCGAACCTGATCGGCAACGCCATCAAGTTCACCCCGCGCCTGGGCAAGATCGGGATTTCGGCGATGAGCAATGGCGAAGAAATTGTGTTTGCGGTGCGCGACTCCGGCGAAGGCATTGCCCCTGATCAACTGCCCCATGTGTTTGATCGCTATTGGACCCTGGCCGAAAACAACCCCACGGGCAGCGGCCTTGGGCTGTACATCACCCAGGGCATCGTCAAGGCCCACGGCGGGCGGATCGAGGCCGAAAGCGAGCTGGGGCGTGGCAGTGAATTTCGCTTTACCGTGCCCAAGGTGGTGCAGCCTCCACGCTGACCTGGCGGTGTACGCCGGGGCAGCAGGCCCCCGCATTATCATTGACGATTTCCGTCGGCAAGCCGACTCCTACAGATGGGGCGGCGAGCCGTTTGTTACTTTGACAAAACACCGACATCCACTGCGTTAAGCTATCCAGTCCACCCCCGAACAGAGCCGTGTTTCCATGCTGCAACCCGACACTTTGCCCGCCGTCCTCGCCGGCCCCTTGTTGCGCCGCCTGGAGCCGGGCCGTCTGGTGTTGTGGCTGGTGGGCAGTCGCGCGCTGGCATTGACCTTGCGGTTGCAGTTCAGCCAGGACGGGCAGCCACAGTCCCTGGATATCGCCCTCGACGCCACACAGTGCCAGGTCATTGCCGTAGGCCGCGCAGCGTTTATCCACCTGATCGATGTGTCGCTGGCCACGCCGCTGCCCCAGGACGTGCCCATCCACTATGACCTGCTGCTCAAGGATGGAACCGGTATCGCCCAATGGGCACCGCACCTGCTGTACGCCAATGCCCAGGCCCCGGATTTTATCCTGCACAGCCGTATCCACCAGTTGCTGCACGGCTCTTGCCGCAAACCCCACCATTACGCCGATGAAGGCCTGCTGTGCGCCGATCGCCTGCTGGCCGAGGACCGCAGCCTGGCCCAGCGCCCGGCCCTGTTGATGATGAGTGGCGACCAGGTGTATGCCGACGATGTGGCCGGGCCGATGCTGCGTGCCATTCATGGGCTGATTGCGCGCCTGGGCCTGTTCGATGAACACCTCGATGGCGCCGTGGTGGACGACAGCACCAGGCTCTACGGCCACCCCGCCAGCTACTACCATCGCGCCGACCTGTTGCCGGCCCTGGAGAGCAACGAGACCCTGCGCGAACGCTTTTTTGGCGGGGTGAAAAAACCGATCTTTACCAGCAGCAGCGCCGACAACCACCTGGTGACCTTCGCCGAAGTGATGGCGATGTACCTGCTGGTCTGGTCGCCAACCCCCTGGACCCTGATCGCCCCGCAACCTCCCGCCCGGTTAACGCCTGAAGACCAGGCACGCTACGCCCGCGAACAGGTCCCTGTGGATAAGTTTCGCGATGGCCTGGCCGGGGTGGCCCGGGTGTTCGCCCATATACCGTGCCTGATGATCTTCGATGATCACGACATCACCGATGACTGGAACCTCAGCGCCCAATGGGAACAGACCGCCTATGGCCACCCGTTCTCCAAGCGCATCATCGGCAATGCCTTGCTCGCCTATATGCTCTGCCAGGGCTGGGGCAACAACCCCGATGCCTTCGCCCAGCTCGTGGACAAAACCCTGGCCCTGAGCGCAACGGCCCAGCACCACGGCAATCATCTGCCCGCCCCCGCCCAGGACCAGTTGCTCGAAGAACTGCTGACCTTCCAGCAGTGGCATTACGTGCTGCCCACCACCCCGGCGCTGGTGGTGATCGACACCCGCACGCGGCGCTGGCGCAGTGAGTTCACCCTCAAGCAACCGTCCGGCCTGTTGGACTGGGAAGCCTTGAGCGAGCTGCAACAGGAGCTGCTCGACCACCCATCGGCGATCATCGTTTCACCCGCACCGATCTTTGGCGTCAAGCTGATCGAGACGGTGCAGAAAGTCTTCAGTTGGTGCGGTTATCCGCTGCTGGTCGATGCGGAAAACTGGATGGCCCACCGTGGCGCCGCCCAGGTGATCCTGAATATCTTCCGCCATTCGCGCACCCCGGGTAACTACGTGATTCTGTCGGGGGATGTGCATTACTCGTTCGTCTACGAAGTGCTGATCCGCCATCGCAATGCCGGGCCGCATATCTGGCAGATCACCAGCAGCGGTATCAAGAACCAATTCCCGCCCCGCCTGCTGGAATGGTTCGACCGCATCAACCGCTGGCTCTACTCGCCACGCTCCCCCCTGAACTGGCTGACCCGGCGCCGCCGCATGCAGGTGGTGCCGTATATCCCGGCACATGCCGAAGCCGGCGAACGGCTGTGGAACAGTGCGGGAATCGGCCAGGTATTTTTCAACGAACAGGGGCAACCCGAGGCGATTTACCAGCACAACGCCAATGGCACGCCCCCCACGCGCATGGTGGAACCGCACTCGCCTGGACGCCGCGAATAATGGCGTTTAGCCACAAATTTTCGCCCTCTTTCTCTGCGGTCAAACCTCGTTGTACAGTACGCCCAGCCACGGAGTATCGGCGTTAACACCTGACTGGCCAGAGTGGGCCAGCATCCTCGCAGGGAGCGCGCAGATGGGCGATATATCCGATATGGATCCGTTGAAAAGTGAGCTTTTCGACAGTAATACCGACCTGGTCCATGCCATCATGGAGTTGGTCAGCGATGGGATTTGGTACTGGAATGCCGATACCGGGTTCGTCTATCGCAACCCCGGCTGGTACGAAATGCTGGGCTACGATCATCACTCCCTGGAAAACACGGTCTTCACCTGGGAAAACGTGATCCACCCCGACGATTACTCCCATGTGATGAAAGTCTTCGACGACTACGTCAACAGCCGCACGCCCCACTATCAAGCCCAATACCGCTGTCGCAAAAAAGACGGCACCTGGCTGTGGATCGAAGACCGCGGCTACATCATCGCCCGCAATACCGATGGCTCGGTGTGGCGCATGGTCGGTGCCCACCGCAGCATCCATGAACGCAAACGCTCCCTGGAACAACTTGAGCGGCGCAACCAATCCCTTGAGGCGCTGGTGGCCGAACGGACCCGCGAACTGTCGCGGGTCAACCAGCAACTGCAGTTGCAACTGGACGAAAACCGCTCCCTGGCCGAGCGCGATACCCTGACCCGGATCGCCAACCGCTATCGCCTGGAAAAAGCCCTGCTGGAAGAGTGCGAGCGCGCCCAGCGGTTTCGCCTGCCGTTGTCCGTGATTGCCATGGATGTCGATGACTTCAAGTCGATCAACGACCAGCACGGGCACGCCGTGGGCGATACCACCCTGTTGCAGGTGGTCGAGCGCCTGGAACACTGTGTCCGCCAGGGTGACCTGCTGGCGCGTTGGGGCGGCGATGAGTTTATGGTGATCCTGCCCAAAAGCACTGTGGACGTGGCCAGGATGCTGGCCGAGCGCATCCGCCTGGCCATCCTCGACGTGCCCAGCGTGGGCAACTTCAAGGTGACCTTGAGCCTGGGCGTGGTACAGCGCCTCGATGGCGAATCGCCCGCCAACCTGATGGCCCGGGCAGACCAGGCGCTGTACCGGTCCAAGGCCGCGGGCAAGGACCGGGTTTCGCAATAACGCGCACTGGCGCAAAAATTGCGCAATGCACCCGCTTGGAGCCGGCTTGCCGGCGATAGGGCCAGTGAACTTTGTGCTGTATTTTCTACGAAATGCGCCTAGGTCAGCTCAAAAAACATAAATATGCAATTATTATGGCGATAACATACTTTAAAACACTAAAATAATTGCACTTATATGCAGATGCTAGTATTCCTTCATCTTTATGCTTGAAGCGCTGGAATAATTGCATCCATGGCCAATAAAACTGCTCCGCTCCTTCCAATGACCCAGCAATTACTGGTGGACCTGGGCGAGCGCCTGCGTCTGGCTCGCTTGCGACGCAAGCTTACCGCCAAGCAAGTGGCGGAGCGTGCCGGTATGTCGCAAATGACCCTGCGGGCTCTGGAGCGAGGTGCTGCGGGTGTCACCATCGGCGCCTACCTGTCCGTTCTGCAGGTACTGGGCTTGGAGCAGGACCTGGCCCGTATCGCCGAAACCGACGAATTGGGCCGGCATCTACAAGACTCCCTGCTGCTGAACAAAACACGCAGGACACCTAAATCATCCTACGGCATCGTCGCCGCGCCAGACTCGCCTCCCTACATCCAACCTCACGAGCCAGCCTCAGCGGCCTCTAAACTTTCCGGGTTAATCGTGAACCCTGTCAACAAGACCTCCAAACCATGACCCGGATTGCCGTGTACGCCGACTGGATCGCGACAAGCGAGCAACACGGGTAACACCTCATACCCGCCTCCTGGAATCGGACTACCTGCTGGGCGTCCATGATGCCTTGCGCTTCAAACGAGATGACCAACGCCCAGGATCTGGAGCTGGCGCGTTCGGTGGCAGGCTATTTCAGGGTGCCTCTCAATGATCGAGGCATTCAGGCTGGCGCTGTAGGAGCCGACAAGCCGGCCCCCACAGGGTTGAGGTCAGTAACGCGCGTCCACCGGCTTACCGCCGTTCGGCCAGTCCTTCACTTTGTCCGGGAAGTCCGGGCGTGGTTTTTGCGAGAAGTAGGCGGCAACGTCCACCGCTTCCTGGTCCGACAAACCGCCCTGGCCCAACGGGAATTTCTCGTGGAAGCCGATCGGCATATTGCGTTTGACGAACGCGGCGGCGGTGTAGGTGCGAGCCATGCCGGCACCGATGTTGAAGGACTGTTCGCCCCACAACGGCGGGTACACCAGGCTGCCGTCGGCCCGGGCCAGGCCTTCGCCGTCGTTGCCGTGGCACACCGCGCATTGCTTGGCGTAGACCTGCTCGCCATGGGCCAGGTCGGGCTTGATGGCCGGGTCGATCTTGCCGACACCACGGCCGGGGACTTTATCCTCGGGCTTGGTGTTGTTTTTCATCCAGTCGAAGTACGCCACCATCGCCTGCATATCCGCCGATTGGGGCGGTATTGGCTTGCCGTTCATCGAGCGGCGGAAGCAGCCGTTGATGCGCTCTTCCAGGCTCACCACCTTGCCAGCACGCGGGGCGTAGCTGGGGAAGAACGCTGACACGCCCACGAACGGCGAACCGTCAGCCACGGTGCCGGCGTTGAGATGGCAACTGGTGCAGTTCAGCGAGTTGCCGACATTCTCGGGCAACAGTTCCTTGGTTTGCAGGTGCAGGCGCATGCCGCGTACCACCTGGTCGGCATTCGTCGCCGCCAACAGGTTGGCCAGGCGCGGCGTCTCGAACGCCGAGGAGTCGGTGCTGACCGGGTTGAGCTGGTCACGCATTTTCTTCACCTGGGCAGTGCTGATCGGCGTGCCTTCATTGCCCCAGCGCGTGCGCACAAAGGTGAGGATTTCCGCCACTTCGTTATTCCCCAGGCGCGCAAAGCCCGGCATGGTGTAGACCCGGGGATGGGCGGCGGTCTCGGCGGTTTCCCAACCGGTGAGGGTAATGTGCAGCAGCGAGGTGGGGTTGCTGGCCACCACGCTGGCGTTGCCGGCCAGTGCCGGGAACAGGCCCTTCACACCCGCGCCGTCGCTGCGGTGGCAATCGCTGCAGAACTGCATATAGCCCAGGCCGCCCCGGCTGGTGAACAAGTCCTTGGGCAGTTCGACGGGGCCTTTGGCCACGGCCGGCATCGGCAGGTCGTCCTTGCCCGGTGGCAGGGATTTCAGATAGGTGGCAATGGCCGTCAGGTCGGCATCCGTGAAGTGCTGGGTGCTGTGCCGGATCACGTCCACCATGTTGCCGGATACCGTGGCAAAGCGGTTCTGCCCGGTCTTGAGCAGTTGCACGGTGTCTTGCACCGTCCACAGGTTGCGCAGGCTCAAGGCGCGCCAATGTTCGACGGTTTCCCCGCCCAGGTAGTGCTCGCCGCTGCTGCCGGCGTCGCTCATGGCTTTTTCCTGGAAGGCGATCCCCCGCGGGGTATGGCACGAGCCGCAGTGGCCCAGGCCCTGGACCAGGTAGGCGCCCCGGTTGAGCACGGCATCCCGGGCCGGGTCGGGCTGGAACGGTTGTTTGTCGAGGAACATGAAATTCCACAACGCCAGGCCCCAACGCTGGTTGAACGGGAAGCCCATGTCAGCTTCGAGGTTGGCCTGGTTCACCGGCTTGACCTCGTGCATCAGGTAGGCGAACAAGGCGCGCATGTCCTCTTCGCTCATCTTCGCGTAGGACGGATACGGCATGGCCGGGTACAGGTTCATACCGGTCGGCGTGACGCCTTCGCGCATCACCCGGTCGAACTGTTCAAAGCTATAGTGACCGATGCCGGTCTCACGGTCCGGGGTGATATTGCTGGAGTAGATAATGCCCATGGGCGTGTTCAGCTCCAGGCCACCCGCCATCTCGGGACCTTGCTTGGCGGTGTGGCAGGCGATGCAGTCACCCAGTTGGGCCACGTATTTGCCCTGGGCGATCAGTTCGGTATCGGGTTTGGCAGGTTCGTTGGCGTGCAGGGGAAGCGCAAGACACAGCGTCGCCCCCATCCAGGCCAAACGTGACAGAGAAAGGGCCATCGCATTATTCCTTTAATAACCTGGCCTGGGGGTTGGCCCCTGGGTACAGGTTTGTCTGCGTTTTTATGAGGTCATCAGGCGGACAACCGGGGCTTTGTAAGCCCCGGTTGTGTTGTAGCGGATTTTCGATAATGGCCCGTTGATATGGATCAGGGCCGAGGGCGGTTCAGGCGTTTTGCAGGTAGTGCGTGGCGTCGAGTTCGATCATCACCGGTTGACGGGTGTCGACCAGGCTTTGCAACAACCCGTGCAAGGCCTGCGGCGTGTCGGCCGTATGGTGGGCAACGTGGCAGCTGCGGGCCATCGCGGCAAAGTCCGGGGTCAGGATATCCACCCCCAACGGCGTGATTTCCCGGGCCTGCATATAGTCCCGGATCTCGCCGTAGCACTGGTTGTTCCACACCACCAGGATCACGCCGATGCCCGCCTCACGGGCCGCGATCAGTTCGTTGCTGGCAAACTGCAAGCCACCATCGCCGACCAGCGCCACCACCGGTCGCTCGGGCTTGGCCAGCTTGGCGCCGATCGCCGCCGGCAAGCCATAGCCGAGGGTGCCGTAGCCGGTGCCGGCATTAAACCAACTGTTGGCCGCCGGCGCCTGGTAGCCCACCGCGCCCTGGTACACCGGCTGGGTCGAATCGCCAACGATCAACGGGTCGACCAGGCTGTCGCGCAGCAGGTCCAGCAAGCCTTGCAGCCCCTGTTGCTTGGCGTTCCAGCTCGCGCGCTCCTGGCGGTTGACGCGCTGCACGCTGTCCTGCGCCCAACGCCCGCTCGGGGCTGGCGGGCGGACCGCCGCCAGCAGCGCCTGCAAGCCTTCGCGGGCATCGCCCACCAGCCCGACATGGGCGCGCTGCACGCCCATGACTTGCATCGGGTCGATGTCCAGGCGGATCAGCGGTGCCTTGAATTTCAGTGGGCCAAGGCCGAAGAAATCGTAGTCGGTTTCCCCCAGCTCCGTGCCCACGGCGAGGATCACATCGGCCTCGTCAAACAACGAACGGCCATGTTTGGAGGACTGCACGCCGTCCAGCAACAACGGGTGGCCCATGGGCAGCAAGCCACGGGCATTGGTGGTCAGGGCCACCGGCGCTTGCAGGCGCTCGGCCAGTTGCTGCAACACTTCGGCGCAGTCACGGGCCCCGCCGCCGGCGAGAATCAGCGGCCGTCGCGCCTCATTGAGCAGGCTCAACGCCGCTCGCAGCGAGGCCGGCGCCGGGGCGGGTGCGCCCGGCAGGCTGCGGGGCATCAGGTTAAGGTCGATGGCCGGCATCTCCAGCACATCCAGAGGGATTTCCAGATGTACCGGGCGCGGGCGCGCGCACTTGAACACGGCGAAGGCGCGGGCCAGCAGCTCCGGCAATTGCTCCGGCGCTTGCAGGGTATGGCTGAAGGCACATACACCGGCGACCATCGCCCGTTGGTCCGGCAGCTCGTGCAGGTGCCCGTGGCCCAGGCGCAGGTGTTCGCGGCGGTTGGTGGTGGAAATCACCAGCATCGGCACCGAGTCGGCATAGGCCTGGCCCATGGCGGTCAGAATATTGGTCATGCCGGGGCCGGTGATGATGAAACACACCCCCGGCTTGCCGCTGGCGCGGGCGTAGCCGTCGGCCATAAAGCCGGCGCCCTGCTCATGGCGCGGGCTGACATGGCGCAGGCGGCTGCCATGCAGGCCGCGGTAGAGCTCGACGGTGTGCACGCCGGGGATGCCGAACACGGTGTCAACCCCATAACCTTCCAGCAGGCGAACCAGAGACTGGGCACAGGTGGTCATTGCTCATTTCCTTCTTATTGTTCTGTGTCGATTGGCCAGACCTTAGGGGGCGCTCGGAGGGCGGACAAGCAAAAAATTTGCCGGCCATTGGCAAAAAAAATTCACGGATTGCCGCGCGTCAAAGCCCGCCGCCCAACTGCGACTTCACCCACTCGCCAAACGCCTGCACCACCGGGCGCTCGACTTTCTGGTGATCGGCCACCAGGTAATAGCCACGGTTGGATTCGATCTCGGTCTCGAACGGCCGCACCAGCAAGCCCCTGGCCAGGGCCTCGCCGCTGATCAGGTTGTCGCCCATGGCGATGCCCTGGCTGGCGATGCACGCCGACTGCACAAAGTGCGCATCGGCAAACACGATACCGCGCTGCACATCGACATTCGGCGCCCCGGCGGCGGCCAGCCACACGCGCCAGTCGGAGTAGTCGATCATATGCAGCAACGGCGCACCGGCCAGGTGTTCCGGGGTCTTCAGGCCGCCCATGGTGTTGACCAGGCGCGGGCTGCACACCGGGAAGTAGCGCAGCGAAACGATCTTCTGCACATGCTGGTTGGGCCAGTCGCCCATGCCGTAGGCGATAAACAGGTCGGCGCCATGGTCGCTGGTATCATCCGGGGTGCGCGGCGAAATCAGGTGCAATTCGACCTGTGGATAAAGGGCCTGGAAGTCGGCGATATGGGTGCACAGCCAATAGGTGGCAAAGCCCGCCGGGCTGCTGATGCACAGGCGCCCGCTGACCTGCTGGCCATCGAAGCGCTGCCCGGCCTCAAGGATATTGGCCAGCAGCCCATGGATATCGCGGGCATAGCGTTCGCCTTGCCAGGTGATGCGGATATTGCGCCCGGTGCGCTCGGTCAGGGCAAAACCCAGGGTCTGTTCCAGGCTCTTGATCTGGTGGCTGATGGCGCTGGGGGTGAGGTTCAGCTCGGCGGCTGCCTCGGACACGCTGCCCAGCCGGGCCACCGCGTCCAGCGCGCGCAAGGCGGTCATGGAGGGGTAACGCATGGATGTTCACCTGCTCAAAGATACCCGCACCATAGCCGCAATCGCGCCGCAGACATAGCCGCTGGCGAACGGGACAGTTGAATTAAATTTCAATATCGAGCGAAAAATGCTCGATTGACCTCAAGTGGCCAGTGGCTATTCTCGATCCTCATCACTGCATGCCTGTGCAGCTTTGCGCAGGAGCCGGCTCCTGCAGAAAACTGCCTAATCTACAAAAATAAAGAGGGATAACCCTTGAACCCAGTCACCCCGGTGGTCGCCATCGATGCTCTGCACAAGAGCTATGCCGCGCACCATGTTCTCAAAGGCATTTCCCTGCGCGCCAACGAAGGCGATGTGGTGTCGCTGATCGGCTCCAGCGGCTCGGGCAAAAGCACCCTGCTGCGTTGCATCAACCTGTTGGAAATCCCGTGCAGCGGCAGCCTGCGCATCAACGGCGAGGAAGTGCACCTGAAAAAGGACCGCGCCGGCAACCCGCTGATCGCCGATCCCGACCAGGTAGCACGCCTGCGCACGCAACTGGGCATGGTGTTCCAGAGCTTCAACCTGTGGCCCCACCGCACCGTGCTGGAAAATGTCATCGAAGCACCGGTGTATGTGCTGGGTGAAGACCGCAAGGACGCCATCGCCCACGCCGAGCACCTGCTGGAAAAAGTCGGCCTGGCCAGCAAGCGCGATACCTTCCCGGCCTTCCTGTCCGGCGGCCAGCAACAGCGCGTGGCCATCGCCCGCGCCCTGGCCATGCGCCCGCGCGTCTTGCTGATGGATGAACCCACCTCGGCCCTGGACCCGGAGCTGGTCGGCGAAGTGCTGAAGGTGATCCAGGGTATCGCCGAAGAAGGCCGCACCATGATCCTCGTCACCCACGAAATGGCGTTTGCCCGGGATGTATCGAGCAAGGTCATGTTTTTGCACCAGGGATTGGTTGAAGAAGAAGGCACGCCCCAGCAAGTCTTCCACAACCCCACCAGCGAGCGTTGCCGCCAGTTCGTCATGGCCCAGGACAATCGCGTTTGAACTGCCGCTTCCATCCTTCAAAACAATAACTTCGAAAGGGTCAAGCCATGCATAACTCTCTGAAATCCCTCGCCGCCGGCTGCGTGCTCGCCGTGCTTTCCCACAGTGCAGTGGCCGCCGAAAAAATAGTGTTCGGCATCGCCCTGGAACCCTACCCGCCGTTCTCCGAAAAAGCCGGCAATGGCGCCTGGAGCGGTTTCGAACCAGACCTGATCAAGGCCCTGTGCGAACGCCTGCAAGCCCAATGCCCGCTCAAGGAAGTGTCCTGGGACGGTTTGATCCCGGCGCTGCAATCGAGCCAGATCGACGTGATCCTCAACTCCCTGAGCATCACCGAAGAGCGCGAAAAGGTCATCGCCTTTACCGCCCCCTACTACCAGACCCCGGCCATGTGGGTCGCCGACAAAAGCCTGGACCTGGTCACCACCCCCGAAGGTCTCAAGGGCAAGTTGATTGGCGTCCAGGGCTCGACCTCCAACGCCACCTACCTCAAGGCCTACTACGCCAAGGGCTCGACCCTGCGCTACTACAACACCCAGGACGACATGACCGCCGACCTGCAAAGCGGGCGTATCGACGTGATGCTGGCCGACGCGCTGACCATCGAGCCGATGCTCAAGTCCAATGCCGGCAGTGGCCTGGCTGACAAGGGCCTGGCGCCCAAAGACCCGTTGTTCGGTTCCGGTATCGGCGCCGCCGTGCGCAAGGGTGACGACAGCCTGCGCGAGCAGCTCAACACCGCGCTGGCGGCAATCAAGGCCGACGGCACCTACGACAACATTCGCAGCCGCTATTTCAGCGTCGATATTTCCGCGCAATAACGTCCAACGGAACGCGCCATGATTTCTTTGTCCGAACTCACCCAGTTGTTCGTCGCCGACGGCTGGCTCAACGCGCTGCTCCAGGGCGCGGTGGTGACCTTGCAGATTTCCGCCGGGGCCTTTGTGCTGGGCCTGGGCATCGGCCTGCTGGTGGCCATGATCAAGCTCAAGGGCCCCCGCTGGATGGTGCGCCTGGCCAACCTCTACACCACGCTGTACCGCGCGGTGCCGGAGCTGCTGCTGATTTTGCTGCTGTATTACGCCGGCACCGACCTGCTGAACATGGCGATGGCCGCCATGGGCCGCGACAGCGTGACGGTCAACGGCTTTATCGCCGCCGTGCTGGTGCTGGGCATCGTTCAGGGCGCGTACTCCGCGGAGATCATTCGCGGCGCGATCCAGGCCATTCCCGTGGGCCAACTGGAAGCGGCGCGGGCCTTTGGCATCGAGCGCTGGCTGCTGGTGCGCCGGGTGTTGCTGCCCAGCATGTTGCCGTTTGCCATGGCCGGCCTGTCGAACCTGTGGCTGGTGCTGGTCAAGGACAGCGCGCTGATCAGCATCGTCGGCTACAGCGAGTTGCTCTCGGTGGGCAAACAGGCGGCCGGCTCCACCAAGCATTACCTGGTGTTCTACCTGGCGGTGGCGGCGGTGTATTTCATCATCACCCTGATTTCCAACGGCGCCTTCCGGGTGTTCGAGCGACGGATCAACCGCTGGATGCCGCAGCACTAAGGAGCGCAGCCGATGGACTTTTCATGGATCAACAGTTTTGCCAACGAGCTGCTGCACGGCCTGGGCATCACCCTGAAGTTGCTGGCCTTGTCCGGGGTGTTCGGCTTCTTGCTAGCGGTGCTGGTGGCGTTGGGGCGCTTGTCGTCCAACCCACTGATCAGCGGGCCGTTGCGCGCCTATACCGCAGTATTCCGGGGCACGCCGCTGCTGGTGCAGATCTACATCCTGTATTACGGCGTGGGCAGCGTGTTTGCCAGCTACCCGCTGATTCGCGGCAGCTTCCTCTGGCCGTATTTGCGCGAAGGTTTCTGGTACGTGGCCCTGGCGCTGATTTTGTGTGTCGGTGCGTATGTCGGCGAAGTGCTGCGCGGTGCCCTGCGTGCCGTGCCACGGGGCGAGCTGGAAGCAGCACGGGCCTTTGGCATGAAGCGCCTGATGGTGTTGCGCCGGGTCTGGTTGCCACGGGCCCTGGAGCTGGTCAAGCCGACGCTGGTGGGCGAAACCGTGCTGCTGCTCAAGGCCACCGCGCTGGCCTCCACCGTGGCCGTCACCGACCTGCTCGGCGCCGCCAACCTGGTGCGGGCGCAGACGCTGCGGGTGTACGAACCCCTATTGGCGGTGGCGGTGATCTACATTGTCCTGGCGTTCGTGATCGAACACGCTTTCTCGCGCTGGGGCAAAGTCCCGCAGCGCCAGGCTTGAATCAATTTTAGGAGAACAAGGATGCGTTATTCACCGTTTGTCGAGCGCATTAGTGGCGAGTCCGTCAGCGCCTGGGATATTCACTACGCCGCCGTCGAAGCCCGTGGCCGTGGCGAAGATGTGATTGTGTTGAGCGTGGGCGACCCCGACTTCGCCACCGCCAGTGCCATTTGCGAAACCGCCGTCGACGCCCTGCGCGCCGGCGACACCCATTACACCCACGTCCTCGGCCGACCGGCCCTGCGCGAGGCGATTGCCGCCAAGCAAAGCCGCCTGCAAGGCATTGCCGTACACGCCGATAACGTGGCCCTGGTGGCCGGTGCGCAAAACGGCCTGTTCGCCACCTCGCTGTGCCTGTTCAGCCAGGGTGACGAAGTGCTGGTGCCGGAGCCGATGTACCTGACCTACGAGGCGTGCATTCACGCCTCCGGTGCGCGCATCGCGACCATCGAGCAGCCGGCGACCAACGGCTTTCGCCTGACCCGCGCGGCCCTGGAAAAAGCCATTAGCGCCAAGACCCGGGGCATTGCCCTGGCCACGCCGTGCAACCCCACCGGCAATGTCTACAGCCGTGAAGAGCTGGAGCTGGTGGCCGAAGTCGCCCGTGAGCACGACCTGTGGGTGATTTCCGATGAGGTCTACGGGCAAATCACGTATGACCAGCCACACCTGAGCATCGCCTCGCTGCCGGGCATGGCCGAGCGCACCGTGGTGCTCAACAGCCTGTCGAAAACCCACGCCATGACCGGCTGGCGCGTGGGCTGGGTGGTGGCGCCGACCGCATTGGTGGGCCACCTGGATAACCTGCTGCTGTGCATGCTCTATGGCTTGCCCGGGTTTATCCAGGAAGCGGCGATCAAGGCCCTGGAGCTGGATGACGAGGTGGTGAGCGATGCACGCACGGTGTATCGCCGCCGGCGCGACCTGGTGGTGGCCGGCCTGGGTGGCATCGCCGACCTCGATTGCCGCGTGCCCCAGGCCGGCATGTTTATGCTGGTGGACGTGCGCCGCACCGGGCTGTCGAGCATGGACTTTGCCTGGCAGCTGTTCCGCGCCACCGGCGTGTCGGTGCTCGATGCCCAGGCGTTTGGCGCCAGTGCCGAAGGCTTTGTGCGCATCTCTTTTACCGTCGCCGACGACACCCTCAAAGACGCCTGCCAGCGGATTGCCGGGTTTGTCGAGGGCCTGCGCGCCAACCGCTGATTATGTGAACACTGGGATTGATGTGGGAGCAGGCAAGCCAGCTCCCACATTTGATCTTTGCTCGTCTTGAATATTGAGGTTTCCCCCGTGACCGCTTCCGACCAATTCACGTCCACCCACTCCGTTGTCGGCGAGCACGCTGACCTGGTGCTGCACCACGGCCGTTTCTACACCCTCGACCCGGCCCAGCCGTGGGCCGACGCGGTGGCGATTCGCGGGGGACGTTTTATCGCAGTCGGCACACTCGCTGACCTGCAGCACCTGATCGGCCCGCAGACCCGCCAGCACGACCTGCTGGGCGCCTTCTGCATGCCCGGCTTGCACGATATGCACACCCACCCCGACCTCGCCCTGGCGCCACGCTACAGCGATAACCTGGACGTGGGTATCGAAGACCCCACCCCCGAACAACTGGCGGCGGCGATCCACGCCTACGCCGATGCCCACCCAGGCGATGGCTGGATCTACGGCCAGTACTGGGTGCGCTACACCTTCCGCGAAGCCGGGCTGACCCCAGGGCGCGAATGGCTCGACAGCATCATGCCGGACCGCCCGGTGGCGCTGCTGGACCGCATGTGGGGGACCATGATGGTCAACTCTTGCGCGTTGAAACTGGCCGGCATCAACCGCCACACCGCCGACCCGCGCAACGGCTATATGGAGCGCGACGAACTCAGCGGCGAGCCCAACGGCCTGATGATCGACGGCGCCTACGCGCTGATCCACGCCGCCATGCCGCCGACCCCGGTGGCGGTGCTGCGCCGGGCCTATCGCGACGGTGTGCACTTCCAGAGCTCGCGTGGCGTTACCGCGACCAAGTACGTGCATGTCTGCGAGCGGCGCCTGGACGCCCTCAAGGAGCTGGACGACGCGGGCGAATTGAGCGTGCGTGTGGAAGCCGCGATCAGTTGGCAAGACGACATCTTCCCGGTACGCCGGCGCTGGGAATTGCTCGGCGGCGAGCGTCACTACTATCGCAGTGCGCGGCTCAATGCCAATGCGGTGAAGTTTCACTTCGACGGCACTGTGGAGCCCAAGTCTTCGTACCTGATGACGCCCTGGGCCGCCGACTCCACCTGGCGCGGCAAGCTCAACCTGACCCCGGAACATATCACCGACATGGTGGTGGACATGGACCGTCGCGGCCTGCGGGTGATCGCCCATTGCACCGGCGACGGCGCGTCCGATGTGTTCCTCGATGCGGTGGCCGAGGCGCGGCGGGTCAATGGCGACAGCGGCATTCGTCACCAATGCGCCCACAGCACCCTGCTGCATCCGGGCAACCTCAAGCGCTTCAAGGCCCTGAACGTGATCGCCGAGTTCTCCCCGGCGGCCTGGTATCCGACGCCGTTTGCCAGCGGCGCCCGCGCAGGCTACGGCGCCGAACGCCTCAAGCGCATCTATGACTTCAAAGGCGTGCTGGCCGAAGGTGGCCTGGCGGTGATGGGCACCGACTGGCCCGTGGCTTCCATTGACCCATGGCTGGCCCTGGAAACCATGGTCACCCGGCAGAACCCCTGGAACGAAGAGCCGGACTGCTTCGGCGAACCGATCACCCTGGAGCAGGCGCTGCAAGTGGCCACCCTCAACGGCGCCCACGCCATGGGCCTGGAACACGCCACCGGCAGCCTGGAAGTGGGCAAGTGCGCCGACCTGATCGTGATCGACCGCGACCTGTTCGCCCAGCCGGCGCGCAATTACATCCACCAGACCCAGGTGCTGCTGACCTTGGTCGATGGCCGCCCGGTCTATGACCGTCTCAATGCGTTTGCAGACACGGCATTGCAAGCTGTGTGGCAGGGCCTGCCGCCGGTGATCGAATGAATAACGATAGCATTGCGGTCACGGTGGTCTCGGGCTTTCTCGGCGCCGGCAAGACCACCCTGCTCAACCGCATCGCCCAGCAGCCGCAACATGGGCGCATGGCGGTGATCGTCAATGACTTTGGCGAGCTGAATATCGATGCGGCGATCATCGCCGAAGTCACCGACGCGGTGTTCAGCCTGCAGAACGGTTGCATCTGCTGCACGGTGCAAGAGGACCTGCTGGCGCAACTGGTGAGCCTGAGCCAGCTGCGCCCACGCCTGGACCGCATCGTCATCGAGTGCAGTGGCGTGTCGGACCCGCAGCGCATTGTGCAGACCCTGGGTTATCCACAGCTCAAGGCGCACTTGCACCTGGATACGGTGATTACCCTGGTGGACGCCAGCGGTTACCGGGGGCTGGAAGGTGAATTCGCACGCCTGTCCCGCGCCCAGGTGGCCTGTGCCGACCTGGTGCTGCTGAACAAGGCCGATCTGGTCAGCGCCGCCGAACTGCACAGCCTGCGCGCCGAGATCGGGGCGCGTACCCGGGTGATCAGCACCGTCCAGGCGCAGATTCCCGACGCGCTGCTGCTGGGCGAACGCAGCGCGCGCAACGGCCTGACGCCAGTGCCGGCGCCGCACCACGAGCTGTTTGAAAGCTGGACCTGGCAAGGCACCCAGGCCCTGCCGGCCAAGGCCCTGCGCGATTGGTTGGGGCAACTGCCCAAGGATTTGTTCCGCCTTAAAGGCCTGGTGCATTTGCAGGGCAACGACCAGCCTTTCTGGCTGCAACATGTGGGCAACCGCAGCCAGTTCACCTTGGCCGGCGGCGAGCATGCGCAAGATTGCGCGCAACTGGTGTTTATCGCCCGACGTGGCAGTGGCCTGCGGGCACGGCTGGAAACGCAATTGCAGGAGATGCAGGGCCTGTAGCCGCGGATGACGATGAAGGCAGAGTGCCGCCTTGACCTTGCTACCCTGGCCCTTGAAAATGCCCGACGCTTTTCCCGTCTCCCCGCTTACAGAAGTAGTGAAATTTCAATGTCCGATTCCCGTACCGAAGAATCCGTAGTCACCTTGCAAGCCAAAGCTGAATACGAAAACGCCATCAATCTTTCACAGCATGTGCCAGCGGCCAAGAACATCAGTGAAATGGTGCTGGACGCATTCCATACCTCCAAGGAAAGCGAGCAGATCCGCCAATTGCGCGTGGCCATCCGCCAGGCCCACGATGCCTTCGACGATGACCAGGCCTATGAACTGATGGGCCAGCTCAAGCAGCTCAAGGACGCCGAAGCCGCCGACAACGCCGCCCTGGAAGACCTGAGCAGCAAGTTCTCGATCAACCGTATCCTTTCCAGCTTCAAGGACGACCCAGAGTTCCAGGAGCTGGTCTACGGCCTGGCGCTCAAGGTGCTGAACCAGACCCACCAGGCCATCAGCAACCCGAGTGCCGGCAAGGGCAAGGCTGCGCGGGCGAAGAAGGATGCGGAAGTGTTTGTGATCAGCAAGGATGGCATCAGCGTGACGCTGCCATTACGCACACCGCGCTCCAAGCTCAATGTTGACCGCGAGGCGCTGGAGTT
This sequence comes from Pseudomonas sp. ICMP 8385, assembly GCF_002699915.1. Taxonomy (NCBI): domain Bacteria; kingdom Pseudomonadati; phylum Pseudomonadota; class Gammaproteobacteria; order Pseudomonadales; family Pseudomonadaceae; genus Pseudomonas; species Pseudomonas sp. ICMP 8385. The sequence continues at coordinate 148,146 of NZ_LKBY01000013.1, read as the reverse complement.
CCTCGGTTTCAACTTTGTAGGTGAAGGAGATGAGGCAGAGCTTGAGAGCGAGAGCTTTGTGGATAACTCCGGTGCCGAGCAGCCACTGACCCGCAAGAGCATCGTGACCGCACTGCAACAGCAGACGGCGTTTGACGGTTACAGCATCGCCCAGCAATAAGCCTTACCCCCAAAAGTGTGGGAGCGGGCTTGCCCTAATGCCAGTCAGTTAAGCCTTTTTGTAGGAGCGAGCTTGCTCGCGAAGAACTTGAGAGCGCCGCGTTTACCTAGCGAACACGCGTTATCGTTGACGTCCTTCGCGAGCAAGCTCGCTCCTACAGAAAGCAGAATCCGCTTAACTGACTGGCATTAGGGCTTGCCCGCGATAGCGGTGGGTCAGCCAACACATGTATCGACTGATTCATTGCTATCGCGGGCAAGCCCGCTCCCACATGGGGGGCTGTGGTGTTTTGAGGCCGCACAAAAAAGCCCCGCTCTTCTCTCGAAGGCGGGGCTTTTTATTGCATCCCAACTCAGTGGGCGTAAGTCAGCAACAACTCTTTCGGCACCTGGAAATCCAGGGACATCATCACGCTCAAGGCGGTGATGGTGAAGATCGAGAAGACGAACAACTTGCGCGCCCAGACGGTGTCATCCACCGCCTTGTAGCCGGTCCAGGCCATGTACAACCAGTACATGCCCATGGCGGCGGCGACGGCAAGGTAGCTCATGCCGGCATAGCCACTGAAGGTCAACATCAAGGTCGCCACGAGGAAGGCCAGGATGTAGAGCAGGATGTGTTTCTTCGCCACCTGAATGCCGCGCTTGACCGGCAATACCGGAATCGAAGCCGCCAGGTAGTCGTTGAAACGGAAGATCGCGATGGCATAGGAGTGCGGCATCTGCCACAGGCTGAACATCACCAGCAGCACCAGCGCCGCCATGTCGAAGCTATTGGTCACCGCCACATAACCAATCACCGGCGGCATCGCCCCCGACAGGCTGCCCACCAGCGTGCCGTGCACCGACTTGCGCTTGAGGTACAGGCTGTAGAGGCCGACGTAGATGACAAAGCCGATCACGGCAAACAACGCCGCCAGCGGATTGGCCACCGTGTACAGCAACGCCACGCCGGCAACACCGAGGACGGTCGCAAAGATCAGCGCCAGTTTCAGGGAGATAAGGCCCTGGACCAGCACGCGGTTCTTGGTGCGCTCCATCTTGATATCGATGTCACGGTCAATGCAGTTGTTGAACACGCAACCGGATGCCACCACCAGGGAAGTGCCGATCATTGCCGCCAGGAAGATGGCCAGATCGACATGCCCCTTGGAGGCCAGGAAGAAACCGCCTGCCACAGAAAGCACGTTACCGAAAATGATCCCCGGTTTGGTGATTTGGATAAAGTGCTTAAGCGACATCGGGTCTTACCTCACTTCGCCATCATGTAGGTGTGGATGCTGAACATGATCCACAACGACAGGCCGACCAGCAGCAGGATCACAATGGCCGTGAACACAAACGCCACCACGTTGTTACGCTGGGCCTGGGAGCGGTCCAGGTGCAGGAAGTAATACAGGTGGACAACCACCTGGATCACCGCGAACAACAGCACGATGGCCAATGTGGTGGCCTTCGGCAGGGTGGGGTACATCACCAGGCCGAACGGGATGACCGTCAGGATCACCGACAGGATGAAGCCGATCGCGTAAGACTTTACGCTGCCATGGCTTGCATCATGGCTGTCATGGGAGTGTGCATTAGCCATTACAAAGTCCCCATCAAGTAGACAACGGTGAAGACGCAGATCCAGACCACGTCCAGGAAGTGCCAGAACAGGCTCAGGCAGCTCAGGCGGGTCTTGTTGGTCGACGTCAGGCCATGCTTGTTGACCTGGTACATCATGATCGCCATCCAGATCAGACCGGCGGTAACGTGCAGGCCGTGGGTGCCGACCAGGGTGAAGAACGCCGACAGGAAGCCGCTGCGGCTAGGCCCGTAGCCTTCGGAAATCAGCACGTGGAACTCGTTGATCTCCATGGCGATAAAGCCAAGGCCGAGCAAGAAGGTCAGGCCCAGCCACTTGAGCACGCCCGCCTTGTTGCCACGGAAGAACGCCAGCATGGCGAAGCCGTAGGTGATCGAACTGAACAGCAGCAAGGCGGTTTCGCCCAGCACGTAATTCAGCTCGAAGATGTCGTGGCCCGACGGGCCACCCGCTACGTTGTTTACCAGTACCGCGTACACCGCGAAGATCGACGCAAACAGGATGCAGTCGGTCATCAGGTAGAGCCAGAAACCGTATACGGTCATCTCGCCCGCGTCGTGGTGGTCATCGTGCCCATGGTCATCGACATGGGCGTGTCCAGCATTGGTCACTAAGTTCGACATGGTTTAAGCCTGTTCCAACGAGGTTTCAACACGGTTGGCCGGAATCTTCTTCTCGGCTACCAGGCGAGCGTGCTGCTCGGCTTCGATGCGCTCGATCACATCGACCGGCACCATGTAGCCCTGATCATCCCGCGCCGCGTGGATCACGAAATAGATCACGGTGCCCGCCAGGCTAGCGATGGCCAGCCACCAGATGTGCCAGATCATCGCGAAACCGAAGACCGTCAACAGCGCGCCCATCACCACGCCAGTGGCGGTGTTGTTCGGCATGTGGATCGGCGAGTAGCGCACAGGACGCTGGTACGCCGTACCGTTTTCCTTGGCTTCGGTGAACGGGTCGATGGTCTCGGCCTTCGGCAGCACGGCGAAGTTGTAGAACGGTGGTGGCGACGAGGTCGACCATTCCAGGGTGTGCGCATTCCATGGGTCGCCCGAGTCGCAAGCGTTCTGCTTGCGGTCACGGATACTCACGTACAGCTGGATCAACTGGCAGGCGATACCGAACGCGATCATCACCGCACCGAACATGGCGACGTACAGGTACGGCACCCACTCAGGGTTGGTGGTGGCGTTCAGACGACGGGTCATGCCCATGAAGCCCAGTGCATAGAGCGGCATGAACGCGACGAAGAAGCCGGTGATCCAGAACCAGAATGCCGCCTTGCCCCAGCCTTCGTGCAGCTTGAAGCCGAACGCTTTCGGGAAGTAGAAGCTGAAGCCGGCGATGTAGCCGAATACCGCACCACCGATGATCACGTTATGGAAGTGCGCGATCACGAACAGGCTGTTGTGCAGCACGAAGTCAGCACCCGGGATGGCCAGCAGTACGCCGGTCATGCCGCCGATGGCGAAGGTCACCATAAAGCCCAGGGTCCACAGGACCTGGCTGGTGAAGCGCAGGCGGCCGTGGTAGATGGTGAACAGCCAGTTGAATAGCTTCACCCCCGTCGGGATCGAAATCAGCATCGTCGCCAGGCCGAAGAAGGCGTTGACGCTGGCCCCCGAACCCATGGTGAAGAAGTGGTGCAGCCAGACCATGAAGCCCAGTACGGAGATCGCGCCCGAGGCGTAGACCATCGAGTGGTGACCGAACAGGCGCTTGCCGGTAAAGGTCGAGATCACTTCGGAGAAGATACCGAACGCTGGCAGGATCAGGATGTACACCTCAGGGTGACCCCATGCCCAGAACAGGTTCACGTACATCATTGGATTGCCACCAAGTTCATTGGTGAAAATGTGGAAATCCATGTAGCGGTCAAGCGTCAGCAGGGCCAGGGTCGCGGTCAGGATCGGGAACGAAGCCACGATCAGGACGTTGGCCCAGGTGCAGGTCCAGGTGAAGATCGGCATGTCCATCAGCTTCATGCCTGGGGTACGCATTTTCAGCACGGTGGCCAGGAAGTTGACCCCCGTCAGCGTCGTACCCAGCCCGGATAGCTGTAGCGCCCAGATGTAGTAATCCATCCCCACGCCCGGACTGTATTGCAGCCCCGACAACGGCGGATAGGCCACCCAACCGGTCTTGGCGAATTCGCCGACGCCCAGGGACAGGTTGATCAGCACCACGCCGGAAACCAGCAGCCAGAAGCTCAGGGAGTTGAGGAACGGGAACGCAACGTCACGCGCACCGATCTGCAGCGGCACTGCCAGGTTCATCAGGCCGGTGAAGAAAGGCATCGCCATGAAGATGATCATGATCACACCGTGGGCGGTGAAGATCTGGTCATAGTGTTCAGGTGGCAGGTAGCCAGGCGAACCCTCGGTGGCCATGGCCAACTGGGTCCGCATCATGATGGCGTCGGCAAAACCACGCAGCAGCATGACCATGGCGACGATGATGTACATCACGCCGATTTTCTTGTGGTCGACCGACGTCAGCCACTCGGTCCACAAGTAGGTCCACTTCTTGAAGTAGGTGATTGCCGCAAACAGTGCCAGACCACCCAGCGCGATCATGGCGATGGTCACCATCACGATCGGCTCGTGGAATGGGACCGCGTCCCAACTTAATTTACCAAACATCGTTTACTCCTCTGCCCCGGCAGCTGAATGCGAATTTGCGTCCGTCCCTTCCACAGCAGCCACTTCTTTCTTCTCGTGCTTGACCGGCTTGCCTGGCTTCATCCCTTCATACTTATCGATGATTTTCTGAAACAGGTCCGGCGTGTACGAGGAGTACAGCTCTACAGGGTTGTTCTGGCTTGGCTTGGCAAGGGCTTCGTATTCAGCTTTTTCAAGCTGTTTTGGTGAGCTCTTGGCTTCTTGTACCCAGGCGTTGAAGTCTTCCTGGGTGGTGGCGATTGCTTTGAATTTCATGCCGGTAAAGCCCGCGCCACTGTAGTTGGCGGAGATACCGTCGAGCTCGGCGTTCTGGTTGGCAATCAGGTGCAGCTTGGTCTGCATGCCCGCCATCGCGTAGATCTGGCCACCCAGGCCCGGGATGAAGAACGAGTTCATCACCGCGTCCGAGGTCACTTTGAAGTTGATCGGGGTGTTGGCCGGGAACACGATCTTGTTGACGGTGGCGATCCCTTGCTCGGGATAGATGAACAGCCACTTCCAATCCAGCGCGACCACTTCGATAGTGATAGGCGCCACGTCGGATTCCAGCGGACGGTAAGGGTCCAGCTCGTGGGTCGACTTATAGGTGATGTAACCCAGGGCGATGATGATGAGTACAGGGACCAGCCACACCGCGATCTCGATCTTGGTGGAGTGCGACCACTTCGGCGCGTAGGTCGCCTTGGTGTTGGACGCGCGGTATTTCCAGGCGAACGCGAAGGTCATCACGATCACCGGCACCACGACCAACAGCATCAGCAAAGTGGCGGTGATGATCAGGTTACGTTGCTCCACGCCGACCTGACCCACAGGGTCGAGCAGCGTCCAGTTGCAGCCTCCCAGCAATAACATGCCGAAAAGCGGCACTATGCCTAGTAATCGGGTGTACCTGTTTTTACTCATCTCACGACCTCTAAAGCAGCTTGCGCAATGCAGTTGGGTTTTGATCGCCAACACTTCACCCTGCCAAGGGTTGGCATTTCTCTTCGATTGAATAAGGGCCTGCCCGGCGCTTCATGCGCTGATCGACACGTCCAGGTCTGGCGGTGAATTCTTATTCGATTTCGTTGGTCAAAGGCCTTGTTACAGACCAATTCCATTTGGTGCGGATAGTTGAAAGGCTGCCGGCACCTGGGGTCGCATGAAGCAATGTTTCCGCCTCTCGACCGCCCTATTTGCTCAGGGTTGAGCAGCACCGGACACTCAGTGCGGGCGATTGTAGTTAGCTAGCGATGTATAAACCATGACTTATAAAGAAATAATTTTTATCGATTCCAGCAATAATCCTGCGCCATTGTTGCAAAGGTTCGGGATCGTATCGCGTTTGATTCTCAACAAAAACCACAAAAAATGCCGTGTTATTGCCCATTATGTCGCACCCGGGGGCCCTCGCCAGGGTCGCCAAACCCCAGGCAAGCCCACTGAAAACAAGGCATTCACAGATCACTGGATGTTCTGTAGGGCACGCCGTCTGCGGGGTCGACCAGGGTAGAAAGTGACAGCTAAAAGTGCCTGGCCACTGGTCGATTAAGCGTCGTGGCGCGAGGTGGGAAACGTCCTGCGACACCTTCAGTGTGACAACGTGTCGCACGTTGCGCGTAACCATTCTTGTCCAGCGTCACGGCCGCTTTATAAAATGCCCACACACAAAAACGCCCCGGCCTGCATCCGCAGGGCCGGGGCGTCTTGTCGAACGATTTAAGCGTTGTGCTTGCGATTGCGGTAAATGCCCAGCGGCACCAGGATCACCGTCAATACGAACGCCACCAGCGCCCACTGGGCCAGGGACAAGCCCAGCACCGGCGGGTAGGGCGTGCTGCAGAAACCATCGACCTGGAAGCCCAGGGGGAAGATCTTGGCCAGGGGCAGGTCATCGACAATCGGCTGCAGCACGTCGATGCCACAGCTGATGGCCGGATAGAACTGGGTATACACATGATGCCCGGCGGCCGCGACGCCCCCGAGGGCGCTGAGCACCACCAGCACTTCAAAGACCGTGACACTGCGCTGGGTGCGCATGGCCGCGCCGATAAAGGCAAAGAGCGCAATCAGCAACAAGGCATAGCGCTGCAGGATGCACAGTGGGCATGGCGCTTCGCCCAGCACTATCTGCATATAGAGCGCACCACCGATCAGCGCCAGGCAGATGATCCCCAGCAACACCAGGAAGCGCCGCTCGCGCCCCAACCGCATTTCGTCAATCATCCCCGTTTCCCTTTGCCTAATGATGGTTGTGCCAATGGCCGCAAGTTTACACGCAGGAGGTGAAAATTTAGCAGTAGGCAGCGGGATCTTAGACAGGGGCGGGTTAACGACACATTAATGGGATGGTCTTTCGGACGCCATCGCGGGCAAGCCCGCTCCCACATTTGAATGTATTCACAAGTCAAATTGTGGGAGCGGGCTTGCCTGCGATGGCGGTTTAAAGACCTGCGGCTTATTCCAGCGCCGCCGCCGGCCCGAAGAACTCATACCGGCTCTGCTTCTCCGGCACGCCCAGGGCCTTGAGGTGACGCTTGACCGCACTCATAAAGCCCTTGGGCCCCAGGAAGTAGGCATCCACATCACGTTCCTCGGGTAGCCAGGCCGCCAGTTGTTCCTGGGTCAGCATGCCGATTTTGTCCGCCGCCGGGCTGACGCCGTCGTCTTCGGCATAGCAGTAGAAGCGCTGCAATTGCGGATGACGTGCAGCCAGGGCATCAACCCAGTCACGGAACGCATGCACACTGCCATTACGCGCGCAGTGGATAAAATGCACCGGGCGCTCGGTGGCCAAAGCCGCTTCCAGCATCGGCAAGGTGGGGGTGATGCCCACGCCGCCGCTGATCAGCACCAGGGGTTTGTCGCTGGGCACCAGGGTAAACTCCCCCGACGGCGGGAACAGGTCGATAGTCGCGCCCACATGCATCTGGTCATGCAGGTAATTGGACACACGCCCGCCCGCTTCGCGCTTGATGCTGATGCGGTACAGGCCGGCATCGGTGCGCGCCGACAATGAATAGTTGCGGCGCACTTCTTCGCCATCGATCAGCAGCTTCAAGCCAATGTACTGGCCGGGCTCGGCGGCGAGGATCGGGCCGTTGTCCACCGGGGCAAAGTACAGGGAGATGATTTCACTGCTCTCCTCCACGCGCTTGACCAGCAAAAACGGGCGCGCCCCGCGCCAGCCGCCAACGGCCTGGGCTTTTTCGTCGTAGATGGCGCTTTCTGCACCGATCAGGATATCGGCCAACTGACCATAGGCCGCGCCCCACGCGCTCATCACTTCAGGGGTGGCGATTTCGTCGCCCAGCACCTCGGAAATCGCCCGCAGCAGGCAGCTGCCGACAATCGGGTAATGCTCCGGGAGGATTTGCAGGGCCACGTGCTTGTTGATGATCTTGGCCACCAGGTCGCCCAACTGATCCAGTTGGTCGATATGCCGGGCGTACATCAGCACGCCATTGGCCAGGGCCCGGGGCTGGTCGCCGCTGGCCTGGTGGGCCTGGTTGAACAGCGGGCGCACTTCGGGGTACTCGGACAGCATCATGCGGTAGAAGTGGGTGATCAGGGCTTCGCCACCGCTTTCGAGCAGTGGCACAGTGGACTTGACGATGGCACGGTCTTGAACGCTAAGCATGGGAGACTCCTGAGCCTTTGAGGCTTCTGACTGACTGCCTTGTGATACTCAGTATTCATGCCAACTAATAATTCGTTATTTATCAATAGGTTAATTTAAAAGTAGTCAATATGACTTCCTACACCTTATAGTCATTAGGACTACAAGGAGTCATTATGACTGCACACTCCCTGCTCACGACCCTACTGCCACTGGTGGCCGACCTGTCCCGCGAACTGCCGGAAGGCGAGCGCTACCGACGCCTGCTGCAAGCCATGCGCACCCTGCTGCCGTGCGATGCCGCCGCGCTGTTGCGCCTGGACGGCGAATGGCTGGTGCCGCTGGCCGTGGACGGCCTGAGCCCGGACACCCTGGGCCGACGCTTCAAGATCAGCGAACATCCGCGCTTTGAGGTGCTGTTGAGCAGCCCCGGCCCGACCCGTTTCGACAGCGACAGCGAACTGCCCGACCCCTACGACGGCCTGGTCGATGGCCTGCACGGGCACCTGGAGGTCCACGACTGCATGGGCTGCCCGCTGTTTGTCGACGACCGACCCTGGGGCCTGCTGACCCTGGATGCCCTGGACATCGAACGTTTCGAGCGCGTGGAGCTGGACGCCTTGCAGGCCTTTGCCAGCCTCGCCGCCGCCACGGTCAATGTGGCCGAACGCATGGAACACCTGGCCCTGCGCGCCGAGGACGAACACCAGCGCGCCGAAATCTATCGCCAGGCCAGCGGCCAGCAGCACAAGGAAATGATCGGCCAGAGCAAGACCCACAAGCGCCTGGTGGACGAAATCAAGCTGGTGGGCGGCAGCGACCTGACCGTGTTAATCACCGGCGAGACCGGGGTGGGCAAGGAACTGGTGGCCCAGGCCATTCATGCGGCCTCGCCCCGTTCTGAAAAACCGCTGATCAGCCTCAACTGCGCCGCGCTCCCGGAAACCCTGGTGGAAAGCGAGCTGTTCGGCCATGTGCGCGGCGCCTTTACCGGCGCGCTGAACGAGCGCCGGGGCAAGTTCGAGCTGGCCAACGGCGGCACCTTGTTCCTCGATGAAGTGGGTGAGTTGTCGCTGACGGTCCAGGCCAAGCTGTTGCGGGTCTTGCAAAGCGGGCAGTTGCAGCGGTTGGGTTCGGATAAGGAGCATCAAGTGGACGTGCGCCTGATCGCCGCCACCAACCGCGACCTGGCCGAAGAGGTGCGCAACGGCCGCTACCGCGCCGACTTCTATCACCGTTTGAGCGTATACCCCCTGCAAGTCCCGGCCTTGCGTGAACGCGGGCGCGATGTGTTGCTGCTGGCGGGGTTTTTCCTTGAGCAGAACCGCTCACGCATGGGCCTGGGCAGCCTGCGCCTAACCAGCGATGCCCAGGCGGCGTTGCTGGCTTATGGCTGGCCCGGGAATGTGCGGGAGCTGGAACACTTGATTGGCCGCAGCGCGTTGAAGGCCCTGGGCAATTGTCGGGAGCGGCCGAAGATCCTCAGCCTCAGTGCCAAGGACCTGGACTTGCCCAATGAGTCTGCGCCCTTGATAGAAGAGCCCGCCGAGATCGCGGTGGTGACCGGCGATCTGCGCCAGGCGACCGAGCACTACCAACGGCAAGTCATCGGCGCCTGCCTGGAACGCCACCAGCACAACTGGGCCAGCGCCGCCCGCGAACTGGGCCTGGACCGTGCCAACCTGGGGCGCATGGCCAAGCGCCTGGGCCTGAAGTAACACCGATCACACTGTGGGAGCTGGCTTGCCAGCTCCCACATTAGATCTTCTTACACATTAGGTTTGCTTCGGTTGCAAAAGCGGGCTCACAGGCGCAATCGCCCGCGGCTTACGAAACACCAACACATTCCCCAGCATCACCAACACCAACCCGGCCAGCGCCGGGGCGGTCCATTGGTAGCCCTCGAACAGCGCCGAGACGTTCAGTGCCACCACCGGGAACAGCACCGTGCAATACGCCGCCCGCTCCGGGCCCATGCGGCCGACCAGGGTCAGGTACGCGGTAAAGCCGATCACCGAACCGGGGATCACCAGGTACAGCAACGAGCCGATATAGCGGGTGTTCCATTCCATCTCAAATGGAATGCCCTGCACTACGCAGTACAGCGCCAGCATCGACGCACCATAGGCCATACCCCAGGCGTTGGTGGTCAACGGCCTGAGCCCGGCTTTCTGTTGCAGGCTCGACAGCATATTGCCCGCCGAGAAGCACAGGGTGCCCAACAGGGCCAGGCCCAGGCCCAGCAGTGTCTCGGGGCTGGCGGTGTGCCCGGCCAGTTCCGGCCAGAACAGCAAGCCCAGGCCCAGCAGCCCGAGACCACCGCCCAGCAAGACATTGCGCGCAACTTTCTGGCCGAAGAACACCCGGGCATTCAACGCATTCCACAGTGTCGCGGTGGAGAACACCACGGCCACCAGGCCACTGGGGATCCACTGGCTGGCCGTGAGAAAGCACATGAAATTCACACAAAACAGGCACAGGCCCTGGGCCAGGCAGATCAGGTGCCCACGGCGGTTCATCACCTGCAGTTTGCGACTGAGCAGCAGCAACCCAAACAGCACCAGCGCCGCCAGGCCGAAGCGATAGACAATCGAGACCGGAATTTCCACCACGCCCAATTGCCACTTGAGGGCAATCCAGGTAGTGCCCCAGATCAGCACGGTCAGTAAGTACAAGGATAGGTTCATGGCGCACTCCGGTGGTTGAGCCACAGTGTCGCCCCGCCTTGCTGCCGGGCACTTGCAGATTCTTGCGCTTTTGTCGGGCCGGGGGCTCACAGCGCCGGCCGCCGGGAGTAGGATGCAAGGCGTCGGAGAGAGCCCCCATGTCTGCACTGGAAAACCTGCAAGTCTTCAAAGCCCTGAACAGCTCGCCCAACGCTCGCCTGGAGCTGTGCGCCGAGCTCGGCGATGGCTTGTCCGCCGCTTTATGGAGCAACCACCACGACGCCCAGGATTACCAGGCCCCCAGCCATCACACGTTGTCCTGCTATGTGGGCGGTGGCACCGGGACGTTCCGCCGTGGCCAGCCCGGCACCAAGGGTGGCCCCGACAAATTGTGCATCCTGCCCGCCGAACATCAGTCGGCGTGGGTGATCAACGGCGAAATCCGCCTGGCCCATGTGTATTTCAGCCCGGAGCAATTCGCCCTCGGTTGCATCACCCTGCTGGACCGCGAACCCCGTGCCCTGCAACTGCGTGAAAGCACCTTCCTCGAAGACCCGCAGCAAGCGCGGCGCTTTCACCAGTTGATCCGTCTCAATTGGCAGGAGCCGGCCGAACGCCTACTGACCAGTAGCCTGGCCTTTGAAATGCTCAACCACGCCTTGCTCAGCCAGGTTGGCCTGCGTGAAGGGTTGCGGGTCAAGGGCGGGCTGGCAGCGCACCAGCGCCGGCAGTTGGTGGACTATATCGAGCAGCAACTGGCCGAGCCGATCAGCCTGGGGCAACTGGCGGGGCTGTGCGCCTTGTCGCAATACCACTTTGCGCGGATGTTTCGCGAAAGCTTCGGCCTGCCGCCCCATCAATATGTCCTGGCCCGCCGCCTGGCGCGGGCCCAGGCCCTGTTGCGCAGCGGCTCATTGGCCCTGGGGGAGATTGCCCTGGCGTGCGGGTTCTCCAGCGCCAGCCACTTTACCAACCGGTTTCGCCAGGCGATGGGGGCGACACCGGGGGAGTATCGGCAGGCGTTCCAACCCTAGAGGCCCGACACAAAACCAATGTGGGAGATGCCCGCTCCCACATTTTTTGATCGGGTTTCAATCCAGGCGTTGCGCCAGGACCACAGCCAGTCGATCTTCCACAGCCTTGATCCGACTGCCCTCCACCACATAGTTGTTGGTCAACATCGAAAACACCAACTGCCGCCCATCCGCATCGGTGATGTAGCCCGTCAACGAAGACACCCCACCCATCGACCCCGTCTTGGCCCGCAGGTTGTTTTGCGCCGCTGTCCCGCGCAGGCGGTAACGCAGGCTGCCGCCGTCCAGGCGATCCGGGTTGCCGGCGATGGGCAGCGCGGCGTACCAGGCGTTGAACCACGGCTGTTTGCCCATGGCCAGCAACAGATCGGTGAAGTGCTGCGCCGACATCAGGTTACGTCGCGACAACCCCGAGCCATCCACCTGGTTCAACGTTGCCGGGTCCAGGCCCTGGCGCTTGAGAAAGCCGGCCACCGCCGCAACCCCGGCTGCCGCCGTACCGGCATTCGCCTGCTGGCGCCCCATGGCCTTGAGCAATGCTTCGGCCATGCTGTTGTTGGACAGTTTGAGCAAGGGCCTGATCAATGCCTGCAAGGGTGCCGATTCGTGCACGGCCAGCACGGTTGCCGTCGCCGGACTCTCACCGCCGATCACCCGCCGCCCCTGCACCGTGATGCCCTGCTCTGCCAAGGCCCGCTCAAACAGATTGGCCACCAGTTGCGTCGGCTCCCACACGCTGACCCACTGACGACTTTGCGTCCCCGGTTTCAAGGCGCCACTGAGGCGCAGCAAGTTGCTGCCATGCTGGCGATTGAGCCCATAGCTGTTGCCCGGGCCGCTGACCGCCAGGTTACTCAGTTGCACATAATCGGTAGGTGGGCTGAGGGTGACGCCCAGCGGCTGGCCGACCGTCGCGGGTGCCCTGGCCGTGACGATCAAGGTGCCCGCATCAAAATCAGCATTGGGCGACACGGTCAGCGCGGAAATCTGTGCGCCGTAATACTTGTCTTCGTCATCGTGGGCCCAATCCACCCCCAGGCGCTCGGCGTCGAACCAGCTGTCATCGAACACCAGGTCGCCCTGGATCTGCCGGATCCCCTGCGCGGCCAGGTTCGCCGCCAGGGCCTGGTAGTCCGCCCACTGGATCGTCGGGTCGCCCAGGCCTCGCAGGTACAGATTGCCCAGCAGGCGCACGCCCTGTTGGCGGCCATTGCTCAACAATTGCGTAGAAAACCGATACTGCGGGCCCAGCACATCCATGGCCGCCGCCGTGGTCAGCAGTTTCAGGCTGGAGGCCGGCACCAGCCGCGTGCGCGGGTTGTGCTGGTACAGCGTGCTGCCACTGCGGGCATCACGCACCATCAATGAAACGCTGGCACCGGCCAGGGCCGGGTCGGCCAGCAATTGGTCCAGCGCCTGCTCGCGGGTGTTTGAGGGCGTGGCACAGCCACCCAATAACAGGCTCACGCCCACCAGCATTGCACTGGTATGTATCCATCGTCCCCACTGCATCAACACGTCCCGGCCATCATCAAAGAGCGCAACGCTAGCAGCTCAGGCCGCCAGCGTCATCGCCTGCGATAGCCCGGCAGCCCGTCCGACGATTCTGCGCGTGGGTGATCCTGGGACTCGGGCGGCGTGGTGATCATCAACGGGTTCAGAGGGTCGCCAAAGCCGCAACGGGGCTGGCCAGCAACCCCACGCCCGCCAGGATCAAGGCCAGCCTTGGCCGATATGGCAACAGCAACACCAGCAACAGCCCACTGAGCATCAATACCGCGCACCAGTCCACCAGGCCCCGGCTCCAGCCGGCCAGGTGCACCGCCGGCCAGATCGACAGCCCCAACAGCAACCACCCACCTACGCGCAACCCCAGGCGCCGCTGTGGCGAGGGCTTGCTGTGCAGCAACTCGCCGTGGTGACGGTCCAGGGACAGGCACAGCGCAACAAAGCCTGCGTAGCACAGCAACAAGGCCAGCAACATCAGTGCACCTCGCCTTTAAGGGCCAGTGGGCGGCTGCGCTCGGCCCGGGGTTGAGGGGCGCTGCGCAGCTGCATCTTCCACGCGGCCCAGGCCAGGAACACACCGCTGCCCAGGCAGGTCAGGTCAAAGCCGGCCATGGCCCAGTCGCCCTTGGCCAGCGATACGCCCAGGTGCTCGGACGTGGTCAACGCGTTGAGCAGCGGCACGCCGATAAACAGCACGGCGCCCAGGCCCAGTTGCTCGACCCAGGCCCGGCGGCCACGACGCAGCATGGCGTGGAGCAGGGTCAGGCCCCAGGCGATAAAGAAGCTCTGCACTTCCCAGTCCGAGCGCTCGGCGAAGGTCGCCGGCAGCAGGCGATTGGCCCAGAAAAACACGGCGATGGCGATGACCAGCCCGGACATGCTGGCAATGTTCAGCACTTCCACCAGGCGCAACTCAAACGGCATCACTCCCGTTTTTACATGCTTGAGCTGACGCTTGCCCAGCCAGATCACCAGGCCAGTTCCAATCATCGCCGTGCCCGCCAGGCCGCAGATAAAGTACAACCAACGCAACACCGGGCCGGCGAAATGGCCCATGTGCAGGCCATAGAAGCTGCCGCTGATCGCCATTGGCAGCGACTGTTCGGCACTCACCCGCAGCAATTGGCCGGTGGTGCCATTAAAGGACACGGTGCTGCCGAAATCATGCACTACCCGGTCGGAGCCGGCGCGGGAGACATTGACCGAGGCATTCACATCGCCAGGGTTGTTCACCGCCAGCCGCCCCACATGCCCACCGTCCCACTGCGCCCGCGCCTGTTCCACCAGCGGCGCCAGGGGCAGCAGTTTGCCCGGCTGGCCAAGGGCTGGCGCGTTGTTGGTGGCCGGGAACAGTTCATTGAAGAAGGCGCGGGTGCCGCCGTCATAGGACGCAAGGATGCTGGCGGGCATGACCATGGTCATGAAGATCACCAGGCTGCTGTAGGTGATCATCAGGTGGAACGGCAACACCAGCACGCCGACCGCATTGTGCCCATCGAGCCAGGAGCGCTGGCCCTTGCGCGGGCGGAAGGTGAAAAAATCCTTGAAGATTTTCTTGTGGGTGATGATCCCGGTAATCAGCGCGACCAACATCACCATCGCCGCGATGGTCGACAACCAGCGGCCCCAGGGGTGGGGCATCTGCAACTGGAAGTGGAACCGGTAGAAGAACTCGCCGCCCATGGTTTCCCGGGCCTGGAGTTGTTCGCCGGAGATCGGGTCGAGCATTTTCTCGATGAAATTGCCGCGCCGGCCGGGGTCGACCTGGTCTTGCCACATCACCGACAAACCGGGGTCGCGGCTGTTGGGCAGGCCGATAAACCACCGCGCCGCCGTGGGGGCGTGCTGTTCCAGGTAGCGTTGCGCCACGGCCACGCTGCGCCCATCGTCCACCGTATGCGCTGGCACTTCCGGTTGCATCCAGTGGGTGATTTCGCCCTTGAAGTAAGCCAGGGTGCCGGTGAGGAAAATCGCGAACAGCAACCAGCCGAAGATCAACCCGGTCCAGGTGTGCAACCAGGCCATGGCCTGACGGAAACCCTCTTTCATGGCTGTGCCATCCAGTAGGCCAGGCCAGCCAGGGTGGCCAGTATCGCGCAGGGCACCAGCACGCCAAACCAGGCGCGGGCCGCACTGCGGCAGGCAAAGCACCAGATCACCGCCAGCAGGTAGAACACAAAGGAACTGAGCATGCCGCTGACCACGGCATCGACACGGGCGATGGGCAGCCACAAGGTCAGGCACACGCTGGCCAGGGACGCCAGCACATAACCGCCGACAACAGCCGCCAGCAGCCGCGACGTCACACCGAGCCGATAGGAAAGAGGAAGGGATGCTTTGCTTTTCATGCCAGTGGCACCTGGTTTATCAGGGGCTGGAGTTTAATGATAATTATTCTTATAAGCAAAAGAGAACGGATGAAGCGGGCACCACAATCAAATGTGGGGCCAGCTCCCACACAAGCCAGCCCACAGGGTTCTGTGGCGACGATAAAAGCGGCTATCGGTCTTATGCAGATTGCCGAATGCCACCCGCCACCCTACAATGCGAACAATTCTCGTTATCTAACGCATGCAGATGCTGCCGGAGTGCTCGCGTTGCGGCCGTCCAATCCTGTCGAAGTCCTGTATCACGACCATCACCACTGGCTGACCGGCTGGTTGCGATGCAAGCTCGGCTGCCCGCACAGCGCCGCCGACCTGGCCCAGGACACGTTTATCCGGGTATTGACCGCCCGCGAAACCCCGACGCTGATCGAACCCCGCGCCTTCCTCACCACCATCGCCAAGCGCGTGCTGTTCAACCACTACCGCCGCCAGGACCTGGAGCGCGCCTACCTCAATGCCCTGGCGCAAATGCCCGAGTTCGCCGCCCCATCAGAAGAAGAGCGGGCCATTATCCTGCAAACCCTGATGGAGCTGGACCAGTTGCTCGATGGCTTGCCCGTGCCGGTCAAGCGCGCCTTCCTGCTGGCCCAGCTCGACGGCTTGACCTACGCACAAATCGCCGCCGAACTGGGGATTTCCATCGCCACCGTCAAACGTCATCTGAGTAAAGCCGCCATGCGCTGCTATTTCGCCCTATGAACCCCGCCGCGAACGTCTCGCCCCAGGTCGCCGAGCAGGCGGTACAGTGGCTGATTCAAATGCAGCAAGGCCCGCTCAACCCGCGCCAGCAGGCCAACTGGCAGCACTGGCTGCAGGCCCACAGCGAACATCAACGGGCGTGGGAGCATATTCAGCGGGTCAACCAGCGCCTGCGCGGCATGCCCTCGCCCCTGGCCCATGCCGCGTTGAACGCAGCGCAATCGAGCAGCCGGCGCCAGGCCCTGAAACTGCTGCTGGTCCTCGGCGCCGGCTCGGCGGCCACCTGGGGCTTGCGCCAGCAACACTTGATCCCGCCGTTGACCGCCGACTACCGCAGCCCCTTCGGCCAGCGGCGCAAAATGCAACTGGCCGATGGCAGCCAACTGCAACTCAATACCGCCAGTGCGGTGGATGTGCAATTTGACGGCCCGCGACGCCTGGTCCGCCTGCTCGAAGGCGAAATATTGCTGCGCGCCAACACGCCGTTGCAGATCATCACCGGCCAGGGCCTTGTCACCACCCAGGCGGCGCAGGTGAATGTGCGCCAGTTCAACGACCACACTCAGGTTGCCGTGCTGGATGGCCAGGTCGAGATTACACCCAGGTCCTACAGCGGCCTGCCCCTACCCCTGGAAAAATCCCACCAGGTCAACCTCACGCGCAAAGGCTGGGATACCCCGCGCCCTACCGATGCCAACAGCGCTGCCTGGGCCGACGGCATGCTGGTGGCCTCGCACATGCGCCTGGCAGATTTCCTCGCCGAAGTGAGCCGTTATCGCCGCGGCCAATTGCAGTGCGATCCGCAGGTGGCCAACCTGCTGATCTCCGGCAGCTACCCGCTGGACGACAGCGAACGCATCCTCGACCTGCTGCCCATCAGCCTGCCGGTCAAAGTGCGGCGGTTTACCCGCTATTGGGTCAGCGTCGAAGCCCGCGCCTGAATTATTTTCAGGCACCCGTGAGCCGTTTTCCGTACCTCGCGTGACAGAGAGGGAAAGCCAGCCAGTTTCCCACCTCTGAGGAACATTCTTCATGCCCCAGCACCCGACTCGCCTGACGCCACTTGCCCGCACGCTGCGCCACTTGCTGCTGGGCGCCAGCCTCAGTTTCAGCGCCCTGCCCTACGCCTTGGCGGCCGAGGCCAAGCCTTATCACATCGCCCCAGCCTCCCTGGAAGCCGCGCTGAATCAATTTGGCCGTGAAGCCGGCGTGCTGATTTCCTTTGGCTCGCAAGTGACCGCCGGCGCACAAAGCCAGGGCCTGACAGGCAACTACACCACCGAGCAAGGCCTGGACGCACTGCTCAAGGGCACCGGCCTGCAAGCCCGCGCCGAAGGTCACAATGCCTACAGCCTGCAACCGCTGAATGCCCCGAGTTCCCTGGAACTGGGCACCTCCACCGTGGTGGGCGACTGGCTCGGCGATGCGGCGCAGACCAATGTCTTCGAGCACCCCGGCGCCCGCGATGTGATCCGTCGCGAAGAGTTCGAGCGCCAGGGCGCGACCCAGGCCCGTGATGTGCTCAACCGCATTCCCGGGGTCAATGCGCCGGAAAACAACGGCACCGGCAGCCACGACATGGCGCTGAACTTCGGCATTCGCGGGCTCAACCCGCGCCTGGCGTCGCGCTCGACAGTCTTGATGGACGGCATACCGGTGCCTTTCGCGCCGTATGGCCAACCGCAACTGTCGTTCGCGCCAGTCAGCATGGGCAACATGGATGCGGTGGACGTGGTGCGCGGTGGTGGCGCGGTACGTTACGGCCCGCAGAACGTCGGCGGCGTGGTCAACTTCGTGACCCGGGCCATTCCCGACGCGCCGACGGTCAAGGGCGGCCTGCAGACCGAGACCAGCCCATCCTCCAGCCACGATGGCTTCAAGACCACCGGCAACCTGCTGGCCGGCGGCACCGCCGACAATGGCCTGGGTGGCGCGCTGCTGTATTCCGGCACCCGCGGCGGCGACTGGCGCGAACACAGCGACAGCCAAATCGACGACCTGATCCTCAAGGGCCACTACCAACTGGATGAGGCCAACAGCTTCAATGCCATGGCCCAGTACTACGAAGGTCAGGCCGATATGCCCGGAGGCTTGAGCACGGCGGCCTACAAGGCCGACCCGTATCAGTCCACCCGTCCCTACGACAAATTCTGGGGCCGCCGTACGATGTTCAACGTGGGCTATCGCTACCAGGAAGATCGTCGGGAATTCACCGTCAACAGCTTCTTCACCAAGACCTTGCGCAGCGGCTATCTGGACCAGGGCAGCTTCCTTTCGCTGTCGCCGCGCGAGTATTGGGTACGCGGCCTGGAAACCCGCCTGGCCCAGGGCTTCGACCTCGGCCCGAGCAGCCACGAGGTCGGCGTAGGCTACCGCTACATCAACGAGGCCGGGCACGAATTGCGCTACCGCACGCCGATCAGCGCCAACCAGCAACTGCCCAACACCGACAGCCGCAACGACCGCGACACCCGGGGCGGCACCGAAGCCAATGCGTTCTTTATCGATGACCGGATCGATATCGGCAAATGGACCGTGACCCCGGGCATCCGCTACGAGATGATCAAGTCCCAGCAGACCAACAACCTGACCAACGTCAAATACAAGGGCGACTACAACACTGCCCTGCCGGCGTTGAACGTGCTCTATCACCTGACCGACGAGTGGAACCTGTACGCCAACACCGAAGGC
This sequence comes from Pseudomonas sp. ICMP 8385, assembly GCF_002699915.1. Lineage (NCBI taxonomy): Bacteria > Pseudomonadati > Pseudomonadota > Gammaproteobacteria > Pseudomonadales > Pseudomonadaceae > Pseudomonas > Pseudomonas sp. ICMP 8385. The sequence goes on along the minus strand of NZ_LKBY01000013.1, from coordinate 129,131 downwards.
TCCTTTGGCAGCGTGCAGTACAGCCAGATGCCCAACCGCGTGAGCAGCGGCGCGGTCAAGCCGGAAAAGGCCCGCACCTGGGAAGTCGGCACGCGCTACGACAATGGCGCGCTGCGTGCAGAAATCGGCGCGTTCCTGATCAACTTCGACAACCAGTACGAAAGCAACCAGACCAACGACTCGGTGATCGCCCGGGGCGAAACGCGGCACCAGGGCATCGAGTCCAGCCTCAACTACGCCCTCGACGGCTTGAGCCCGGCGCTGGCCGGCTTTGATGTGTACGCCAGCTACGCCTATGTCGATGCAACCATCCGCGAAGACGGCCCGAACAAAGGCAACCGCGTACCCTTCTCGTCCAAGCACAAAGGCACCCTGGGCGTGGGCTACACCGAAGGCCAATGGAAGTTGAACCTGGACAGCACCTACCAGAGCAGCCAGTTCGCCGACAACGCCAACACCCAGGCCGAAAGCGCCGATGGCAGCACTGGACGCATCCCCGGCTACATGCTGTTCAGCAGCCGCGCGGCCTACGACTTCGGCCCGCAGTTGTCGGATTTGAATGTGGCGGTGGGGGTGAAGAACATCTTCAATACCCAGTACTTCACCCGTTCGTTTGACGATAACAACAAAGGCAAATACGTGGGAGAACCGCGGACGGTGTATGTGCAGACGTCGGTCGCGTTCTGACGGCCGGACTGCTGGCTCCTACATTGAAAATGTGTATTGAGCACAAACAAAAACGGGCCTGCATCTGCAGGCCCGTTTTGTCTGGGGTTGAAAAACTCTCAGCAATCAGCTGTTAAGCGCAGCCTGTTCGTTTTCCAGGAATTCCTCTTCAAGCCCGGCTTCATCGACTTGGTTGTTGGGCGTGCGTTTCTCTGCACGCGGCTTGCCTTGCAGTCTGCCGAACAGATGCTCCAGCGCGTTATCCAGCTTGGTGGCCGCCCCGTCGATCGCTTGTTCCAGGGTGTCGGCTTTATGGATGACCGAAATCGGTTGATGGCCCTTTGGCCGCGCTTCCAGGCGGCAACTCAAATCGTGGGGGCCCGGCTTGTCGCCGTTCTCATCCTTCAAAAAGACTTCAATGCGGGTCAAGTCTTCTTCATAACGTTCGAGCGTGCTCTCAATGGTAGTACGTACCCACTCCTCCAGTCGGATGCTGCTTTCAATATGGTTATCGCTGTTGACTAGGATTTGCATAGTGTTTCCCTTATTTCAGCTAGCTCGCCAGAGGTCACAACTGCAACACCGATGCGGTGAAACCATGACCTCTTAACTACACAATTGAGCACCTGACGGAACAATTCAACCCCTATGCAAAGATAAATCCCACATTACAAATTAAGTCTGACAACCGCCCAAAGCACTGTTATGGTCGGGAGTTGGGTGCCCCCGCGCACCGGCGAAAATCCTCACAACTGCCCCTCGCCCAAGGGGTGCAACCCGCGAAAAATCCCCGCCTCTTCCACCAGCCAATCATGCACCGCACGCACACCGGGATGGTTCAGCGCGCCTGGCGCATACAGCAGCACATAGCGCTTGTGGTTCGGCACCGCGAGGCCAAAGGGCACGATCAGCGTGCCACGCTCCAACTCATCATTGAGCAGGGTGCGCCGGGCAATCGCCACGCCCATACCAGCAATGGCGGCCTCGATGGTCAGGTGGTTGCGGTTGAAGGTGTGCCCACGCCGTACATCGGCGTCGTGGTAGCCGATAGCATTCAGGTAAAACTCCCACTCGGCGTATTCATAACTCCCACGCCAGGCAGTGATGTCGTGCAACAGCGGGAAATAGGCCAGGTCGGCCGGGCCGTGCAACGGCGGGCGCCCGCGCAACAGGCTCGGCGCACACACCGGGAAGATCTGCTCATCGAGCAAGGCTGTGGATAACAAACCCGGATAGCTGCCGTCGTTGAGGTCGATGGCCAGGTCAAAGTCGCCTTCGTGCAAGGCCATGCTGCTGTCTTCGGCCACCAGGCGCAGTTGGATATCCGGGAAACGCTGCTGCAAGCGCGGCAGGCGCGGCGTCAGCCATTTGCCGAGGAATGACGGAATCGAACGCAGACGCAAAGTGCCGCTGATCATCCCCGCATCCAGGCGCTGCAGCTCGGCATCAATGCTGCCGTAGGCCTCACTCACCGTAATCGCCAACCGCTGCCCCTCGGCGCTCAGCTCCACGCCACGTGCCCGACGATGAAACAGGCGAAAGCCCAGGCGCTCTTCCAATTGGCGAATCTGCTGGCTGACCGCCCCCGGCGTGATGTGCAGTTCTTCGGCGCAACGGGTGAAGGATAAATGCCGTGCGGCGCAGGCAAAGACGTGCAGCCAGACATAGGTCTGGGCATGAAGCGGGCGAGCCATAGCGTTTAGTCCTGCTAAAGGGTGTCTTAGGATAATTCGTTGGTCAGTGCCGATCCAGAGGCTCAGTATCGCGCCACTTCCGCTTGTCCTACAAAACATGGCAGCGATTCCTACTCCATTGCTTGTAAGGCTTTAGCATGGCTATCAGCGTTTTTGATCTATTCAAGGTGGGCATCGGCCCGTCCAGCTCCCATACCGTGGGGCCCATGCGGGCAGCGGCAACCTTCGCCCAGGCCCTCGCCGACCAACAATTGCTGGAGCACACCCAGCGCGTGGAAGTGCGCCTGTACGGTTCACTGTCCGCCACCGGCGTGGGCCATGCCACCGACCGTGCCTGTGTGATGGGGTTGATGGGCGAATGGCCAGATCGGGTTGACCCCACCTCCATTGGCCCGCGCATCCAACAGTTGCGCGAATCAGGCCGCTTGTTGCTTGGCGGCACCCAAGAAATTTCCTTCAACTGGCAGCACGATCTCCTGCTGCTGGAGGAAAGCCTGCCCTACCACCCCAACGCCATGTCCCTGCATGCCTACGGGGCAAACGGCCTGCTCAGCGAACAGACCTACTACTCGGTGGGCGGCGGTTTCATTATCGAGGCTGCGGAAGCCGAGTCGGGTATTGCTCCCACCAGCGATGTAGAACTGCCCTACGACTTTTCCAGCGCCGTCGAACTGCTGGCCCTGTGCAACACGCATGGCCTACGGGTCTCCGAACTGATGATGGCCAACGAACGCGCCTGGCGCAGTGATGCAGAAATCCGCAGCGGCCTGCTGCATATCTGGTCGGTGATGCGCGAGTGCGTCGAACAAGGCCTGCGCGATGAAGGCATCTTGCCCGGCGGTTTGGATGTGCCGCGCCGCGCCGCCAAACTGCACCGCAGCCTGCTGGAAATCGGCAAACCGAATGTGATCACCTCGACCCTGTCGGCCATGGAATGGGTCAACCTGTTCGCCCTGGCCGTCAACGAAGAAAACGCCGCCGGTGGGCGCATGGTCACCGCCCCCACCAACGGCGCAGCCGGGATCATCCCGGCGGTGTTGCACTACTACATGAAATTCAACGCCGACGCGTCTGATGATGATGTGGTGAATTTCTTCCTGGCGGCTGCCGCCGTCGGCATCCTGTGCAAGAAAAACGCCTCGATCTCCGGTGCCGAAGTCGGCTGCCAGGGCGAAGTCGGTTCGGCCTGCGCCATGGCCGCCGCAGGCCTGGCGGAGATCCTCGGCGCCACCCCCGAGCAACTGGAAAACGCCGCCGAAATCGGCCTGGAACATAACCTCGGCCTGACCTGCGACCCGGTCGGCGGCCTGGTCCAGGTGCCCTGTATCGAGCGCAACGCGATCGCCGCCGTCAAAGCCATCAACGCCACGCAAATGGCCCTGCGCGGCGACGGCAAGCACTTTATCTCCCTTGACCGGGTGATCCGCACCATGCGCGATACCGGCGCCGACATGCATGACAAATACAAAGAAACTTCACGGGGCGGCCTGGCGGTCAGCTGGGTGGAGTGCTGAGGAGCACTGCTACCCGCCCCCTACGTGAGCCCGCGCAAAAATAATAACGAGGCAATAACGATGACCGATGTACGTACACCTGCTGCCGAAAACCCTGTTGTAGAACACACCGTGACAACGGGCTGGAGCAAACACGACACCACCTGGATGCTGGGCCTGTACGGCACCGCCATCGGTGCCGGCACCCTGTTCCTGCCGATCAACGCCGGAGTCGGTGGCTTCTGGCCGCTGATCGTGCTGGCGCTGCTGGCCTTCCCCATGACCTTCTTCGCCCACCGTGGGCTGACGCGCTTTGTGCTGTCGGGCAAATCCGGCGACATCACTGACGTGGTGGAAGAACATTTCGGCGTCGGCGCCGGCAAGCTGATCACCCTGCTGTACTTCTTCGCCATTTTCCCGATCCTGCTGGTGTACAGCGTCGCGCTGACCAACACCCTCGGCAGCTTTATGGAACACCAACTGCACATGACCCCACCGCCACGGGCGATCCTGTCCCTGGTGCTGATCCTCGGCCTGATGGCCATTGTGCGGTGCGGCCAGGGCGTGATCGTCAAGGCCATGAGCGTGCTGGTCTACCCCTTCGTCGCCGCCTTGCTGTTACTGGCGCTAAGCCTGATCCCCAACTGGAACGGCGCGTTCTTCGCCTCGGCGAGCGAGGGCATGCCCCTGCCGGTGTTCTTCAACACCCTGTGGCTGGCGATTCCGGTGATGGTGTTTTCGTTTAACCACTCGCCGATCATCTCGGCCTTTGCGGTGGACCAGAAACGGGTGTACGGCGCCCAAGCCGAACGCAAGAGCAGCGGTATCCTGGCCATGGCCCACGGCATGATGGTGCTCACGGTGATGTTCTTCTGCTTCAGTTGCGTACTGGCGCTGTCACCCGCCGACCTTGCCGCCGCCAAGGCACAGAACATCTCGATCCTGTCCTACCTGGCCAACCACTTCCAAACCCCGGTCATCGCCTATGCCGCGCCATTGATCGCGCTGGTGGCCATCACCAAATCCTTCCTCGGCCACTACATTGGCGCCAGCGAAGGCTTCCAGGGCCTGCTCGTCAAGTCCCTGCGCGGGCGCAACCGCACCCTGTCGGCGCGCTGGCTGGAACGTTGCACCGCCGTGTTCATGATCCTCAGTTGCTGGGCCGTCGCCACGTTCAACCCCAGCATCCTGGGCATGATCGAAACCCTCGGCGGGCCGATCATCGCGTGCCTGCTGTTCCTGATGCCGATGTACGCCATCCGCCGCGTCCCCGCGTTGCGCCAGTATTCGGGCCAGGTGTCGAATGTGTTTGTGGTGTTGGTGGGGCTGATTGCGCTGTCTGCGGTCATTTTCTCGCTGGTGCCCTGAAACGTCGCACACAGCGGTGATCAAATGTGGGAGCGGGCTTGCCCGCGATAGCAGTGGGTCAGTTGATAAGTATTTGACTGACCCACCGCAATCGCGGGCAAGCCCGCTCCCACAGGGGTAGCTCGTCGTCTGAAAGATTCCTGTACGGCACGCCCCTTGCTGTACACCCTCTGAAGGAAAACGGAGCTTGTGACCGGTGGTCAGGCAACACGAACCAATCGCCCTACCGGTCGTCAATCAGTGCATGTTCTTATCAGGCGGTAACGCACCATGGACAATCCTTTTCAGCTGATCACCGACACGTTCACCCCACAATACCGGGTCAACCTGAGTATCCAGCGCCTGGACGGCAGCATCCTGCTGACCCTCTCCGACGACAACGGCGTGGTCGCCAAACGCATGATCAGCGCCGAACAGCGCAACGACCCACAACGGCTCAAACGCCTGGTGCAAAGCGTGCAATGGGGCATTGCCATTGAACAGGGCCACAGTGCCATGGAGATTTTGGCGATGATGACCGACGGCGACAGTCACCAACTGTTGCAGCGCCCGCCCAGCAACCGGCCGCCAGTCACGGCCGGGCTCTGACTCAGGACTCGGACTTGTCCTTGACCGATGGGTAACGCGACGAGGCAAAACGCACCACCAGGATGGCGAACGCCAACAGCAGAATCCCACCACACAGGTAAATGATCCCCAGGTCCGGGGCATTGTGGTGGGATACGTCGCCGATCAGCAGGCGGGTCAATGCGGTGATTGCCACGTAAAGCAGGAAGCGGATCGGCATGTGGTTGGTCTTGAAATAGATCCCCACCATGGCGCCCAACTCCAGGTAGATAAACAGCAGCAGGATGTCATCCACGCTGATGCCGCCTTTTTGCAACATATCGATAAAGGTCATTATTGCCGCATAGGCGGTGATTGCACCGATGCCAAACAGCGCCAGGTAGTGAAACGCCTCCACCGCCAGGTTGCCCAGGGAATCGGCATTCGCGTGCAGGCTTTTGCGCACTTTTTCGGCCCACTTCATTTCTGTCATTGCTCACCACCACTGTTTAAAAAATAGCCAACTATTTGCCACTGCCTAAGCCAGGCTTCGACTCGCGGGGGATAATGCCCGTTTGGCATGACGATTTCTCTGCATGCAGAAAGAAGGCCAGAGATTGCAGAATGAGATGATGGTGGAATGACAGGAGACACGCATACAAAAAAACACATTAACTCTGAGCATCCGAGAGGCAGGTTTATCAGGGATACCGTTGGCGCGCGTGCAAGACCGAGAGTACCCGGATGTAGTCCGTCACTTGATAGACAACCAGATAATTTGGATGAACCACCATCTCCCGCGTGCCGATAACCCGTCCGGGTCGGTAAAGATGGGGCCTACGGGACAGAGCCAGTACAGAGGCTTCTATTGCCTGGTTAAGCTCGAGCGCTGCAATTGAATTGCGGTCGCTGATGTAATCAATAATTTGCCGGAGTTGCACCCGCGCTGCGGGGGCCCACTCAATCAGCATCGCCTTTCTTGCGTTTGGATTCGATCAGTGCGCGCATCTCTGCCATCACCTCATCATGAGGAATACCTGGCCTTGGGTCATCAAGAGCGGCTTGCACCTTGGCACGAAACCAGCGGTCATAGCTGTCAGCCTGCTCTTCAGTATCTGCGGGGGTAGCAGAAGAAAAGGAAGTGTCCATAAAAGCCTCCGTTGTCGATGAAGAAGGAGTCTAGTCGCTGACGTTTTTACTGTCGTGCTCCAAGCGATGAAGTGAGTAACAGAAAAACTCGAAGACCACGCGACTACTTCCTGGATCGCTCCCGTGAACAAGGGGACGATCCAGGTTGTGAGATTACGCGGGTGCGACCTGCTCCAGCGCTCGGTCAACCAGTAAACCACCCATCTCCACCAACTGGTGAATCGCCAACAGCAAGCTGCGCTGTGAGCCATCAAGATCAAAAGCCAGTGTGCTTGCCATTTCACGGGCGCTATTCAAGGTTTCGCTAGCGTTGACCAGCAAGGTTTGCGTATCAGCCCGAGGCGTTACGCTGAAAAGCGTCGCGGGGGGCTCCGGAGCAGGTTGAAGCGATTCAGACCGCAAGTAGTGATCAATGGCCCGATTGGCAGCCGCTTGCAGCCGAGCGTCATTGCGTGAGTTGTCTGGGGGGTTGGGGGAGTTCTTTTTCATGGCGTATCTCTTCTTGATCGAATGGAGATCCACCGCCGTCTGCCGCCAAGCAGATTGGGTGACGGATTGCACAAGGTTGGCGGACCGGTAAGAAGAAACCCAGCACCCCGAAGGGTCCCTGCGCAACCCGCCATGACATAGGAAAGCAGGCGTTAAAACGCCAGCAATCTTGTTGGGGGTCGTTGCGCTATCTTCTACCGGGCCGCCAAGCCCACTCGCTGCATACGCAGCGCCCGAGGAAGGTAAGCCACCGGACAAATCCAGCGCAACCCCGGCAAGTTGTCAGAAATTTCCGTTGTAGCAAACCCCCATTTCCCAACTACATTAAAAAGCTGCTACCCAAACCCCATGGATTGGCTTATCCTTTTAGCTGTATATAAATACAGTAGTCGCAATAGACAACTATCGTGAAGGCATGTGAGGTGGTGAATGGCCGTCGAAGTGGTATACCGCAGCAGCCGAGATCTGGAGCGTTTGTTCATGGATAAAGCCGAAGCTGACCGTCATGACAAGATGCTTGAACTCGCTGAGTTGCTCGCAGAAGTGTTGCAAAAAGCCGTGCCGTCCCTGAGCGAGCAGCAGGTGGAGGAGGCCGGGATCTACATGGCGAAGAATCGCGATGTGTTTGCCAAGGCGTTCAAGAGCCAGCCGGATGCGTTGTCCGAGTTGCTGAACCCGGCGGCGGAATAAAGCCCGAATTGAACAGGCCCTGAATCATTGATTCAGGGCCTTTTTAATAAGGGCTCGGCGTACAGCAGCCGTTCGGCCAGCTCATCGGCCACTCGGGCAGGTGAGCGTTTTTCGGCCTGGGCGTGGCCGAAGATTTCGGTCAGGCGCGTGCCGATGTTGGACAGGTGCGCGGTGATGGTCGCCAGGTCCGCGCCGTTGTGCTTGAGGGCAACGTAGATCAGGCCGCCGGAGTTGATCACGTAGTCCGGGGCGTAGAGGATGCCGCGGGCCTCCAATTGGTCGGCCACTTGCAGGTGGGTCAGTTGCGCGCTGGCCGAGCCGGCCACGGCGGCGCAGCGCAGTTGGGCAACGCTCTGGCGGTTGAGTACGGCGCCCAGGCCGCACGGCGCAAGAATGTCGCAGGGGGTGCTGAGCAAGGCGTCGTTGGCAATCGGGTGGGCGCCCAGTTGCTCCATGGCCAGTTGCACTTTGCCAGGGTCGATATCGCTCACCAACAATTCGGCACCAGCGGCGTGCAGTTGTTCGGCCAGGGCGTAGCCGACATTGCCCAGGCCCTGGATTGCCACGCGCAGGCCCTCGAGGTTGTCGCTGCCCAGCCGGGCCATGGCGGCGGTGCGGATGCCGGCGAATACGCCCATGGCCGCATGGGGCGACGGGTCGCCGGCGGCGGTGGTGCTGGTGACAAAGCGTGTGTGCTGGGCGATGCAGTCCATGTCGGCCACACTGGTGCCGCTGTCGATGGCGGTGATGTAGCGGCCATTGAGTTGCTCGATACACCGGCCGAAGGCTTCAAACAGCGCGGCGCGGCTTTCCACATGGGCCGGGCGGATGATCACCGCGTTGCCGCCGCCCACCGGTAAGCCAGCCAGCGCGGCTTTGTAGCTCATGCCCTGGGCCAGGCGCGCGGCATCGGCCACGGCGCTTTCGTCGTCGGGGTAGGCCAGGTAGCGACAGCCACCCAGGGCCGGGCCAAGGCGGCTGCTGTGAATGGCAATGACCGCCTTCAACCCGGTCACCGGGTCAACGCTCAGGTGCAGGGATTCAAGGCGGGTGCTGTGCATGAGAGCAAACATCGTCAAGCTCCCGAATCATTTCTTGTTGTCGCCAAGTATAGGCCGCCGTTAAAAGCTTGCCGGAGCACGCGGGAATAAGCAGGCCGTAATTACAGGCTTTGCGACATAAACAAGTAGGCTGATTCTCAAGAAGCTGGACGAAAGTTCTCGGCAAGGCTAAAACGAGACATCCGTCGGAGAACGTCATGAATCCCCGCCAAGCCTTTTTTGAATGCCTGCACCGCTCACCGCCGGCGCTGTTTGAAGCCGCGTTATGGATCGCGGCCGAGCACGATCCTGCCGTGGACCCACGGGCGATCCTGGCTGACTTCACGGTGCTGCAACAGCAGGTCAGCCTCGGCATGCCGTTGCTGCCGGCCGATGAGCTGGGCCAGCCGTTGCTGCGGATCATGAATGACCTGGGGTTCGCCCAGGACGACTTCACCCCCTTGCGCCCCGCCGCCGCGCTGTTGGGCAAGGTGTTACAGCGCCGACGCGGGCAACCCCTGGCCCTGGGCCTGATCGCCCTGGAGTTGGCGCGGCGCCTGGAGATCCCCATGGTCGGGGTCAACTTTCCGGGGCACTTCCTGCTGCGGGTGAGCGGTGCCGACCATTTACTCGACCCCTGCGGCGGGCGGCGGCTGTACCCCAACGACTGCCGCGAGCTGCTGCAACGCCAGTACGGCCCCAATCTCAAGCTACAAGCCGAACACCTGCGCAGCGCCGAGCCGCGGTTGATCCTGCAACGGCTGTCGCGCAACCTGCGGCAACTGCACCTGGCCAATGACAATCACCTGGCGGCGCTGATCGACGCCGAGCGGGTGTTGGAACTGGGCGATGCCAGCGCCGCCGACTACCTGGCACGGGCCAGTCTGTACAAGCACCTGGACTGCCCGAATGCCGAGCGCTTTGATCTTGAGCACGCGCTGTTGCTCAGTGAAGACCCGGTGCAGCGGCTGCGCCTGACGGAGCGGCTGGGGCATTTGCCGCCTGGGGCGGTGGTGCATTGAAGGGGGCCGACCGTTAAACCGCGTCGCCCCCATCGCAGCCTCGCTGGGGCTCGACAGCTCCCACAGGTAAGCATGGTGCTCTTCAGGTTTTGAGGATATCGCCACGCAGTGAATCTTTTGGCGGCGTGGCCCCGGGCGAGCGCACCTGAATAATCAGCAACGCCGCAATCACCGCCGGAATCGCGCAGAAGAAGAAAATCTGCTGCACCGGTACGTGCATCGCCAGCAGCATGCTGCCAAACAGCGGCCCCAGGATCGAACCAAACCGCCCGACACCCAGTGCCCAGCCCGTGCCCGTCGCACGGACATGGGCCGGGTAAAAGTTGCTGGCAAACGCATTGAGGGTCAACTGGCCGCCGATGATGCAAAAGCCCGCTGCAAACACAAACGCCACCAGGTAACTCGGGTTGTCATGGTTGAGCCCCAGCAAAATGGTGCACGCCGCCGCGGCCGCCAATACACCGGAGAGCAGGCGCACCTTGCTTTTCAGGCGGTCGGCAAACCAGGCCATGCCAATCGCGCCCAGGGTGCCGGCGAACAGGAACATCGAGGTCACCAGGTTGGCTTTGTTCAAGGGCATGCCACTTTCCAGCAGCAGTGACGGCAACCAACTGATCATGAAGTACAGCAGGAGCAGGCTGACGAAAAAGGTCGACCAGATCAGCAGCGTCGGCCGCGCATAACCATGGCGAAACAACTCCACCACCGTCAGTTGGCTGCCCTGCTCCTGGCGATTCTGTTCTTCGCTGGCCGCCGGTGCCTGCCAGCCTGGCAGCATGCGCGCCGTGACTTTTTGCAGGCGCGCATAGGGCGGTGCATCGCGCAGCAAGCGCGGCAAGGATTCAGGCAGCAGCCATACCAGGAAGGGAAACAGCAGCAACGGTGTCACGCCACCCGCCAGGAACACCGCCTCCCAGCCGAAGCTGTCGATAAACCCCGCCGCGACAAAACCACCCGCCGCCCCGCCGAACGAGAAACCACAGGCCGCCAGCGTCACCATCAAGGTACGCATGCGCGGTGGCGAATACTCCGACATCAACGCCATGGCACTGGGCATCGCGCCGCCCATGCCAATGCCGCAGATAAAACGCGCGGCCATCAGCGTATTCAGGGAATTGGCGAACACCATCAGCACCGTGAGGCTGGCGTAGATCAGCACGCAAGCGAGCAGGATGCGGCGCACGCCGAAGCGGTCCGCCAGGGGCGTCACGGCCAGGGAGCCCAGGGTCAGCCCCAGCAGGTTGGCACTGAACACGGGGCCGAAGGCGGCCTTTTCCAGGCCCCAATCCTGAGCCAGCGCCGGCACTACGTAGCCCAGCACCTGGGCATCGTAGCCATCGGTCACCAGCAATAACGCCAATAACAGGAGAATCAACCACTGGTAGCGCGACACCGGACGGGCGTCGAGTGCCGCGCGAAAGCTGGCAATCTGATTATGCATCGCAAGGTACCTGTTTTATTTTTATGGGGTATCACTTGTGGGAGCTGGCTTGCCTGCTCCTACATTGATCTAGGGTGTATCAGGTTGGTTGGAGGGGTGGGCCTGGATAAACCCGGGGTGTTTGCCTGCCAATGCGGCGACGCGCAGGATTCGCGGGTAACCCTCCAGCGCCACCTGGAAGCGCTCGGCCGCATACAACTGCGGGATCAGAAACGCATCCGCCAGCCCTGGCTGGTCACCAAAGCAATAGCCCTGGTCACCGATCAATTGCTCCACGGCGCCCAGGCCCTGGCTGATCCAATGCCCGATCCACTCCAGCAATTGCGCCTCGTCATGCCCCCACTGGCGCAACAGGTTCTGCGTGCTGGAGTTGTGCAGCGGGTGAATGTCACAGCCGATGATCGCGGCCACCGCGCGCTCATGGGCGCGGGTTGCCAGGTCCTTGGCGAGCAGCGGCACCTGTGGATAACGTTCGTCCAGGTACTCGATGATCGCCGGCGACTGGATCAACAGCTCGCCCTCGTCGGTACGCAAGGCCGGGACACGGCCCTGGGGGTTGATCGCCAGGTATTCGGGCTGGCGGTTGGCGCCGCCCTTGGGCACCAGCAGGTTGACCGGCAGCGCGGTGAAGTCCAGGCCCTTGAGCGCCAGGGCGATGCGCACCCGGTAGGACGCCGTGGAACGGTAGTAGGTATAGAGCTCCATCCCCTCGCCCCCTTAGCGCGCGGCGACCACGGTGCCGCGGCATTCGCCGAAGCCGATGGAGGCAAAACCGTCACGCTGGCAGCGGGCGCGCAGGATGATTTCGTCGCCGTCTTCGAGGAACTTGCGCACCTCGCCGGAGGCCAGTTCGATCGGCTTTTTGCCGCCTTCGGTGATTTCCAGCAGGCTGCCGAACTGGCCGGCCTCGGGGCCCGACAGGGTGCCCGAACCAAACAGGTCGCCGGCCTGCAACTGGCAGCCGTTGACGCTGTGGTGCGCGACCATTTGCGCCACGGTCCAGTACATGTGCTGGGTGTTGCTCAGGGTCAGGCGATGGGCTGCCAGGTTCTGCTCGCGCATCGCGGCGGTGGTCAGCAGCACTTCCAGTTCGATATCAAAGGCGCCAGCGGCCTGGTCGCGGGTGTCCAGCAAGTACGGCAGCGGTTGTGGATCACCGGCCGGGCGTGCAGGCTGGGCCTTGCGGAACGGTTCCAGGGCTTCGGCCGTGACCACCCAGGGCGAGATGCTGGTGATAAAGCTTTTCGACAGGAACGGCCCCAGCGGCTGGTATTCCCAGGCCTGGATATCCCGCGCCGACCAGTCGTTGAGCAGGCAGAAGCCCGCGATATGCTCGGCGGCGTCGCCAATGGCAATCGAGTCGCCCATGGCATTGCCCTGGCCGATCCAGATCCCCAGTTCCAACTCGTAGTCCAGGCGTGCGCACGGGCCGAACGTCGGTTCGGTCTGGCCGGCCGGCAAGGTCTGGCCCTTGGGCCGACGCACCTCGGTGCCGGACGGGCGGATGGTCGACGCCCGGCCGTGGTAACCAATCGGCACATACTTGTAGTTGGGTAGCAGGGGGTTGTCCGGGCGGAACAGTTTGCCAACGTTCTGCGCGTGCTCGATGCCAACGTAGAAGTCGGTGTAATCGTTGATTTTTGCCGGCAGGTGCATCTGGCAATCGACGGCCAGTGGCAACACCTGGGCGCCCAGGGCTTGCAACTTGGCTTGCTGGTCGCTGCCCTCGGCAAGCAGTTGCAGCAGGCGTTCGCGCAGGGCCACCCGCGGGCCACGGCCCAGTTCAAAGAAGGCATTCAGTTGCCCGTCTGCCATGGCGTCGATGGCGCGGCGCGCTTCACCGTCAAACAGGTCGCGGGCCGCTTGCAGATCCAAAATATGCTCGCCAATCGCCACGCCACTGCGCGGTGCCGAACCGTTGAGGCTGAAGATGCCCAGGGGCAGGTTCTGCAGGGGGAAATCCGGGTGACCGTTGGCCGAGGCCACCCAACTGCGGGTGAGAGTGGACTGCGTCATGGCTTATCTCCGATTCGGGTTGAAGGTTGCCGGCAGCGTGGCCCAGCAAGCGTCGTAAGTGTTTTGCAGTTGCGGGCAGTCCAGGGCGAACCGGGTTGGGCGCAGCACCTGGCTGGTCTCGAACATGAAGGCCATGGTGTTATCGATCTTGTGCGGCGCCAGGTCCGCGGCGATGGCCTTGGTGCAGGTCTCGCCATCCGGGCCGTGGGCGCTCATGCAGCCGTGCAGCGATGCGCCGCCGGGCAGGAAGCCTTCGGCCTTGGCGTCGTAGGCGCCCTGGATCAAACCCATGTATTCGTTCATCAGGTTGCGGTGGAACCACGGTGGCCGGAAGGTGTTCTCGGCCACCATCCAGCGCGGCGGGAAGATCACGAAGTCGAGGTTGGCCAGGCCGTGGACGCTGGTGGGCGAGGTCAACACGGTAAAAATCGACGGGTCCGGGTGATCGAAACTCACCGTGCCGATGGTGTTGAAGCGACGCAGGTCATATTTGTACGGCACATTGTTGCCGTGCCAGGCCACCACGTTCAGCGGCGAGTGGTCCAGGGTGCAGCCCCACAACTCGCCGAGGAACTTCTGCACCAGGGGCGTGGGTTGCGACAGGTTTTCGTAGTGGGCGACCGGGGTCAGGAAGTCCCGGGGGCTGGCCAGGCCATTGCTGCCAATCGGCCCCAGGTCCGGCAGGCGCAGCGGCGCGCCGTGGTTTTCGGCGACGTAGCCACGAGCCTGGGCATCGAGCAGCTCGATGCGGAATTTCAAGCCCCGTGGCAGCACGACGATTTCCAGCGGCTCGACCTCCAGCACGCCCAGTTCGGTGGCAATGCGCAGGCGACCCTGCTCGGGAACGATCAACAGCTCGCCGTCGGCATTAAAGAACACCCGCTGCATGGAGCAGTTGGCGCGGTAGTGATAGACGCTAATGCCGGACGGTTTCTCGGCGCCGGCGTTGGCCACCATGGCCACCAGCCCATCGATAAAGTCGGTGGGTTCACTGGGAATGCCCAGCGGGTCCCAGCGCAGGCGGTTGGGCGTGACCTCGCCCAACGGGCCACCGGCCAGTTGCCGGTCCAGCTTGACGAACGCCGGGTGATTGGCCGATGGCTGGATGCGGTACATCCAGGTGCGCCGGGCTTCGCTGCGCACCATGGTGAAGGCGGTGCCGGAGAACAACTCGGTGTACAGCCCATAGGGCGCTTTTTGCGGGGAGTTCTGGCCGATCGGCAGTGCGCCGGGCAAGGCTTCGCTGGCAAATTCATTGCCAAAGCCCGATTGGTATTCGAGGTTCATGGAGCGTCCTCAATCAGGAGGTTGTTTTTATCGTAATCCAGTTACGCATAACGTAATTTGCTCCCTGTCGGCCGTCAAGCTATAAAGACCGCCATTCGTCTTTCGGATACACGCTCTCCATGGAAAAGCCGCCCGCCCCCCGCGACACTGGTAAACAAAAAGTCCGCTCGGCCGAAGTCGGCACCGACATCCTCAAGGCCCTGGCCGAACTGTCGCCGGCCACGTCCCTGTCGCGCCTGGCCGAACATGTGCAGATGCCGGCGAGTAAGGTCCACCGCTATTTACAGGCCCTGATTGCCTCGGGGTTTGCCGAACAGAACATCGCCACCAACCATTACGGCCTGGGCCGCGAGGCCTTGCGCGTGGGGCTGGCGGCACTGGGCAGCATGGACGTGCTGAAAGTCGCCGCCCTGCCTCTGGCACAACTGCGCGATGCATTGAATGAAACCTGCTTTCTTGCGGTGTGGGGCAACCATGGCGCGACCGTGGTGCATATCGAACCGGCGGTGCGCGCGGTCACGGTGGTGACGCAGCTGGGGTCGGTGTTGCCGCTGCTCAGTTCCTCGACCGGGCTGGTGTTCAGCGCCTTTCTGCCCGAGCGCGAAACCATGGACCTGCGCACGCGGGAGATCCAGGCCGGCACCGCCCATGCGCTGGTGGACGATCAGGCGTATGGGCAGACCTGTGAGCAGATTCGCCAGCGTGGCTTGCACTTTGTCCATGGTTTGCTGATGCCCGGGGTCGATGCGTTATCGGCGCCGGTCTTTAATGCGATGGGGCAGGTGGTGGCGGTGATGACCGTGGTGGGGCCGACCTCGTTGTTCCATGCCGATGAAGACGGGCCGGCGGCCGGGCAATTGCTGGCGGCGAGCCAGGCGGTGAGTTGGCGGATGGGTTACCAGCCCTGACCCGTTGCAACTGAATGTATGCGGGCAAATGTGGGAGCTGGCTTGCCTGCGGTAGCGGTGTATCAGTAGGCAAATGCATTAACTGACCCACCGCTATCGCAGGCAAGCCAGCTCCCACATTTTGATCAACGCTGCTTAGAATAATCAGGCCATCAGACCCAGGGTCTTAGCCTTGGCCACGGCCTGGGTGCGGCGCTCCACCCCTAACTTGCTGTGAATCCGCCGCGCGTGGGTCTTCACCGTGTGCAGCGAGATAAACAACAAATCGGCAATCTCCAGGTTGGAGTTACCCCGCGCGATCAGTTGCAACACCTCCAGCTCCCGCTGACTCAACGGGTTGGCCCCTGGCGCCGCCACTGCCTCCTGAGGCTCAAGCCCCAACTCACTGAGCAGCCCCGGCTGGCGCAAGCGCAGTTCACGCACGGCCTGCTGCACCTGGCAGCGCGCCGCCAGGGCAAGCCCGGTTTGCAGCGAGCGCACCGCCAGGACTTTTTCCCCTTGTTGCTAGGCCACCTCGCCCAACACCAGGTGCAACTCCACCTCCAGGCACTGCATGCCCCGCTCGCGGGCGGTATCGAGCAAGGCTATGAGGCGCTGGATGGGTTGCTCGGCCCGGTGCAGTCTGACCTGGGCCAGTACCAGCAGGTATTCCAGGCGGGGGATCAGCTCCAGGGTCGCCGGCGGCGCCTGCTTGGCCTGGGGGCCGTGATAGTGGCGCAGCACTCGGCTGAGCGCTTCCAGGGTCAGTTCGGCACGCCCCTGTTGCAGCCAGAAATGCCCGCTGAGCAACAGCAACACCGCCCGATACACGGTGTCGGGCACCTGCCGGCGCTGCATCAGGCGCTCGGCGTCGCGCAACTGGATAAACGCCTGGGCGTAGTCACCGCGGTTGGCCGCCAGCATCGCCAACCCGAGGAAGCCGTAGAGCACGCGCTTGTCCTGGCTGTGCAGGCACATGCCCAGGCCGGCTTCGAGGCACTCGGTGGCCAGGGCATCATGCCCCTGGCGCAAAGCCAGGTGCCCACGGCGCAGAGCAATCCGCCCCATCAACGGCCCGGCCTTGAGACGTTGCTGGATCAACATGGCCTGTACACTTTCCAACAGGCTCTGGGCCCGATACGGTGCGCCCCGCTGTTCCAGCAATTGCGCATGATCAAGCTCCAGCAGCGCCTCCAGCAGCAACGAACCATGGGCCCGCGCCAGGCACAGCGCCTCGCGGTTCAGGGCCTGGGCCACCTCCAGTTCGCCGCGCAACAGCGCTTGCTGGGTCAGCCCGGACAGGCACATCAGGCGCGATGTCCAGGCGCTGTCCGGCAAATCATTCAGTGCCTCCAGAAAATGCTCACGCGCAGGCACCGCGTCCCCCCCAAGATGCAACAACCACCCCCACTGCGCCTGCCAACGCGCCAACAGGTGCCGTTGCAAGGCGGCCGTGGGTTGCGGGGTGAAGCGCGCCAGTTGATCGATGCATTGCGCGGCCTGGTCGAAACGCCCGGCAAACAGCAAGGCAGCCGTGACCAGCCCCACTAGTTGCGCCGAGCCGAGCATCAACTCGTCGCCATGTTGCTCATGCAGGCGCAACAACAGCACGGCGTTCTGCTGACGGAACAGGTCTTCAAAACTGAAGTGTTCCAACAGGCTGACCGCCACTTCGTACTCCTCGGCGAGCAACGCCTGCTCGAACGCCGCCTGCCAATCCTGCTGCGCGGTAAACCATTGGCAGGCGCGCCGGTGCCAGGAGCGTCGGGCCGGCCACGGTTCATCGCGCAGCAGCTGGGCCAGGGGCGCGAAGACCTGCAGCCAGTCCGGCGAATCTTCCCAGGGCTCGATAAACGCGCCCAGGGCCTGAAGATCGCGCAGGTAGTCGGCGCCATCGCCAAACCCGAACAGGTGCTCGCACAGCCCAGGGTTGAAGCGTGGCAGGTGCGCCAGTACCCGCCAGGCTTCCTCCAGCTCGCTGGGCAAGGTGCTGAACAGTTCGTGTTGCAGGTAATCGAGCAGGGTCTGGGAGCGCCCATGCCAGGCGCCGCTGTCGGGATGGCTGTCACCTTCGAGCAGGGCGATACGCACGCCGGCGCACCAGCCGGCGCAGAACTGCAAGACCTTGTCGGCGGTCTGCATGCCCACGGCGTGATGATCGAGCAATTGCTGGACCTCGCGCTGATCGAACGCCAACTCGGTGCCGCCGCACTCCCACAACTCATCGTCGAGCAACAGCCTTGGCCAATTGCAGGCCGGCCGGCGCCGCGCGCCCAGCCACCAGATCAAGGCCGGGCTGCTGGCCGCCAGCACCCGATCGAGCAAGGCATCCAGGGCTGGCGCCGATACCCGGCAATAGTCATCGAGAAACAACCAGGCCGGCCCTTGCCAGCGGCTCAGGTCGAGCAACAAGCTGGCTTCATCGACAAACGCCAGCCCCAGGCTTTGGGCCAGGCGCTGGCACAAATCCAGGGGGGCCAAGGCTGCACCGTTGAGTGGCAGCCAATACACCTGGCAGCTCGCCGGGGCCTGCAGGGCGCATTCGGCCAACAAGGCACTCTTGCCACTGCCGGCCGGCGCGCACAGCAACCGAACCCGCGCCTCCGCCCCCCGCAACGGTTCGGCCAGGCGTGGGCGCAGCACATGGTGGGAAGACAGACGTGGCATGAATCCAGGGCGATCCAGGCGACGGGGCATGGCGGTCATTACAGCGTCCCTTTTTTATTGTTATGCGGCGTGCGATCTACCGTAGTCCTGTCAATGGGCGTTGTTGAAGAAGTATTCAGCGGGCTGATTGCCGGGCATAAAAAAGCCGGGCTTCATTTGAGCCCGGCACAGGATTGACAGGTTAAAACACGCCCTATGTGGGAGCTGGCTTGCCTGCGATGGCGGTGGGTCAGGTTGATGGGTTTTGCCTGGTCCACCGCCATCGCAGGCAAGCCAGCTCCCACAGTGATTGGGTTTACAACCTTAGATCAGCGTACGCCCGAGGCGCGCAAGGCCGCCGGAGTGTAGTCCGCCGCCTTGGCGTTGAAGCCGAACACGAAGCTGCTCTTCTCTTCGTTCTTCATGCCCAGGGCGATGTAGCGGCCGGCGATGAGGTCGTACAGGGTCTCGACGGTGTAGGCCGGGGTCTGGTGGTGGTAGTAGAACTGCGCATGGCCTTCGGCCACGCGCCACAGTTGGCCACGGCCGTCATAGTGGTCCACCAGCGCCACCTGCCAGCTGTCTTCGTCGAGGTACATGTGGCGCTTGGCGTAGATGTGCCGTTCGCTGGGCTTGACCGTGCCCACCACTTCCCAGACCCGGTGCAGCTCGTAGCGGGTCAGGTCCTGGTTGATGTGGCCGGCCTTGATGATGTCGTCGTACTTGAGGGACGGCGAATCAAGCTTGTAGGCGTTGTAGGGAATGTACATTTCCTTCTTGCCCACCAGTTTCCAGTCGTAGTGGTCTGGCGCGCCGGAGAACATGTCGAAGTTATCCGAGGTGCGCAGGCCGTCGGAGGCGGTGCCCGGCCCGTCGTAGGCCACTTGCGGTGCACGGCGCACGCGGCGTTGGCCGGCGTTGTAGATCCACGCCAGGCGCGGCTCCTTCACCTGGTCGAGGGTTTCGTGCACCAGCAGCACGTTACCCGCCAGGCGCGCGGGCGCGGTGACCGACTGCTTGAAGAAGGTCAGCACGTTGGCGCCCTTGGCCGGGTCCATATCCGGGATCAGCTGCGGCACCGCCACTTCTTCCTCGAAGCGGATCGGCGTGTAGCTGCCGTTGGTCTGCGGTGTGGCCTGAGTGATGATGCGCCGCAGGTTGCCGCCGTGGTAGCGGGTGATGTGGTTCCACAACACCTCGACGCCATTCTTCGGAATCGGGAAGGCGTAGTAGCGGTTGCCGGTGAAGTTCTCCAGGCCGTTGCCGTCGTTGATCGCCTTGACGTTCAGCGCGCTGCGCTTGATCGATTCGTAGATAGCGTCGGGCAGGTTGACCGTGCGGTGGGTGGGGTAGACCGGGATTTTATAGGTCTCGGGGTAGCGTTTGAACATCGCCACCTGGCCATCCGACAGTTTGTCCTTGTACTTGTCGACCGTGGCCGCGGTGATCACGAACAGCGGTTTTTCATTGGCGAACGGGTCGGCCAAAAAGCCCTTGCTGTCCACCGCGCCGGCGTTTTTCGGGAGGCCACCGGTCCAGGCCGGGATCGAGCCATCGGCATTGCCGGCCTTCTCGGCGCCCACCGGGGTCAGGGTGGTGCCGAGCTTGGCGGCTTCCTCCACAGACACCGCGGCCATCACGTTGGCGGCCAACAGGCTGAGGGCCAGTACGCCGCACTGCAAAATCACTTTACGCATGGTTGTTGTCCTTCTTTTTAAGCCAAATCAGAAGTTCACGCCGAAGCTGAGGGCGAGGAAGTCACGGTCGGTCAGGGTGTTGTAGTCACCGCCAAAAAAGTCGGTGTAGCTCAGGCTCGCGGTGTAGGTGTTGCGGTAGTCCGCATCGACCCCGACGCTGAGGGCCTTGGCCCCTTCGTTGAACAGGCCGTTGGGGCCATAACCCTTGACGTCATGGGACCAGGACAGGTTGGGCTTGAGGTTGATCCCGGCGATCACGTTGTTGTAGTCGAGGATCGCCCGGGCGCGATAACCCCAGGAGGTGGCCGTGACGAAACCGTCGGTGTCTCCGCCAAAGCCGTATTGGCCGTAGACCGAATCGCGGCCGTAGCGCAGCTTGGTTTTGTTCTCCAGCCCGCCCACCCGCACGATGGCCGCCTCGCCCACCACGGTCAGGCGTTCGGCGCCCAGCACCTGGTCGAAAAACTGCGTCATGGTGGTCTGGAACTGGGTGATTTCCTTGCGCCGGTAGCCGGCGTTGTCGGCACCGAATGAGCTTTTGATCGGCGACGCGGCGTTGCCGGCTATCGGGTTGACCAGGGCCAGGGTCAGGTCGGTGGTGTTGAGTTGCACCGGGGCGTTGGGGCGGTAGCTGATTTCCCCGGTCCAGGCCGTGCCGGTGGGCAGGGTCGTGGCGAAGCTGGCGCCGTACAGGCGGATATCTTCCGGGTAATCCAGGTAATACTGGCCGCGCCCGAGCATCACGCTCTGCGCCAGGCCCGCGCCACTGCCGGGGGCAATGCCGTTGGCCGCATTGATGATATTGCCAATGGTCGCCAGGTTGGTGTTGGCCGTAAGGGTGCCCACGGTCGGCGTGCGGCTGTGGTAGTTCATGAAGTACAGGCCGTACTCGGTGTCATCGCCCAGCCAGCGCAAGGCCATGCCGAACTGCCCGGAATCCCGTGCGTCACGGTCGGCGGCGCGGCGTACGATCACCCCCTCGTTGGCGACGCCAAAACCCTGGCCGAACGCGGCGGCCACCGGTTGCAGCGGGCGGATCGCCGGGCTGCCGACGGTGTAGTTGTCGGTGCAGCCATCGGCCGCCACGTCGCCACCAAAGTAGGTGCCGCAGTTGTCCAGCACGGTCTGGTCCCATTCCAACTGGTAGAAACCTTCCACTGTCAGTTGGTTGGTCAGGCCCTGGGAGGCGAACAGCATGTTGACTGGAATCAGGCCTTCCTTGATCTCGGCGCCCGGTCGGCGGAAGGCCGAGACGTCGATGGGGTTGATGCTGTTGATGGAGTTGCCGATGAAGGTACTTTCGCCCCAGCTGACCACCTGTTTACCGGCACGCACGGTGCCCGGCAGGTCGCCCAGGGAATAGTTGTGATAGACGAAGGCATCGAGGATCTGCGCCCCGCTGGACTTGGCGCCTTCCTTGCGGTTGTGGTCGCTGATCGGCTTGAACTCGCGGTCTTCGTCCTTGAGCTCGAAGTCGTACCAGTATTTGCCCCGCACAAACACACCGGTATCGCCGTACTTGAGCTCCAGGTCGTGCAGGCCCTTGAAGATTTTCGAGAAGGTCTCGCCCTTCTTGAAGTTCAGGCGCCCGTCATCCCCGGTAGAGGCCTGGCCACTGCCGCCATTGACCGTGCCCACCAGCTTGCGGTCGGCATCGCGCATGCCCCAACTGGCCCCGACCGACAGCGACGAATCGAATTGCCCCTCGATCTCGCCAATATTGAATGAAACAGCCTGCGCCTGGACGCAGCACCCCAAAGCAACCGCAGCGGCCAGCGCCTGTGGCCTGAAGATGGCGCGCATTGTTGTTTTTGTCATGCGTCTTCCCCGGTGGTGTGACAGAAGGCCCCACCCTACTGCCCGCCATCAGGAGCGATAAGCGCACCAAGGAGGTATTCGTTGTGTCGCTCGAAAGGATTAACACAGGCTCTAGCGTGGGTATTGGCGGGGCTATCGACACAGTGGATAGAGCGCCATCAAGCGAATGGATACCCCCGCGCCTACAGGGGCAGGTACTGTTGTTGATTTGGTAACAGTCCTTGTCCTGAATCAGTATTCTCTATTCCGTTACAAGGGACTATTCTTACCGGGCTTTCAGGACAATCCTACTGATTACCTGAAGCCACTTTTTGCTGGATTGAAGCGTATTTTCAGTCTGTTACCGGTGTTCACTGACGTTGATTTGTAGCTCCTTGATCCAACGTCTTACTTCGGCCGCTGCGTATGCAGCGGCCTTTTTTATGCCTGAAATACAGCGGGGCGCCATCAGCGCCCCGCAGGATTGACTGTTTTTCAGGTAATGATCAGAGGCTGTATTTGTGCAGGTTGTCCATCATCTCCTTCAAGGCTTCGATATTGTCCTTGGGATGGGCCGCCCCTTCAAAGTTGCAGATCTGCTGCCAGTGCGCCGCCACATCCTCTGGCGAGAAGCCCGCCTCGGGATCAAACCCCACGCCCAGGCTGCGCTCCCAGCGGGTCTTGCCGATCCAGCCGCCGCCCACTTCAAACAGCCCCGAGGTTTCCTGGCAGGCCTCGCTGCCCAGGTACACCACCAGCGGGCTGACCAGCTCGGGCTTGAGGCGCTCGAACACCTGTGGCGGGATCAGGCCTTCGGTCATGCGCGTACCGCCCGTGGGCGCGATGGCATTGACCAGGATGTTGTTCTTGCGCCCTTCCAGCGCCAGGGTGCGGGTCAGGCCATACAGGCCGAGCTTGGCCATGCCATAGTTGGACTGGCCGAAGTTGCCGTAGATGCCCGACGTGGAGGCGGTGAAAATCACCCGGCCATAGCCTTGCTCGCGCAGATGCGGCCAGGCGGCGCGGGTCACTTTGTAGGCACCTTCGACGTGCACGCGGTACACCAGGTCCCAGTCGCCGTCCTCCATTTTATGGAAGGTCTTGTCACGCAGGATCCCGGCGTTGTTCACCACCACGTCGATGCGGCCAAACACGTCGAGAGCGTGCTGCACGATCTTTTCGCCATCGGTCACCGAATCGTGGTTGGCCTCGGCAATCCCACCGGCCTCGCGGATCTCGGCCACCACGCGGTCGGCCGCCGAGGCATTGGCGCCTTCGCCCTGAGTCGAGCCGCCAAGGTCGTTGACCAGCACCCTGGCCCCGTGCCTGGCGAACAGCAGCGCATGGGCACGCCCCAAGCCACCCCCGGCCCCGGTGACGATCACGACTTTATCTTGGAACTGCACAGACTCACTCATAGGGAACTCCAGCGAAGACAGTGGACGATGGGTTGAGTGTCAGGCACGGGGCTTGTGGTCACAATAAATACGGGCGGGGGTGAATGGTGCGCAATAAGGCACAGGGATGATCGGACAGGTCATAGAGGCTGGTTGGTGTGGGAACTGGCTTGTGTGGGAGCTGGCTTGCCTGCGATTGCATCACCTCGGTACAACTGATTTACCGAGGTGTGCCCATCGCAGGCAAGCCAGCTCCTACACAAGCCAGTTCCCATAGGCGATCTTGGTTGCTTTCAATGCCCTCGCGAAACGCCAGGTAATGCTTGAGCACCTGCACCGGCGCTTCGATCTGTGGGTAGTGGCCGATCTTGGCCAGCAACACCGTGTCGGCATCCGCTATCAACTCGCGGTAACGCGCGACCATGTGCGCGCCGGAGATCGGGTCGACTTCGCCATCGATCACCCGCAACGGCACTTCGCCGCGCTGCATGGCCGCCACCCAGCGCTCGCGTTGGCGGCGGCGCTGGGGGATGTAGGCGATGAGTTTATGCAGGATCCGCGGGCCATCGTTGTTTTCGATCAGGCTCCAGAAGTCATCCAGCGCGCTTTCGCTGGGGCGGGTGTCGGGGCCGAAGATCTGCTTGAAGCTGTCGGCCAGGGCGTTGCGCCCGAATGCACGGCCGATCATCCACCCCAAGGGGCTGAGCAACAGTTTTTGCACCAGCGCCGCGCGATGGGTCTCGGGGAACAGCCCGCCATTGAGAAACACACAACTGGCCAGCTGGAACCGCCCCTCGTAGTGCCGGGCGAGCAGTTCCTGGGCCACGCTGTCACCGTAGTCATGGGCCATGACATGCACCGGCTGCTGGATCCGCAGATGGGCCAGCAGGGCTTCTTGCAGGTCGGCCTGTTCCAACAGGCAATAGGTGTGGTCCAGAGGCTTGGCCGAGTCGCCGAAGCCGAGCATGTCGCAGGCGATCACCTGATAACGCTGGGCCAGGGGCTGCCACAGGTAATGCCAGTCCCAACTGGCGCTGGGAAAGCCGTGGATCAGCAGCAAGGGTTGACCCTGCCCCGCCACCCAGTAACGGATGGTCTGCCCGCGAAACACAAAACTCTGCCCACGCTTGCGCCAGGCACTCAGGGGGATTTCGGCCAGTGGCATCAGAGTCGGTATCCAGGGTCGTGTTGATCGAGCTTGCGCAGCAGCGCCGGCCAGGCCAATGCGCCGCCCATGCCTTGGGCGCTCTTGGTCACGCCGGCAATCATCGCCTTGGCCCCCGCCAGAATCTGCGGTTCGATGGCGATCAATTCGGCCCCGCCGTTTTGCGCCAGCACCTGGATGTCGCAGGCGCGCTGGAAGGTGAACATCATCAGGAAGGTATCGGCGATGGTCGAGCCGCAGGTCAGCAGGCCATGGTTGTGCAGCATCAGGAAATGGTTCGGCCCCAGGTCGGCTTGCAGGCGGGCCTTTTCCTCGTGGTTCAGCGCCACGCCTTCGTAGGCGTGATAGGCCAGGCTCGACAGCACGAACAGCGACTGCTGGCTAATGGGCAGCACGCCCTGCTTCTGCGCCGATACGGCCACGCCGGCTGCGGTATGGGTGTGCAGCACGCAGGCCACGTCGTGGCGTACTTCGTGGACCGCGCTGTGGATGGTGTAGCCCGCCGGGTTGATGTCGTAGGGGCTGTCCATCAGCTTGTTGCCGGCCTGATCGACCTTGACCAGGCTGGAGGCGGTGATTTCGTGGAACATCAGCCCGAACGGGTTGATCAGGAAGTCTTCGGTGCCCGGCACCTTGGCCGAGATATGGGTGAAAATCAGATCATCCCAGCCATGCATGGCCACCAGGCGATAGCAGGCGGCCAGGTCGATACGGGCCTGCCATTCGGCGGCGCTGACCTGGTCTTTTACACTCTGTGTCGATTGAACGGGGGCTAGGCTCACGGCAAGGACCTCGACGCGGTGGTGTTCTTATTGTTTTTTGGGCTGAGGGGCCAGTCTAGTCAGAGCTCGGGCCTGCTGTAGTTGCGTTGGCAGCCAGCTTGATGACCGAGCGGGTCAATTGTGAGGATAGTTCGGATTCGTACAATGTGGTGTCAGAGAAGCAACGCCAATAAAGGCGCGGCAAACAGGTTGAGCAAGCCGGTCAGGACCATCACCAGCCCGGCCACCGAGCCTTCTTCGCCGCCCACTTCATGGGCGCGGCTGACACCGGCCCCGTGGGCGCCCACCCCAAACAATGCACCGCGCGCCAGGGCACTGCGCAACGGCAACCACTTGAGCAGCACCCCGCCGAGCATGGCGCCGAACACGCCGGTGAACATCACGAACACCGCCGTCAGTTCCGGCACGCCCCCCAGGTCGTGGGCCAGGGGCATGGCAAAGGGCGTGGTGATCGAGCGCGGCACCAACGACATCGTCACCGCGCTGTCCAGGGCCAACGCCCTGGCCAGGCCGAAGGAGGTGCCGATGGACGCGGCGCTACCGGCCAGCATCCCCAGGAGCAACGCCGACCAGTGCCGCATCAACAGTTGGCGCTGCTGCCAGATCGGGATGGCGAATGCCACCGTGACCGGGCCCAATACCTGCATCAGCCAATGGGTGTCGGTGGCGTACTCGGCATAGGCGGTGTTCAGCGGCACGGCCACCGCCAGCAGCAGCGCGGGCACCAAAATCAGCGGCGACAGCAGGTAGCGCCCGGTACGCCGGTAGAGCCAGCGGCTCAAACCATAGGTCAGCAGGGTCAGGGCCAGCCAGAACAGTGGCATCCATTCAAGCTTCATGGCGCAGCTTCCAGCGGCAGACCAGTTCGACGGTAAACGCCGTGACCAGCATCACCATCAGGGTACTGAGGGCGATCACCAGCATGATCCGCCAGCCGTCATGGCGCAGCAGGCCGCCGTAATCAAGCAGGCTCATCAAGGCCGGGATAAAGAACAACAACATCTCCGCCATCAGCAGGCCAGCGCCCAATTGCAGGGCCGCCGGTTTGATCAGGCCACTGGCGAACACCAGCAGCAGCAGGCCCAGGCCAATCACCCCGCCGGGGATCGGCCACGCCAGCCATACGGCCACTTGGCAGCCCAGCAGGTAAATCGCCAGCAATACCAGCAGCTCAACCAGCAGCCGGCCCAGGTGTTTGAAGGTGAAACGTTTAATAGACATGGGTTCCTCGCAGGCCCTTATTTTAAAGAGCCCCCTGGCATCCCCAAAGCGAATTGTTAGACTGCAAGCCATTCCAAACTGGAATTAGTGCAATGGAATTCAAACAGCTGCGCAGTTTTATCGAAGTGGTGCACCGGGGCGGTTTTACCCAGGCCGGGAAAACCCTGCATATCAGCCAGTCCGCCGTGAGCAAGCAGGTGGCACAACTGGAACACAGCCTGGGTACGCCTCTGCTCGACCGCATCGGCCCGCACGTGCGCCTGACCGCCGCCGGGCAGGTGGTGCTGCAACGGGCCGAAGCCATGTTGCGCCTGCAGACCGAGCTGGTGAGCGAGCTGGACGACCTGAATCAATTGACCCGTGGCGAGCTGCGCATGGGCCTGCCGCAACTGGGGGGCGATACCCTGTTTGCCGGGCTGTTTGCCGAATATCGCCGGCGCTATCCCAATGTCAGCATCCAGTTGCTTGAGGGCGGCAGCCGCAATATCGAGCAGGCCATCCTCGCCGGTGAGCTGGACATCGGCGGCAGCCTGTTGCCCACCGACCCGGCGTTTGCCTGGCAGGCGTTCTGTGATGAACCGCTGGATGCGCTGCTGCCCCTGGACCATCCGCTGGCGCGGCACACGCAGATTGGCCTGGAGCAATTGGCCGACACGCCGTTCTTGATGTACCAGCGCAGCTTTGTGCTCAACGACCGGTTGCTCCAGGCCTGCCAGCAACTGGGCTTCACGCCCCGGGAAAGTGGGCGCAGCGGTCAGGCGGATTTTCTCGTCGCCTTGGTGGCCGCAGGCCAGGGCGTGGTGCTGTTGCCCAGCGTGGTCGCGCGCGGCCTGGAGCGCCCAGGTGTAGTGCGCCTGACCCTCAGGGCCCCCGATTTCCTACGCTGGGATATCGCCTTTATCTGGCGCAAGGGCGCCTATCTGTCGAAAGCCGCCCAGGCCTGGCTCGCGCTTTTGCGCGAGTACCCGATCAGCCGCGCAGTGCCGTGACCAGCTCTGCCAGCCAGGGCTCGGCGTCTGCTTCCGGGGTGACGCTTTCGCTGGCATCCAGGCGCAGCATTGGCAGCACTTCGCGCACGCCCAACTCAGCGAACAACTCGCGCATCTGCTCGCCGCCGCCGCAGAAGGTGTCGCCGTAGCTGGCGTCGCCCAGGCCGATCACCGCGCCCGGCAAACCGCGCCAGGCGGCGGGCAGTTGGTCGCGGATGGTCGAATACAAAGGCTGCAGGTTATCGGGCAATTCGCCCATGCCGGTGGTGGAGGTGACGGCCAGCAAGGCGTCCGGGGCGAAGGCCTGCACATCGGCCAGGGTCGCCCGCGAGTTGTGCCAGGCCTCGAAACCGGCGGCGTTGAGAATACCCATGGCGTGGCGGGCAACTTCTTCTGCCGTGCCATAGACCGAGCCGGAAAGGATGGCGACTTTCATCAATCTGATCCTGTAGTTGAGTGAAAACCTGGGATATTAACAGTTGGCGGCCGGGTGGGCTGCCCTACACTCAGAAATCCACAAACACGCCATGGACCGCTCAATGATCAACGCCAAGCTGATGCAGATAGTCATCAACGCCTCCAACGACGGGATCGTTGTGGCCGAAAGGGAAGGCAAGGACAAGCCCCTGATTTACGTGAACCCGGCCTTTGAACGCCTGACCGGCTACAGCCTGGACGACATCCTTTACCAGGATTGCCGCTTCCTGCAGTCGGGCGACCGCGACCAGCCGGCCCTGATGGCTATTCGCGAAGCCCTGGACAGTGGCGGCGCCTGCCGGGAAATCCTGCGCAACTACCGCCAGGACGGCACGCACTTCTGGAATGAACTGTCATTATCGACGGTTTACAACCAGGCGGATGGGCAGACTTACTTCGTCGGCGTGCAAAAAGATGTAACGGTTCAGGTCAAGGCCCAGCAGCGTATTGCCAAGCTCGAAGCCCAGGTGGCGCAGCTTACAGCCGAGCTGGACGCGCTCAGTGCGACGAGCGGATCTAACAAACTTTAGAAAACACGGTCTTTAGGGTGATAATCAGTTTAATCACGCATTTCCTTGAGCCACATCAATGCAACGCGACGCGCTTTTGACCCAGGACGAGCTGGACTTCATCCAGAACATGCACCACAACCCGCAGCTTAATGTGCGGGATGTGTCGTCGAGCCTGACGGTCAACGGCGGCGCGCAGATCCGCGACCTGCTCACGCGCCTGGCGGCCCATGAGCATGTGACGATCCAGGCGCAGTTCGATAACCAGCAAATGACCTTTCCACTGCAACTGGTGGAAGACGAGTTCCATGCCCTGCACTTGCGCCTTGGGGTGCCGAGCATTTTCGAGGACGGGCCGATGATCCGGCCCTGGCGCCTGGTGCTCGAAGAACCGGTGGCCCTGGAAAACGTCAAGGGCCAGCCGGGTGTGTTGTGGGTGCATGAAGTCTCGTTCAAGGGCCTGCTGGTGCAGTGCCGGGGCCGCAGCAAACCACCACGCACGTTCTCGATGTGGTTCAGCCCATCCGGCTACGAACGGATTGCGGTGCGTGGCACCCTGGAGCGCGAAACGGCGCGTGGCCTGTTTGCCTACCGCCTGAACCAGGGGGATGTGGATGAAACCGAGCGCCTGCGCCAGTTCATCCTGCAACAGCATCGCCTGGCCCACCCCGAAGTGCATGCCTGATCTCAGGTAGCCAGGGTTCCACTGAGAAACTGCTGCAAGCGCCGCGGCATCAAGCGCCCTTCATTGCCCAGGCAGCCGATGGCAGTCCCTGCCAGTTGCTGTTCGGCCATGTCCGAGGCATCACCGGCCAGCAGCAACGGGCATTCCAGGGTCAGGGCCAACCGCTCCAACCGCTTGGGTAGCTCATGGCTCGGTGAACGGTTGGAGAACAGCACCAGCACCTGCGGGCGGATCTTCTCGCAGACCAGCGTCAACTCATCCAAGGGGTGGCCCACGCTCAGCACATGAACCGCCAGTTCATCACCGCTGAGCATAAGCCCCGCCACCAGCAACTCCAGCTCTCGGCATTCGCCGGCAATGGCTGCCAGCAATACCTGCGGCGTGCGGCCAGCACGAGCGACCTGCAGGCGCTGGACAATCCGCGCGCGCAGGAAACTATCGAAAAACAGCCATTCGCTGGCTTGGCCGAAACGCCCCTGATGGCGCAACAACTGGTGCCAAAGGGGCATCAGGATGTCCTGGAACACCACGACGGCGGGGTACGCCGCAAAAATCTGCCCGTACAGGCGCTCCAGTTGCCGGTCATCAAACGCGCCGATGGCGAGCTGCAACTGCTGCTGCCACTGGACCCACTCATGCTGACCGTCGCCTTCCTGCAACGTGCGCAGGGAAGACGCTTGCGCATCGTCACGTGCGAGGATCCTGCCGACTTTGCTCACTGCGACCCCGCGTTCGATCCAGTCCAGGATGCGATGAACCGTCTCGATGTCCTTCTGCGTGTACAGGCGATGCCCGCTTTCGGTGCGAATCGGCTGGATCAAGCCATAACGCCGCTCCCAGGCCCGCAGGGTGACCGGGTTGATTCCTGTCAATCTCGCGACTTCGCGAATCGGGAACAACTCATCTGCCGCGCATAGAGCGCCTGGCTCAATACCTTGGAAGGGTGCTGTGATTACAGGCATCGCGGGACCAAAACTTATACGAACTTGGATCCCATTTAACGCTTTTATACCTGTCTTTTTCAAGGGACCCGGCCAGCGGTCCAATGTCGCTGGCGTATTTCGTCAAATCAGGAATAATCCTTGCCTGTTTTTTTTGCGTCGCCGCCCTACCCCCGCGGCTTCGCCAGGGACGCCACCTACCCGGTGCTGCGCGCCCACACATTCGGAGATACACAATGTCTACCCTCCCCGTCACCTTGATGGTTGCGCGCCGCGCTGCCCAAGGCCGCTATCAGGACATGATGAGCTGGCTGCGCGAAGGCGAGCAACTGGCCACTGACTTCCCCGGCTACCTGGGTTCCGGCGTGCTTGCACCGCCCGCCGACGGTGGCGAATTCCAGATCATCTTCCGCTTCGCCGACGAGCAGACCCTGCACGCCTGGGAGTTCTCGGCCTCGCGCAGCGCCTGGCTGGGCCGTGGCAGCGAATTGTTTGCCGACCCCATGGAGCATCGCGTCAGCGGCATGGAAGGCTGGTTTGGTGCCGTGGGCCAGCGCCCACCGCGCTGGAAACAGGCCGTGGCGATCTGGCTGGCGTTTTTTCCGGTGTCGTTGCTGTTCAATTTTGGCCTTGAGCCACTGTTGGCCGAGCTGGGCCTGTTCAGCCGTGTGCTGGTCAGCACCCTGGCCCTGACGCCGTTGATGGTCTATCTGTTCATTCCGCTGTCCACCCATTTGCTGGCAGGCTGGCTCAATCCTGCCCCGCAGCGGGTAAAACCTGCCGAAGCCACCGTTTGAGCCGAGCCGCAACAGGCCGGGCGCTGGTATAGTTTTAGCCTGCCAGCGACCCGAGCCTCCCATGACCTCTCCCGCCCCGATCCTGATTACCGGTGCCGGCCAACGTGTCGGCCTGCACTGCGCCCTGCGCCTGCTGGACGACAACCAGCCGGTGATCTTCAGCTATCGCAGTGAACGCCCCGGCGTACAGGCCCTGCGCGAGCGTGGCGCAATTGGCGTGTTTGCCGACTTTTCCTGCGAGGACGGCATCCTGGCCTTCATCAGCGAACTCAAGACCCATACCGACCGCCTGCGGGCAATCATCCACAATGCCTCGACCTGGGCCGCCGAAACACCCGGTGACGAAGCCCATGCCTTTATCGATATGTTCAGTGTGCACATGCTTGCGCCGTACCTGATCAACCTGCATTGTGCAGACTTGTTGCACCACTCGGTGCCGGCCGACATTGTGCACATCAGCGACGACGTGACCCGCAAGGGCAGCCGCCAGCATATTGCCTACTGTGCCAGCAAGGCCGGGCTCGACAGCCTGACCCTGTCCTTCGCCGCCCACTACGCGCCCCGGGTCAAGGTCAATGGCATCTCGCCGGCCATGGTGATGTTCAACGACGGCGACGACGCGACCTATCGCGCCAAGGTCCTGGCCAAGTCGGCACTGGGCATCGAACCCGGGCCCGAGGTGATTTACCAGAGTGTGCGTTACCTGCTGGACAACCCTTATGTGACCGGCACCACCCTGACCGTCAACGGCGGGCGACATGTCAAGTAAACCCGAACACCAGCCGCTGGGGTTCCTGCAACTGATTGGATGGAGCAAGTAGCAATGCCACAACTTCAACCAGGTATGGCGCGCATCCGGGTCAAGGACCTGTGTCTGCGTACCTTCATTGGCATCAACGAGGATGAGATCCTCAACAAGCAGGATGTGTTGATCAACCTGACCATCCTGTATGCCGCACAAGACGCCGTGCGCGACAATGACATCGACCACGCCTTGAACTACCGCACCATCACCAAGGCCATCATCGCCCACGTCGAAGGCAACCGCTTTGCCCTGCTCGAACGCCTGACCCAGGAACTGCTGGACCTGGTGATGGGCAATGAGTCGGTGCTGTATGCCGAGGTCGAAGTCGACAAGCCCCATGCGCTGCGCTTTGCCGAGTCGGTGTCGATTACCCTGGCGGCCAGCCGCTAATCCCCTGAATCTGTGTGAATCCCATGACCGATCAACAACGCCTGGAACTTGAAGCCGCCGCCTTTCGCCGGCTGGTCGCCCACCTGGACAGCCGCAAGGACGTGCAGAATATCGACCTGATGAACCTCGCCGGCTTCTGCCGCAACTGCCTGTCCAAGTGGTACAAGGCCGAAGCCGACGAACGCCAGATCGAGGTCAGCCTCGATGATGCCCGCGAAGTGGTCTACGGCATGCCGTATGCCGAGTGGAAAGCCCAATACCAGCAAGAAGCCAGCGCCGAACAACAAGCGGCGTTTGCCAAAGGAAAACCCCATGACTGACCTGAACACCCTGCGCGCCAGCCTCGACAGCGGCGCACACGCGTTTGCCGACACCCTGGCCTTTATTGCCGCCGGCTACGACTACCAGCCACAGGCCTTCAGCAACGGCGGCGTAGAAAACGCCGCCGGGCAGAACGAAGGCTCATGCAAGACCCTGGGCCTGGCGCTGCTGGAAGGCTTGAGCGACCAGCAGGCTTTGCTGGCGTTCGGTGAGCATTACCGTTCGGTGTTGGCGACGCCTGAGGGCACGGATCACGGCAATATCCGCGCGTTGATCGAGCATGGGTTGGCGGGTGTGAAGTTCAGCGCCCAGCCCCTGACTCGAAAATCCTGAGCCAAACACCGACCCAAAATGTGGGAGCGGGCTTGCTCGCGATAGCGGAGTGTCAGTCACTGTCTGTGTTTCTGATACACCGCTATCGCGAGCAAGCCCGCTCCCACATTTGAATGGCGGTACTTATCAAATCCCGCCCATAAAAAAACCGGCCTCGCAGCCGGTTTTTTGAGTGCAGCGCTTTAGCAGGAAACGTCTTTCAAGCCATCGAGGTAACGCTCGGCATCCAGGGCCGCCATGCAGCCGGCGCCGGCCGAGGTGATGGCCTGGCGGTAGACGTGGTCAGCCACGTCGCCGGCGGCAAAGATGCCTTCGAGGTTGGTCGCGGTGGCATTGCCTTCACGGCCGCCCTGCACCACCAGGTAACCGTCTTTGGCGGTCAGCTTGCCTTCAAACAACGAGGTGTTCGGGGTGTGGCCAATGGCGATGAACACGCCGTCGACTTTCAGCTCGTCAAAGCTGCCATCGTTGTTTTTCAGGCGCGCACCGGTCACGCCCATGGTGTCGCCCAGGACTTCATCCAGGGTGGCGTTGAGCTTGAGGATGATCTTGCCTTCGGCAACCCGCGCGTGCAGCTTGTCGATCAGGATCTTCTCGGCGCGGAAGGTTTCGCGGCGGTGCACCAGGGTCACAGTGCTGGCGATGTTGGCCAGGTACAGTGCCTCTTCTACAGCGGTGTTACCACCCCCGACCACGGCCACCGGCTTGTTGCGATAGAAGAAGCCGTCGCAGGTCGCGCAGGCGGAAACGCCCTTGCCCATGAACGCTTCTTCCGATGGCAGGCCCAGGTAACGGGCGCTGGCGCCGGTGGCGATGATCAGCGCGTCACAGGTGTACACGCCGCTGTCGCCGGTCAGGCTGTAGGGCTTTTTCGAGAAGTCCACGGCATTGATATGGTCGAAGACGATTTCGGTCTCGAAACGCTCGGCGTGTTCTTTCATACGCTCCATCAGCACCGGGCCGGTCAGGCCGTGGACATCGCCCGGCCAGTTGTCGACTTCAGTGGTGGTGGTCAACTGACCCCCCGCCTGCATGCCGGTGATCAGCAACGGCTTGAGGTTGGCCCGGGCCGCGTAGACCGCAGCGCTGTAACCGGCAGGGCCGGAACCGAGAATAATCACTCGCGAATGACGGGTATCAGACATGACTCACTCCTATCGACCGCCCGGACTACAGAGCGGCTGGAATAAAAAAGGACCGCGAAGCACTTGGGGAAGGCTTGAACTCGCAGGCCCTGAAAATAATGGGTGCAGCGTATAGAGGGGGGCAAGATTAAGGAAATACGGATTAACAATCCAGCTCATAGGTGGTCTCTATTCTGTGACACCGATTAATCAACATGTTTGTTACCGTTAATGTCGGCTTGCTGAGCGTGCTTTCACCCTACCGGCAAAGCCGGTAAGGTCGGCGCGTTCGCCCTTTTGCCCGGAGTTTTTCCATGCCCGCCCCCGTTCTGTCAGGCCCACAATACCTGCGTGAAGGCCTGAAACTGGTCTTGAGCCCAGGCCTGCGCCTGTTCGTCCTGCTACCCCTGGCGATCAACCTGATATTGTTCGTCGGGTTGATCTATTTCGCTGGCCATCAGTTCAGCCTGTGGGTCGATACCCTGATGCCGACGCTGCCCAGCTGGCTGAGCTTCCTCAGCTACATCCTGTGGCCGCTGTTTGTGCTGCTGGTGGCGTTTATGGTGTTTTTCAGCTTCACCATGCTCGCCAATATCATCGCCGCGCCGTTTAACGGCTTTCTTGCGGAGAAAGTCGAAGTGGTGGTGCGCGGTACCGATGACTTCCCCGCCTTCAGCTGGGCCGAGCTGTTCGCCATGGTCCCGCGCACCCTGGCCCGGGAAATGCGCAAGCTGGGCTATTTCCTGCCCCGGGCCATCGGCCTGTTTATCCTGTCCTTCATCCCGGTGGTCAACCTGATTGCCGCACCGCTGTGGCTGCTGTTCGGGGTGTGGATGATGGCGATCCAATACATCGACTACCCGGCCGACAACCACAAGCTGGGCTGGAACGAAATGCTCGCCTGGCTGCGCCAGAAGCGCTGGCAGAGCATGAGCTTCGGCGGCATCGTCTACCTGGTGCTGCTGGTGCCGGTGGTCAACCTGCTGATGATGCCGGCGGCGGTGGCCGGGGCGACGTTGTTCTGGGTGCGTGAACGCGGCGCTGAAACGATGCTGGCGCAAAAGCCCTGACCCAATGGATTGACCTGGATCATGGTGATTTGCCCATACAGAGCACATGGTTATTAACACTATAAGCCTGTGGGGAGCACACCATGTACAGACCGTTGATGCTGATGTTCGGATTGATGTTGGGCGGCGAGGCCTGGGGGGCCGCCGCCGCCAATGAGCCCATCCTGCCAGTGCAACCGGCGAAGATCACCGATGCCGACAAGGTCGAGTTGGGCAAGCAATTGTTCTTCGACCCGCGCTTGTCCAAGTCCGGCTTCATTTCCTGCAACTCGTGCCACAACCTGAGCATGGGTGGCAGCGACAATCTGCCCACCTCCATCGGGCACAACTGGCACCAGGGGCCGATCAACTCGCCGACGGTGCTCAACTCGAGCATGAGCGTCGCGCAGTTCTGGGATGGGCGCGCGGCCACCCTGCAGGAGCAGGCCGGTGGGCCGATCGCCAACCCCGGCGAGATGGGCTTTACCCACGACCTGGCCGTGGATGTACTGCGCTCGATCCCGCAATACCAGGCCTCGTTCAAAAAAGTGTATGGCGATGGCGGCATCAAGTTCGACGATGTGACCAACGCCATCGCGGCCTTTGAAGAAACCCTGGTTACCCCCAACGCCCCGTTCGACCGCTGGTTGCTGGGCGATAAAAAAGCCATCAGCGCCACCGCAGCGCAGGGCTACCAGTTGTTCAAGAGCATCGGCTGCGTGGCATGCCACAACGGCGAGGCGGTCGGTGGCAGCACCTTCCAGAAAATGGGCATGGTCGAACCCTATGCCACCCAGAACCCGGCCCAGGGCGTGGCGGGCCTGACCGGCAAGGATCAGGACCGGATGATGTT
The DNA here is from genome assembly GCF_002699915.1 of Pseudomonas sp. ICMP 8385. Lineage (NCBI taxonomy): Bacteria > Pseudomonadati > Pseudomonadota > Gammaproteobacteria > Pseudomonadales > Pseudomonadaceae > Pseudomonas > Pseudomonas sp. ICMP 8385. Next base: position 93,365 of record NZ_LKBY01000013.1, on the reverse strand, counting down.
CAAGGTGCCGACCTTGCGTAACGTCGCCCTGACCTACCCCTACTTCCACGACGGTGCCTACTGGAACCTGAGCGAAGCCGTGGACGTCATGGCCCGCCTGCAACTGGGGCGCAAGTTGAGCACCGATGAAGTCGGCCAGATTGTCGCGTTCCTCGACACCCTGACCGGCGACCAGCCGGACTTCAAGTTGCCGGCCCTGCCGCCGTCTTCGGCCAAGACTCCGCGCCCCACGCCGTTCAACTGAGCCAATACCGGGCCGTGTCGTCATAAATCCGTCATGGCGATGACACAATGACGACACGGCCCACGCCGACACTGGCTGCATGACGACAGCTTTCCTGAATATCACCCTGATTACCGAAACCTTCCCGCCGGAAATCAACGGCGTGGCCAACACCCTTGGCCGCCTGTGCGAAGGACTGCGAGCACGCGGCCACCAGGTAGAGCTGATCCGCCCCAGGCAAGACAGCGATCAAAGCCGGCCCAGCGATGACGGCCTGCTGCTGTGCCGTGGCTGGCCGCTGCCGGGCTATCCGGGCCTGCAATGGGGCCAATCGTCGATGCACAAGCTGTTGCGGCGCTGGAAGCGCCAGCGCCCGGACGTGCTGTATATCGCCACCGAAGGCCCGCTGGGCCTGTCGGCACTGCGTGCGGCACGGCGCCTGGGCATCAGCGTGGTCAGCGGTTTTCATACCAATTTCCAGCAATATTCCAACCAATATGGCCTGGGCATGCTCAGCCGTGTCCTGACCCATTACCTGCGCTGGTTCCACAACCGTTCCACCCTGACCCTGGTGCCCAGCGTCAGCCAGCGCCTGGAACTGGAACGCCGCCACTTCGAGCGCCTGGGCATGCTGGCGCGTGGGGTGGACAGCCAACTGTTCCATCCGGTCAGGCGCGATAACACCTTGCGTGAAGGCTGGGGCCTGGGCAATGACGCTATCGCCGTGCTGCATGTCGGGCGTTTGGCCCAGGAAAAGAACCTGGGGCTGCTCAAGCGCTGCTTCGACTCACTGCAAGCCACTTATCCACAGCGCCCCCTGAAGCTGGTCATCGTCGGCGATGGCCCGCAACGGGCGAGCCTGGAGAAAGCGCTACCCGAGGCGATTTTCTGCGGCAGCCGGCGCGGTGAGGACCTGGCCAGGCACTACGCCTCGGGCGATCTGTTTCTGTTCCCCAGCCTGACCGAGACCTTTGGCAACGTGGTGCTGGAGGCCATGGCCTCAGGGCTTGGCGTAGTGGCCTACGATCAGGCAGCCGCCACCCAGCATATCCGCCACGGCTACAGCGGCGCACTGGCGATGCCCGGGGATGAGGCGGCGTTTTGCGACGCGGCCAACTGGCTGTTGGATGAACAGGAGAACTTGCGACGGGTACGCCTCAATGCCCGGCAGCATGCCAGCCGTCAGGGATGGCCAGCCATTATCGAGCAGTTCGAGTACCAGTTACGCAGCGTATGCGATGAGGAACGGGGGATGACGGACCGCTCGCGCCTGGTGTGATGTATAGCGTTACCTTGGACATGGAACCAACTGCGCATAAACAGCCATACAAGGTGTGTAGTGCGTTCACGCCTGCGCAGACAATCATTTGATGGAGTCATGACCATGGTAAGCCTCGACCAGTTAGCGTTCCAGCCTAACCTATCCGGCCCCCTGCTGCCCGAAAGCCGCCGGGATCCAGGGCAGTATGAACATCTATGGCAAAAACATGGCCGGGATATGGAGCCCTATTCCGCCGCCGAGCAGAGAATATTTAACAGTGGCCGATTCAATCGCCTCACCCTTGACGCAGACAGCCCGGCCGAAGAAGCCCTGAAAGCAAAGATGGGTCGTAATGATCTTCGGATGCAGTTAGGGGTATCGTCAAAAAATCCTCCAACCCCGTTTGTCGACATTTCCAGGGCTCCCTTTCAACGACCTTTCCCCGTCACAGGCGACCCCTACCGCGGTTAAAGCTGAGCCCAGGCCATACCCCCTTGAGGTATTCGATAGCACACCGCCACAACTGACTCAATGCCTCAGGATCTGGACAACCCTGATGTCGGGCGCAGTTGACATGCTCTGCGCCCCTCTCAGGTGAGCCGGGTTACACCAGGGTCATCAACGCCTCACGGCTGAACGGCAAGATATCGCCCTCACGCCCTTCACGCACTTTCAGCGCCCAATCCGGATCCACCAGTAGCGCACGGCCCACGGCTACCAGGTCGAACTCGTCGTTGTTCAAGCGCTCCAGCAGTTTTTCCAGGCTGGCCGGCTGGGCAATTTTGTCGGTGTTGACCATGAACTGCAGGAACTCGCCATCCAGGCCGACACTGCCCACGGTGATGGTCGGCTTGCCGGTGAGCTGGCGGGTCCAACCGGCCAGGTTCAGCTCGGAACCCTCGAACTCCGGCTCCCAGAAACGCCGGGTGGAACAATGGAAAATATCCACGCCCGCGTCAGACAACGGCTTGAGGAACTCACCCAATGCCTCGGGGGTTTGCACCAGGCGCGCGGTGTAATCCTGCTGCTTCCATTGGGAGAAGCGGAAAATGATCGGGAATTGGGGGCCGACCGCCGCACGTACAGCTTGAATCAACTCGATGGCGAACCGCGAACGCTTGGCCTGGCTGCCGCCGTATGCATCCGTACGCGGGTTGCTGGCGTCCCAGAAGAACTGATCCACCAGGTAACCGTGGGCACCGTGGATCTCCACGCCGTCCATGCCGATGGCCTGGGCATCCTTGGCGGCCTGGGCGAAGGCGGCGATCACGTCCTGGATGTCCTGGGCCGTCATGCCGTGGACCACCACCTTGCCGTCCTTGAGCTTTTCCACCGGGCCATAGGCCGGCACGCTGGCATCCGGCTCGGTGCCAAGGCGGCGTACGCTGCCGACATGCCACAACTGCGGGACGATCTTGCCCCCTTCGGCATGCACCGCATCAACCACCTTCTTCCAGCCGGCCAATGCCGCTTCGCCGTAGAAGTGCGGCACGTTCGGATAACCATTAGAAGCCGGGTGGCCCACCACCGTGCCCTCCGTGATGATCAGGCCGACGCCGGCCGCCGCGCGACGGCGGTAGTACTCGATCACTTTGGAGTTGGGTACGCCACCCGGGGAAAACGAACGAGTCATCGGCGCCATCACCACACGGGACGGCAATTGCAGCGCACCGAGCTGGAACGGTTTGAACAAGGCTTGGACAGGCATGGGAGCACTCCGCACGAGAGGGATTTTATGATGCGGATAATATGGAGTGCGGACAGGGTGGGATAGCACTATTGATTGCGGTGATTAAGGGGTAAAAGCCGTGAGCCACACAAAACACGGTAGGAGCCGGCAAGCCAGCCCCACCAACAAGCTCAGGCCAGGGCCTTTTCGATGGCCTGGGTGACACTCGGATCATCCGGCGCGGTACGCGGGGAAAACCGCGCCAGTACCCGCCCATCCTTGCCCAGCAGGAATTTCTCGAAATTCCAGGTGATATCCCCGGGAAACTCCGCGCCCTCCCCCGCCAACAGGCGGTACAACTGGTGGCGCTCGGGACCGTTCACCGAAAGCTTGCTGCCCAGGGGAAAGCTCACGCCATAGTTGAGGCTGCAGAACGCCTGGATCTCGTCTTCGGTCCCCGGTTCCTGGCCTGCAAACTGATTGCATGGCAGGCCCAGCACAGTGAAGCCCTGGCCCTTGTATTGCTGGTAGAGGTTTTCCAGCGCGGCATATTGCGGGGTCAGCCCACATTTGGAGGCGACATTGACCACCAGCACGACTTGCCCCTTGTAGGGCGCCAGAGGCAGCTCCTGACCATCCAGGGCTTTGAGTTTAAGGTCGTGGAAAGCACTCATGACAAACTCCAGATTTCCCATATTCTGTGTAACGGCCATCCGAGATTACAGCCGCCCAGCCGGCAAGAATAGCCGCCAATCAAAAAAGGCGCCCGAAGGCGCCTTTCTTTTCAATTGACCGGGCGTACCCCGTCAATCAATGGTGGTGACCACCTTCGCCGTGCACGTGGCCGTGGGCCACTTCTTCCTGGGACGCGTCGCGGATGGCCACGATCTTGACCTGGAAGTTCAGGCGCTGGCCCGCCAGCGGGTGGTTGCCGTCGACGGTGACATCGTCGCCGTCCAGGTCGCGAATGGTCACGATCTGCATCTGGCCGTCCGGTGCGGAGGCGTGGAACTGCATGCCCACTTCCAGTTCGTCGACGCCTTCGAACATGCTGCGGCTCAGGGTGCTGACCAGTTCGGCCGAGTACTCGCCGTAGGCATCTTCGGGTTCTACGGCAACGGTCAGCTCATCACCTACCTCTTTGCCTTCCAGGGCCTTTTCCAGGCCCGGGATGATGTTCCCTGCGCCTTGCAGGTAGACCAGCGGCGCGCCGCCGGCGGAGCTGTCGATGACCTCACCAGCGTCGTTGGTCAGGGTATAGTCAATGGAGACAGCCTTGTTGGCGGCGATCGGCATGGGGCGAGACCTTTTGCATAAGAATGAAGAACGGACAAGTCTAAACAAGGATTTGCCCGAAAGCGAACAGAACCCGGACAGACGGGGGCAATCCAGTGACTCGACAGTCGTCGGATTTCATCAGGACGCGCACGGCCACTGGGTCGCGGCGCTGTCCTGCGGCCATACGCAGCACCTGCGCCACCAGCCGCCCTGGCAATCCCGGGCCTGGGTGGTTGACCCAGCGCAGCGCCTGGCAAAAATAGGCCAGCCCTTTGCCTGTGGCTGGTGTGCGCAGCGCCCGGATAACGATACCCTTGGCAGCTGATTCCCGGTCGGCGCGCAGCCATAGCGCACCACCCAAGCCATGCACCTTCAGAGAATTCGCATGCAGACTTTTTTTATCGCGCCCACCGATTTTGGTGTGGGTCTGACCTCCATCAGCCTTGGGCTGGTGCGCACCCTTGAGCGGGCCGGGCTGAAAGTCGGCTTTTTCAAGCCCATTGCCCAGCCCCATCCCGGCGACACCGGGCCTGAACGTTCCACCGAACTGGTGGCGCGTACCCACGGCCTGAAACCACCCCAACCCCTGGGCCTGGCCCATGTCGAGCGGATGCTCGGCGATGGCCAGCTCGATGAGCTGCTCGAAGAAATCATCACCCTGTACCAGCAGGCCGCCGTGGGCAAGGACGTGCTGATCGTCGAAGGCATGGTGCCGACCCGCAGCACCAGCTATGCGGCACGGGTCAACCTGCACCTGGCCAAAAGCCTGGATGCCGAAGTCATTCTGGTCTCGGCCCCGGAAAACGAAGTGCTGACCGAACTCTCCGGCCGTGTGGAGTTGCAGGCACAACTGTTCGGCGGCCCGAAAGACCCGAAAGTGCTGGGGGTGATCCTCAACAAGGTGCAGACCGACGAGAGCATGGAGGCCTTCGCCGCCCGCCTCAAGGAGCATTCGCCGTTGCTGCGCAGTGGCGATTTCCGCCTGCTCGGCTGCATCCCGTTCCAGCTCGAGCTCAACGCCCCGCGCACTCGCGATGTGGCCGACCTGATGGGCGCGCAAGTGCTCAACGCCGGCGACTATGAAACCCGGCGCATGAACAAAATCATCATTTGCGCGCGCACCATGCGCAACACCGTGGAACTGCTCAAGCCCGGCGTGCTGGTGGTGACGCCGGGGGATCGCGACGACATCATCCTCGCCGTCAGCCTGGCGGCGATCAATGGCGTGCCCCTGGCCGGCCTGTTGCTGACCAGCGACACCCTGCCCGACCCACGGATCATGGACCTGTGCCGTGGCGCGTTCCAGGCCGGGCTGCCGGTGTTGTCGGTGAGCACCGGCTCCTACGACACCGCCAACCAGCTCAACAGCCTGAACAAGGAAATCCCGATTGATGACCGCGAACGCGCGGAGATCATCACCGATTTCGTCGCCAGCCACCTGGACGCCCGCTGGCTGCACCAGCGTTGCGGCACGCCACGGGAAATGCGCCTGTCGCCGGCGGTGTTCCGCTACCAGTTGATCCAGCGCGCCCAGGCCGCCAACAAGCGCATCGTGCTGCCCGAAGGCAGCGAGCCGCTGACCGTGCAAGCCGCCGCCATCTGCCAGGCCCGGGGCATTGCCCGCTGCGTGCTGCTGGCCAAGCCGGCCGACGTCGAGGCCGTAGCCCGCGCCCAGGGCATCGAGTTGCCCGAAGGCCTGGAGATTCTCGACCCGGACCTGATTCGCGAGCGCTATGTCGAGCCAATGGTGGCGCTGCGCAAGAGCAAAAGCCTCAACGCACCGATGGCCGAGCAGCAACTGGAAGACACCGTGGTGATCGCCACCATGATGCTGGCGCTGGATGAAGTGGACGGCCTGGTCTCCGGGGTCATCCACTCCACCGCCAATACCATCCGCCCGGCCCTGCAACTGATCAAGACCGCGCCGGGCTGCACCCTGGTGTCGTCGGTGTTTTTCATGCTGTTCCCCGAGCAGGTGCTGGTGTACGGCGACTGCGTAATGAACCCGCACCCCAGCGCCGCGGAACTGGCGGAAATCGCCCTGCAAAGCGCCGACTCGGCCGCCGCCTTCGGCATCACCCCGCGCGTGGCGATGATCAGCTATTCCAGCGGCGATTCGGCCAGTGGCGAAGAAGTGGAGAAGGTCCGCGAGGCCACCCTGCTGGCCCATGAACAACAGAGCTCGCTGCTGATCGACGGCCCGTTGCAGTACGATGCCGCCGCCAACGAAAACGTCGCCCGGCAACTGGCGCCCAACAGCCTGGTGGCGGGCAAGGCCACAGTCTTTGTGTTCCCCGACCTCAACACCGGCAACACCACCCACAAGGCGGTACAGCGCAGTGCCGATTGCGTCAGCCTCGGGCCGATGCTGCAGGGCCTGCGCAAACCCGTGAACGACCTGCCCCGTGGGGCCCAGGTGGACGATATTGTCTACACCATCGCCCTGACTGCGATTCAAGCCGCCAACCGACCTATGGATGCCTAAATGCTGGATTTTCTGCCTGCCGCCCTGCGCGGGGTGATTGCCTCGTTACTGCTGGCGTTGAACACCCTCCTGCTGTGTTCATTTCTGTTTATCGTCGCGTTGTTCAAGGCGCTGCCGTTCGCCAAGCGCTTCAGCGAATGGTTGATGAACCACACCCATGAGGCGTGGATCAGCAACAACAAGGCCTGGATGAACCTGGTGTGCCGTACGCGCTGGCACCTCAAGGGCCTGGAAGGCCTGGACTACCAGCACTCGTACCTGGTGACCAGCAACCACCAGAGCTGGGTCGACATCATGGTGTTGCAGTACGTACTCAATCGGCGGATCCGCCCGCTGAAGTTTTTCCTCAAGCAGGAGCTGATCTGGGTGCCGGTGATCGGCCTGGCGTGGTGGGCCCTGGGTTTCCCCTTCATGAAGCGCTACACCAAGGCCTACCTGGAAAAACACCCGGAGAAAAAAGGCAAGGACCTGGAAACCACCCGCAAGACCTGCGCGAAGTTCCGCGACAACCCGGTGGGTATTTTCAACTTTGCCGAAGGCACGCGGTTTACCCCTGGCAAACATGCTCAGCAACAATCGCCGTTGCGCTATCTGCTCAAGCCCAAGGCCGGTGGCATTGCGTTTGTACTGGATGCCATGGGCGAGCAGTTGAAATCGCTGGTGAACGTAACCATTCACTACCCTGACGGGCGTCCCGGCTATTGGGATCTGCTGTGCGGCAATGTGCGGGAGGTGGTGGTGCAGTTTGAAGAGGTGCAGATCCCGGCCGAGTTCATTGGCAAGAATTATGAGCAGGACGGGGAATATCGGTTGGCGTTCCAGGGCTGGATCAACCAGTTGTGGGAAGACAAGGATGCCTTACTGAGCCGGCTTCACATCGAGTACTCAGGCAACTGATCGTTCCCACGCTCTGCGTGGGAATGCATCCCCTGACACTCCGCGTCACCACCTCAAGAGCGGACGCGGAGCGTCCAAGGCGGCATTCCCACGCGGAGCGTGGGAACGATCAGCAAACGTACCGAAACAGTATTGTTGGCAACTGATTTTCCAGGCTCTCCCACTCAGCCATACGCCCGGTTTAAACACCGGGTATCTGGATCGCGCACATCTGTGCCCTGAAAAATGATTACGGGAGCCAACTCTATGACCATCACCTCTTCATCCCCAATACTTCCTGCAACACCACAGCCAACCGCAGAAAACCAGACACAGCCGGCTTATAAACGAACCTATGAAGACGGCAACCTGACAATCAGCGCAGACTTCGATCTCGCGGACGTGAACAGTCAGGACAACTATAGAAACGTCACTATTAACACCGGCAACCACAACGACCGCATTCACCTGCGCCTGGACCCTGACCAAAAGTTGACGGCCGATATCAACGGCAAAAGCTATCCGCTAAACATGCCCAACCAACCGCTCTCTACAATCACGATCAATACCAACGGCGGCGACGACCGTGTGAGTGTTGATGACAACGTAAAAAGTATCCTCGAGATCAATACCGGAGACGGTAACGATTTCTTCAAGGGCGGAGGCGGTATTGCAAGCGTCCACTTGGGTGACGGGGATGACCAGGCCTACCTGGGTCTAGGCGGTACGCTTCATGGCGAAAACGGTAACGACTTCCTGGCCGGAGGTCGGGGTTGGCGGAACAACCTGCTGGGGGGGAGCGGCAGTAACATCATGATAGGCGCAAAAGTCGGTAACCTCGACCAGAAAACCTCTATCACAGGCAGCGGGGATCACGACACAATGACCGTGCTTTCTGGAAAATTTTCTATCAGCAGTGGTGCCGGAACATCCTTCATCACCACCGAAGGCGTTGGTGAAATCAAGATAGGCAAGGGCCACAACATAATCGATACCACCTCGCAAGCAGATATCTACGGAACCAAAGACACTGACGTACTCAACCGGGTCGAAGTGTCTGATGGCAAATCGGCCTAATCCCTAGATATAAAAAAGCCCGCCACCGATCACTCGATGGCGGGCTTTTAGCTTGCCGCTTAAAGCTTGCCGCTAACCCGCAGCAACTCCAGCACCTGCTTGACGCTGTCCTCCAGCGACAATGCCTGCGTATCAATCACCAGGTCGGCATTCAACGGCACGTCGTACGGGAACGACTCGCCAGGGATGTTATCCCCACCGGCGGCGTACAAGCCTTGCGGGTCACGTTCGGCACACACCAGCGGCGAGGCCTGCACGTAGACCGTGAGCAGGCGATCACTGCCGATCAGCGCCTTGGCCTGTTCGCGGCCTTCGGCATCCGGCGCCACGAAGGCGGCCAGGGTCAGCAGGCCGGCTTCGTTGAACTGCCGCGCCACGTGGGCGGCACGCCGCCAGTTCTCGGTGCGCCCGGCACGGTCCTGTGGCAGGCCTTTATTGAGGTCATGCCGCAGGTTCTGCCCATCGAGCACAAACACCGCACGGCCCATGTCGAACAGCTTGCGCTCGACGGCATAGGCCAGGGTGCTCTTGCCCGCGCCCGACAGGCCGCTGAACAACACGGTAGCCGGCTGCTGGCCAAAGCGCTGGGCGCGCTCCTCGGTGGCCACGTGGGCCAGTTTGCCGTGCTGCGCAGCACCGCCATGGCTGGCCGGTGGCGCGATGATCATGCCCGCCGCCACGGTGCCGTTGGTCAACCGGTCGATCACGATAAAGGCGCCGGTGGTGCGGTTGCTGGCATAGCCGTCCAGGGCAATGGCCGCGTCGAGGCTGACCTTGACCCGGCCGATTTCGTTCAACTGCAAGGCACTGGCCGGGCCTTCCTCCAGAGTGTTCACATCCACGCGATGCACAATGCTGGCAATGGAACCCGGCACATAACTGGTGGCGCGCTTGATGTCGTATTTCTTGCCCGGCAGCATCGGCTCCTCGGCCATCCACACCAGCATGGCGTCGAAGGCGTCGGTGACTTGCGGCACGTTGTCGGCATGCACCAGCAGGTCGCCACGGGAGATGTCGATCTCGTCTTCCATGGTCAGGGTCACCGCCTGGCCGGGGCCTGCGTGCTCCAGCTCACCGTCGAAGGTGACGATGGATTTGACGCGGCTGCTCTTGCCCGACGGCAGCACCACGACTTCGTCGCCCTTGTGCACGATGCCGCTGGCCAGGGTCCCGGCAAAACCCCGGAAGTTCAGGTTCGGCCGGTTGACGTACTGCACCGGGAACCGCAGGTCGGTGTAGTTGCGGTCGTTGGCGATCTCGACGGTTTCGAGGATCTCCATCAGTGACTGGCCGGTGTACCACGGCGAACGCTCGCTCTTGTTCACCACGTTATCGCCCTTGAGCGCCGACATCGGCACAAAGGCCATGGTGCTCGGCTTGAACGCGATGCCCTCGGCAAACTTCAGGTAGTCGGCCTTGATCGACTCGAAAATGCTTTCGTCGAAACCGTTGAGGTCCATCTTGTTGATGGCGATGACGATGTGCTTGATGCCCAACAGCGAGGCGATAAAGCTGTGGCGACGGGTCTGGGTCTGCACGCCGTAGCGCGCGTCCACCAGGATGATCGCCAGGTCACAGGTGGACGCACCGGTGGCCATGTTGCGGGTGTACTGCTCATGGCCCGGGGTGTCGGCGATGATGAATTTGCGCTTGGCGGTGGAGAAATAGCGGTAGGCCACATCAATGGTGATGCCCTGCTCACGCTCGGCCTGCAGGCCGTCGACCAGCAAGGCCAGGTCGATATCGTCACCGGTGGTGCCGACTTTTTTCGAGTCGCGGGTGATGGCTTCCAGATGGTCTTCGTAGATCATCTTCGAGTCGTGCAGCAGGCGCCCGATCAGGGTGCTCTTGCCGTCATCGACGTTGCCACAGGTCAGAAAGCGCAGCATTTCCTTGCGTTCGTGCTGGCCCAGGTAGGCGAGGATGTCCTCGCTGATCAAATCAGATACGTGCGACATGACAACCCCTTAGAAATAACCCTGACGTTTTTTATCTTCCATGGAGCCGGCGCCATCGTGGTCGATGACCCGGCCCTGGCGCTCGGAAGTTCGCGTCAGGAGCATTTCCTGGATGATGTCCGTCAGCGTCTCGGCTTCGGACTCCACCGCGCCCGTCAGCGGGTAGCAGCCAAGGGTACGGAAACGGACTTTCTTCTTGACGATACGGGCTTTGTCTTCGTCGGACAGGTGTTCGAGGATGCGCTCGTCATCGATCATGATCAGCGTGCCGTTCTTCTCGATCACTTCACGTTCGGCGGCGAAATACAGCGGCACGATCGGGATGCCTTCCAGATAGATGTACTGCCAGATATCCAGCTCGGTCCAGTTGGACAGCGGGAACACGCGGATCGACTCGCCCTTGTTGACGTTGCCGTTGTAGACGTTCCACAACTCCGGGCGCTGGTTTTTCGGGTCCCAGCGGTGCTTGCTGTCGCGGAACGAGTACACGCGCTCCTTGGCGCGGGATTTCTCTTCATCGCGACGGGCGCCGCCGAACGCGGCGTCGAAACCATGCTGGTCCAAGGCCTGCTTGAGGCCTTCGGTCTTCATGATATCGGTGTGCTTGGCGCTGCCGTGGGTGAACGGGTTGATGCCCTGCGCTACGCCGTCCGGGTTGACGTGGGTGATCAGCTCCAGGCCCAGCTCCTCGACCATGCGGTCGCGAAACTTGTACATTTCCTGGAATTTCCACTGGGTGTCCACATGCATCACCGGGAACGGCAACTTGCCCGGAAAGAATGCCTTGCGCGCCAGATGCAGCATCACGGCGGAGTCTTTGCCGATGGAGTAGAGCATTACCGGGTTGTCGAACTCAGCGGCAACCTCACGGATGATGTGGATGCTCTCCGCCTCCAGCTGTTTGAGATGCGTCAGTTTATCGACCATGGCTACTCACGGAAAAACGATTCTTTTTGGACGGCCTGCGGGCCGTGTTCGAGCGAGGCATGCTAGCACAGCACCTGCTTCTATTCAGGGAGCTGGCTAGATCGAAACGGTATATGGATATACCTCTCGGTTTGCCCGCAATGGCGGGCCTGTGGGAAGGCTTAGATCGGGTTGGGACAGTCGATAAACAGGTGCTCCAGGGCAAAGCGCCGGGCCAGGTAATCGCCCAGGGCCTGCACACCATAACGCTCGGTGGCGTGATGGCCGGCGGCGATAAAGCTGATGTCGTTTTCCCGGGCGCTGTGGAAGGTTTGCTCCGACGCTTCGCCACTGAGATACAGATCGACCCCGGCCAGCACGGCCTGATCGATGTAACCCTGGCCACCGCCCGTGCACCAGCCCACGCGGCGGATCATCGCGCTGCCTTCGATCAGCAGCGGTTCGCGGCCCATGGCTTCCTGCACGCGGCGGGCGAAATCCCGCGCCGACAGCGGCTCGGCCAGGGAGCCCACCAGCCCCACGACCTTGAGGTTGTCCGGGTCCAGCGGGCCCTCGACGGTGATGTCCAACTGGCGGGCCAACTGCACGTTGTTGCCCACGTCTGGGTGCAGGTCCAGCGGCAGGTGGTAGGCCAAGAGGCTGATGTCGTGCTTGAGCAGGGTCTTGAGGCGGCGCTGCTTCATGCCGGTGATGCACGGGCTCTCGCCCTTCCAGAAATAGCCGTGGTGCACCAGCACCAGGTCGGCCTTGGCCTCTACCGCCGCGTCGAGCAGCGCTTGGCTGGCGGTCACGCCACTGACAATGCGCAACACCTGTGGCCGGCCTTCGACCTGCAGGCCATTGGGGCAGTAGTCGGCAATTTTTGCGCTGTTCAAGTAGCGATCCGCTTCTTCAACCAGGGTGCTCAGGGCAACGGCCATACAAAGACTCCTAAATATCCCGTTCAGAGGCGCTCGCGGCCTCGTATAATGCGCGACATTATGGGCGCTCCCACGCCCCCTGCAACCTGTCAGGACTTACTTGATGCTCAAGGCGCTGCGTTTTTTTGGATGGCCATTGTTGGCCGGCGTGCTGATCGCGATGCTGATCATTCAGCGTTATCCGCAATGGGTCGGCCTGCCAAGCCTGGACGTCAACCTGCAACAGGCACCGCAAACCAGCGCAGTGCAACAGGGCCCGGTGACCTACGCCGATGCCGTGGTGGTGGCCGCGCCTGCGGTGGTCAACCTGTACACCACCAAAGTCATCAATAAACCGGCGCACCCGTTGTTTGAAGACCCGCAGTTCCGGCGCTTTTTCGGCGACAACTCGCCCAAGCAGCGCCGCATGGAGTCGAGCCTGGGCTCCGGGGTGATCATGAGCCCGGAAGGCTACATCCTCACCAACAACCATGTCAGCACCGGGGCCGACCAGATTGTGGTGGCCCTGCGTGATGGCCGCGAAACCCTGGCGCGGGTGGTGGGCAGCGACCCGGAAACCGACCTGGCCGTTTTGAAAATCGACCTCAAGCACCTGCCGTCCATCACCATCGGCCGCTCCGAAGGCCTGCGCGTCGGCGATGTGGCGCTGGCGATCGGCAACCCGTTCGGTGTCGGCCAGACCGTGACCATGGGCATCATCAGCGCCACCGGGCGCAATCAGTTGGGCCTCAACAGCTACGAAGACTTTATCCAGACCGACGCGGCGATCAACCCGGGCAACTCCGGCGGCGCACTGGTGGACGCCAATGGCAACCTGACCGGCATCAACACCGCGATCTTCTCCAAGTCCGGTGGCTCCCAGGGCATCGGTTTCGCGATCCCGGTGAAGCTGGCGATGGAAGTGATGAAGTCGATCATCGAACACGGCCAGGTGATCCGTGGCTGGCTGGGGATTGAAGTGCAACCGCTGACCAAGGAGCTGTCGGAATCCTTTGGCCTGACCGGGCGCCCGGGCATCGTCATCGCCGGCATCCTGCGTGGCGGCCCGGCAGAAAAGGCCGGGATGCAGGTCGGCGATGTGATCCTCAGCATCGACGGCGAACCGGCGGGCGATGGCCGGCGTTCGATGAACCAGGTCGCGCGGATCAAGCCCACGGAAAAGGTCGCGATCCAGGTCATGCGCAACGGCAAGGAGATCAAGCTGCTGGCCGAAGTGGGCCTGCGCCCGCCGCCCGCACCGGTGAAAGAGCAGGAATAAAGGGCAACCCTTAAAGAGAGACACTCTCAATAGTCATGTTATATTATTTCAATATTGATATTGGAATGTTAGACCATGACGTCTCGAAAGTTTGCGCCCCTGGCCGGTCTCGCCTTGGGATTGCTGGTGGACCCGGTGTTTGCAGAAGACACCACCCCCCTTGAATTGGCCACCACCAGCATCACCGGCGAGGCCTATGAATCCGCCACCGGCCCGGTCAAGGGCTACCGCGCAACCCGCTCGGCCAGCGCAACCAAGACCGACACCGCCCTGCGCGATATCCCACAATCGATCAGTGTAATTCCCGCCACGGTGCTCAAGGACCTGGGCAGTCACAATGTCGAGCGCGCCCTGGAATTTGCCGGCGGCGTGTCCAAACAGAACAACTTCGGTGGCCTGACTCTTTACGAATACAGCATTCGCGGCTTCACCACCTCGGAGTTCTACCAGGACGGGTTCAGCGCCAACCGTGGCTACCCCAGCACCCCGGACACGGCCAATATCGAACGCATCGAGGTGCTCAAGGGCCCCGCCGCCAGCCTGTATGGCCGTGGCGATCCCGGCGGCACCGTGAATATCGTCACCAAGAAGCCCCAAGCCGAAGCCTTCACCACCGTGCAGACCAGCGCCGGCAGTTGGGACCGCTACCGCACCGCCGTGGATATCAACACCCCGCTGGACAGCGAAGGCCGGGTGCTGTCGCGGGTCAATCTGGCGGTAGAGGACAACCACAGTTTCCGCGATCATGTGCAAAGCAAACGGGTGTTTGTCGCCCCTTCGTTCAGCTGGCAACTGGACCCGGACACCAGCCTGCTGGTGGAAAGTGAGTTTGTGCGCCACAGCTCCACATTCGACCGGGGCATCGTTGCCCCCAACAACCGCTGGGGCGGCATGTCCCGCTCGACCTTCCTTGGCGAGCCCAACGACGGCGATATCGATAACCACAACAACCGTCTGCAAGCCACCCTCGAACATCACTTGAACGATGCCTGGAAACTGCGCCTGGCCAGCCACTACAAACAGGGCAGCCTGTGGGGCGAAGCCTCGGAAAACCGCGCGCTGAATGCCGACGGCCGTACCATCAACCGCCGCTACCGCCAGCGCTCCATGGGCTGGCACGACAGCATCACCCAGTTGGAGCTGCGTGGCCTGTTCGAGATCGGCAGTTGGCAGCATGAAGTGCTGATCGGCACCGAGTACGAGGACTACCGCAAGAAAGAACGGGTGACCGCCATCGCCGGCAGCTACCCCATCGACATCTATAAGCCGGTCTACGGCCAGCCCAAGCCCAATGGTCTGCGCTCGGGCAGCGATTTTTTCACCCAGGTGAAAAGCCAGGCGCTGAACCTGCAAGACCAGATCATCTTTACCGACCGCCTGCGCGGGGTGGTGGGCGTGCGCCTGGAGCACGTCGAGCAAAGCTCGCAGGACTACACCCGCAACGGTGCCAAGAGCCAGAAAACCCACGATGTCATGACCCAGCGGGCCGGCCTGCTGTATCAACTGACCCCGCAAGTGGGCCTGTTTGCCAACGCCTCCACCTCGTTCAAACCGCAAAGCGAGCTGGACGCAGCCGGCAATTTCCTCAAGCCCGAGGAAGGCATTGGTTATGAAGTCGGCATCAAGAGCGAGCTGTTCGACGACCGCCTGAGCGCGACCCTGGCCGCCTTCCATATCGAAAAGGAAAACACCCTGGCCACCGACCCGGCCACCGACACCAAACGCGCCATCGGCAAGGCCCGCAGCCAGGGCTTGGACCTGCAAGTGAGCGGGCAACTGACGGATGCCGTGCGAGTGATTGGCGCCTTGGCCTACATCGACGCCGAAGTGACCAAGGGCGACAAGGAGATCCCCACCGGTAGCCGCATTCTCGGCGTGGCCAAACGCAGTGGCAGCCTGTTGGGCGTGTATGAGTTCCAGGATGGCGCCCTGCGTGGCTCGGACCTGGGCGCGGCGTTTACCTATGTGGGCGACCGTTCAGGCGAGGCCGGTAAAAGCTTCGAGTTGCCGGCCTACCACACCGTCGACCTGCTGGCCCATTACAAGGCCAGCGATAACCTCACCGTGGGCCTGAATCTCAACAACCTGTTCGACGAAAAGTACTACGAGCGCTCCTACAGCAACTACTGGGTCAACCCCGGAGAGCCGCGCAACTTCACCGTCAGCCTGACCCTCAACCTGTAAAAGGACCTCACCATGCAAGCGCTCAAATCATTGGCTGTGCTCGGCCTGCTGTTCGCCACCCAAGTCTCGGCCCATGGCCTGTGGACCGAACAACGCCGCGGCCATCTCGAAGTGATCTACGGCCACGGTGCCGAAGACGAAGCCTTCAAGGCCAGAAAAGTCAGCGGCGCCTGGGCCTATGACGCCGGTGGCCGGATGATCCCGGTGACCGTACAACGCCTGGTCGACCAGGCGCGCCTGCAACCGCTNCGCCTGCAACCGCTCAACCCGCCCGCCGTACTGGCGGTGGCGTTTGATAATGGCTTGTGGTCGCAAACCCCGGACAAGAAATGGGTGAACCAGGGCCACAGCCAAGTCCCCGGCGCCGTCGAAACCACCCAGGCCCTGAAATACAGCCTGGCGATCTACCAGGCCGGGGCGAAACTGCCCAAGCTGGATCAACTGAGGATGGTGATCGTGCCTGAAGTCGACCCGCTGACCGTCGGCCCCGGCCAATCGCTGCCGGTGCGGGTATTGATCGACGGCAAACCCGCCGCCGGGATCAAGTTGATTGGCGACTACCGTAGCGCACCGAATACCTTGAGCACCGAGACCGACCAGGATGGCCGGGCCCGGGTGCTGGTGCGCAACGAGGCGTTGAACGTGATTGCGGCGCAGGCGCAAGTACCGGTCAAAGGTAATAGCGAGATTCAGACCCGTGCACTGTTCAGCTCACTGACCTTCCTGGGCCAACCGCACCACGAATAAACACCGCTGAACCCCTGTGGGAGCTGGCTTGTGTGGGAGCTGGCTTGCCTGCGATGCAGGCACCTCGGTGTGTCAGTCATACCTCGGTGATGCTATCGCAGGCAAGCCAACTCCCAGACAAACCAGTCCCAGGCAAGCCCCACACTAGCCAGCGGCCACATTAGAGGCTGACAGGCGCTCTTTCGCATAAGCTATTAAGCGCCGCCGCCCACTGTGGATCATCATTGAGGCACGGCACCAGCACCAGCTCCTCGCCCCCGGCTTCGCGGAACTGTTCCAGGCCGCGATCACCAATCTCTTCCAGGGTCTCGATACAATCGGCGACAAACGCCGGGCACATCACCAACAGCTTCTTCACCCCTTGCCGGGCCAAGGCCTCCAGGTGGGCCTCGGTGTAGGGTTCGATCCACTTCGCCCGGCCCAGGCGGGACTGGAACGCCACCGACCATTTATCGTCCGCCAGGCCCATGCGCGCGGCAAAGTCGCGGGCGACGCTAAAGCACTGCCCGCGATAACAGGTGGTGCGCACCTGCGGCGAGGCATTGGCGCAGCAGTCGCCCGTGCCGTCGAGGGCATGCCCGGGGTTGAGCTTGTTCAAATGCCGCTCCGGCAGGCCGTGGAAGCTGAACAACAGGTGATCGTAATCCTGCTGCAAATGCGGCCTGGCACTGGCCACCAGGGCGTCGAGGTATTCCGGCTGGTCGTAGAACGGTTGCAGGATCGAGAACTGCAGGTCGAGTTGTTTATCCCGCACCACCCGCCGCGCCTCTTCAATCACCGTGGTCACGGTGCTGTCGGCAAACTGTGGGTACAACGGCGCCAGCGTGACCTTGTGGATGCCCTGGCCGGCCAGGCGGGTCAGCACGCTCTCAATCGACGGTTCGCCATAACGCATCGCCAGTTCCACCGGGCCCTGGGTCCACTGGGCGGTCATCTGCTGCTGCAAGCGGCGACTGAGCACCACCAGCGGTGAGCCTTCGTCCCACCAGATCGAGGCGTAGGCATGGGCCGATTGCTCGGGACGCTTGATCAGGATCAGCGACACCAGCAAACGCCGCACCGGCCACGGCAGGTCAATCACATACGGGTCCATCAAGAACTGATTGAGGTAGCTGCGCACATCGGCCACCGAAGTGGACGCCGGTGAACCCAGGTTGACCAGTAATAACGCGTGATCCGTCATGCAACATCCTATCTCTCAGAGGCGGCTGGACAAGTCATCCAGGGCCGCGTGCAACTCAGTGAACTGAAAAGTGAAACCGGCGGCCAGCAACCGCTCGGGTAGTGCCTTCTGCCCGCCCAGCAACAGGCCGGACAACTCCCCCAACAAGGCCCGCAAGGCAAACGCCGGCATCGGCATGAAAGCCGGGCGGTGCAGCACCTGGCCCAGGGTCTTGGCGAACTCGCGGTTACGCACCGGCTGGGGCGCGCAGGCATTATAAGGACCGCTGGCGTCAGGTTTGTGCAGAAGAAAATCAATCAGGGCGATTTGATCCTTGATATGTACCCACGGCATCCACTGCCGGCCGTTGCCGATAGGCCCGCCCAGCGCCAGTTTAAAGGGCAATAGCAACCGCGACAAAAAGCCGCCCTCGGCCGCTAGCACCAGGCCAGTACGCACCAACACTACCCGCAGGCCTAAGGCTTCGGCGCGCTGGGCGGTTTCTTCCCAGGCGATGCACAACTGGCTGGGGAAATCATCCAGCACCGGGCCACTGGTTTCGGTCAGCTCACGTTCACCGCCATCGCCATACCAGCCCACCGCCGAACCGGAAATCAATACCGCAGGTTTCACCGCCAGGCCCTCAAGCCAGGCCAGCAGGGTTTCCGTAAGGCTGATGCGGCTGCTCCACAGCAAGGCCTTGCGCTTGTGGGTCCAGAGGCGGTCGGCAATCGGCGCGCCGGCCAGGTTGATGACCGCGTCCACCGGCTGTGTGATGTCCTGCAAACGGGCTACACCCTGCACCTGCGCACCGCACAACCTGGCGACCTGCGCGGGGTGGCGGCTCCACACTGTCAACCGATGCCCCTGGGCGCTCCAGTGCTGGCAGAGCTGGCGGCCGATCAGACCCGTACCGCCGGTCAGCAAAATATGCATGAGATCTTCCTCCTGTAACGTTGGCCGGGCATCGCTGGTCTATTTTATAAGCAGGGATCTTTTTAATCGGCGCGACCTGGGTTTAACCATAGGCCACGCCACACGTTAAGGCATGCCGAAACTTATACCAAAAAACAATATTGTACAGCTATTGGTGTCGGCGTAGTCTGTACCCAACGGTAAAACGAGGCCTCCCATGACTGTTCCCATCGCGATCATCGGTACCGGCATCGCCGGACTTTCAGCCGCCCGCGCGTTAAAAGATGCCGGGCACGTTGTCCAACTCTTCGATAAAAGCCACGGCAGTGGCGGGCGCATGTCCAGCAAGCGCAGCGAGGCCGGCGCGTTGGATCTGGGCGCGCAGTATTTCACGGCCCGCGACCGGCGCTTCGTCAATGAAGTACAACGCTGGCAAGCCAATGGCTGGGCCGCCGAGTGGGAGCCGCAACTCTACAACTTCCAGTCCGGGCAACTGAGCCCCTCCCCCGATGAGCAGACCCGCTGGGTCGGCACCCCGCGCATGAGCGCCATCACCCGCGCCTTGCTCGATGACCTGCCGGTGGAGTTTGGCTGCCGTATCACCGAAGTGTTCCAGGGCCAACAACACTGGAACCTGCTGGACGCCGACGGCGACAACCATGGCCCTTTCAGCCACGTGATCATCGCCACCCCGGCGCACCAGGCCACCGCCCTGCTGGCGGCGGCGCCCAAGCTGGCGAGCACCGCCGCCGGGGTGAAAATGGACCCGACCTGGGCCATCGCCCTGGCCTTCGATACGCCGCTGGATACGCCGATGGAAGGTTGCTTCGTACAAAACAGCCCCCTCGACTGGCTGGCCCGCAACCGCAGCAAACCAGGGCGGGACGCCACGCCGGACACCTGGATCCTGCACGCCACCAGTGCCTGGAGCAAACAGCACCTGGACCTGCCCAAGGACGCCATTATCGAGTTGCTGCACGGCGCCTTTGCCGAACTGCTGCACTGCAGCATGCCGGCGCCCGTCTTCAGCCTGGCCCATCGCTGGCTGTATGCACGCCCCGCAAGCGGTCATGAATGGGGGGTATTGGCGGATGCCGACCTGGGCTTGTATGCCTGTGGCGACTGGTGCCTGTCGGGACGGGTCGAAGGGGCCTGGCTCAGCGGCCAGGAAGCGGCGCGGCGCCTGGTCGAACATTTGCGCTAAGCCGCTGCAATCGCTGCTATCCCGTCAGCAGGGAATGATCGGCCTATAAAACCTATACAAAATATTTGACTTGTACACAGCAAAACCTATGATGAAATTAGTTGTACAGAAAATAAAATCTGTACAGGAGTCTTGCAGAGGTTTGCCATGTCCAGTCCCCTGTCCGCCATCGGCAAACCGAAAATCGCCATCAGCGCCTGCCTGCTTGGCGAGAACGTGCGCTTCAATGGCGGGCACAAGCAATCCTCCCTGTGCCGCCAGACACTCAGCGCCTACTTCGACTTCGTGCCACTGTGCCCGGAAGTCGCCATCGGCCTGGGCATCCCCCGCGAGCCGATTCGCCTGGTGGGCGACCCGCAGCAGCCGCAAGCCGTGGGCACGGTGCATCGTGAACTGAACGTGACCGCCGCGCTGCACGCCTACGGCCAGGACATGGCCGCCGAGCACAGCGACCTGTGCGGCTACATCTTTATGCAGAAGTCACCGTCCTGTGGCCTGGAACGGGTCAAGGTCTACCGCGACAACGGCACCCCGGTCGAGGGCGGCGGGCGTGGTATCTATGCCCAGGCCTTCTGTGCCCGCCACCCCAACCTGCCGGTGGAGGAAGATGGCCGCCTGCACGACCCGGTGCTGCGCGAAAACTTCCTGACCCGGGTATTTGTCTACGCCTCGTGGCAGCAATGGCTGGCCGAGGGCCTGACCCGTCATCGTCTGCTGGCCTTCCACTCGCGCTATAAATACCTGCTGATGGCCCACAGCCCGGCCCACTACAAAAGCCTCGGCCATCTGTTGGGTAGCATGGGCAAGGACTGCGACCTGCCAACCCTGGCCGCCGAGTATTTCAGCGAGTTGATGACCGCGCTGCAAAGGTGCGCCACCCGTGGCACCCATTCCAACGTGCTGCAACATATCAGCGGCTACCTCAAGCAGGCCCTCAGTGCCGCAGACAAGCAGGAAATGCAGACCCTGATCGGCCAATACCGCCACGGCATCGTACCGTTGGTGGTGCCGCTGACCTTGCTCAAGCATCACTTTCGCCACCACCCGGACCGCTACATCGCGCAGCAGGCCTACCTGCAACCGCACCCGGAAAACCTCAGCCTGCGTAATGCGATCTAACCCATGAATGCGTCCCTGCAACCTCCCGCCCACCCCGTCGCCAACCTGGCCCTGGAACAAGGCTGGCTGCCGATTCGCGAGGTGTCCCGCCAGACCGGGGTCAACGCGGTGACCCTGCGTGCCTGGGAGCGGCGCTACGGCCTGATCGTGCCGCAACGCACGCCCAAGGGCCACCGGCTGTTCGGCGCCGACCATGTGCAGCGCATCCAGACCATCCTGACCTGGCTCAACCGTGGCGTGCCGGTCAGCCAGGTCAAGCAACTGATCGACAACGCCCAGCCGGTGGACGCCAGCGCTGAAAACGAATGGCAGGGCCTGCGCCAGACCCTGGTGCAAGCCATCGGCCAACTGGCCGAGCGCCGGGTGGATGCGGTGTTCAACCAGGCCATGGCCCTCTACCCGCCGCGCACCCTCTGCGAGCACCTGTTGTTGCCGCTGCTCAAGGAGCTGGACCAACGTTGGCAAGGCCAGTTCGGCGCACAGATGGAGCGGGTGTTTTTTTATTCCTGGCTGCGCAGCAAATTCGGCGCGCGGCTGTATCACAACAATCGCCAGCTCAGTGGCCCCCCTTTATTGCTGATCAATCATTCCGACCGACCACTGGAGCCGCACCTGTGGTTGAGCGCCTGGCTGGCCAGCAGCGCCGATTGCCCGGTGGAAGTCTTCGACTGGCCGCTGCCCACCGGCGAGCTGGCCCTGGCGGTCGAACACCTGCAACCACGCGCCGTGCTGCTGTACTCCAGCAAGGCCCTCCATTTGGCAGGCCTGCCGAAACTATTGAGCGGTGCCCGTTGCCCAATTCTGATCGCCGGCCCCACGGTCTGCATCCACCAGGCCGAGTTGTCCGTCTTAACCCAGGACATCCCCGGGCTGTTGTTGGCCGAAGACCCGTTGTCGGCCCATCAGCTCCTGATCCAGCGTGGGCTTCTCTAATGCATCTGATCTGGCTGCGCAGCGACCTGCGCCTGCATGACAACACCGCCCTCGCCGCCGCCTGCCAGCGCGGGCCGACGGCGGCGGTGTACCTGATCACCGCCGATCAGTGGCTGGCCCATGACGATGCGCCGTGCAAGGTGGACTTCTGGCTGCGCAACCTCAAGGCCCTGAGCCTGGCCCTGGGAAAGCTGAATATCCCCCTGCTGATCCGCCATGCCGACACCTGGGACCAGGTGCCGCTGGTACTGGTGGAGGTGTGCCAGAGCCTGTCGGTCGAGAGCGTCCACGCCAACGAAGAATACGGGATCCACGAAAGCCGGCGTGACGCCGCCGTGGCCAGGGCCCTGGCAACACAAGGGGTGAGTTTTCAGCGTTATCTGGACCAGTTGCTGTTCCAACCCGGCAGTGTGCTGACCAAGACGGGCACCTACTTCCAGGTGTTCAGCCAGTTTCGCAAGGTCTGCTACAACCGCCTGCACACGGCCCTGCCGCGCCGGGTGGCGACGCCCAAGGCCCAGGCCGCCTTGGCCTTGGCCAGCGATGCCGTGCCCGGGCAGGTCAAGGGCTTTGCCCCGCCCAGCGACACCCTGCGCGCCCTTTGGCCGGCCGGTGAAGATGAGGCGCAGCGGCGCCTTGCACAGTTTGCCGACGCACAGATCAGCTATTACAAGGACGAACGCGACTTCCCGGCCAAGCCCGGCACCAGCCAACTGTCGGCGTACCTCGCCGCTGGCGTGGTGTCGCCGCGCCAGTGCCTGCACGCGGCGCTACAAAGCAACCAGGGTGAATTTGAAAGCGGCGATACCGGCGCCATTACCTGGATCAACGAGCTGCTGTGGCGCGAGTTCTACAAACATATCCTGGTGGGCTACCCACGGGTGTCGCGTCATCGCGCGTTTCGCCCGGAAACCGAAGCCGTGGCCTGGCGCCACGCCCCCGCAGACCTGGCCGCCTGGCAGGAAGCGCGCACCGGCCTGCCGATCATCGATGCCGCAATGCGCCAACTCTTGGCAACCGGTTGGATGCATAACCGCCTGCGCATGGTGGTGGCGATGTTTTTGACCAAGAACCTGTTGATCGACTGGCGCGAAGGCGAGCGCTTTTTTATGCGCCACTTGATCGACGGCGACCTGGCGGCCAACAACGGCGGCTGGCAATGGAGCTCGTCCACCGGCACCGATTCGGCGCCGTACTTCCGCATTTTCAGCCCATTGAGCCAGTCCGAGAAGTTCGACGGCGAAGGGCGCTTCATCAAGCAGTGGCTGCCGCAACTGGCGGGCTTGAACAAACAGCAAGTGCACCATCCCGCCGCCGCCGGCGATCTGTTTGGCGTGGCCGACTACCCGCAGCCCATTGTCGACCTCAAGCATTCCCGTGAACGCGCGTTGGCGGCCTTTCGCGCCCTGCCCTCGCGCCAGGCGGCGGGAGACATATATGAGTGATGGCCTGCGACAGTTCGCCGATTCCTTCGCCCCCCTGGGCACACACAACCGGCACCGGCTCGACAACCTGTACAGCCAGGACATATCGTTTACCGATCCACTGCATCAGGTCCGCGGTATCAGCGCGCGGTGTTACGAACATCTGCTGGTAGTTGGCCGGCCGGTCCGTTGGTTGAAAGGGAGAATGGCATGAGCCTGACATCGCCACGCCGTTATTGGCTGACCGGGGCAAGCAGTGGCCTTGGCGCCGCCCTGGCCGAGGTGTTGCTCGACAGCGGCGCCCGGGTGGCGCTGAGTGCGCGTGCCAAGGCACCGCTGGAGCAACTTGCCCAACGCTATCCTGGGCAAGTGCTGGTGGTCGCCGGCAACTTGACCAACAGCCAGGTCGTACGGGAAATCGGCGAGCAGATCGCGCAAACCTGGGGGGCCCTGGACACCGTGCTCCTGAATGCCGGCACCTGCGAATACGTGGATGCCAAGCAGTTCGATGCGTCGATTATCGAACATGTGGTGCGCACCAACCTGCTGGCCAGCAGTTATTGCATCGAAGCCGCCTTGGCGCTGCTGCGTGCCGGGCAAACCCCGCACCTGGTGGGCGTCGCCAGTGCGGTCACGTACCTGCCGATGCCCCGTGCAGAAGCCTATGGCGCGTCCAAGGCCGGCCTGCGTTCCCTGTTTGAAGCCCAGCGCCTTGACCTGTCTCCCGAAGGCATTGACGTCACGGTTGTCAGCCCCGGTTTCGTCGATACGCCGCTGACCGAACACAATGACTTTCCAATGCCCTTGAGCTGGCCGGCCGACAAGGCCGCGCGGCATATTGTCGGCAAACTGGAAGAGCGCCCCCTGGAGATTGCCTTCCCGGCGCTGTTTATCGCCACCCTGTGGCCGTTGTCGACATTGCCGAACCGCGCGCGACTGATCATCGGCAAGCGCATGCTGCGCAGCCCGCCGCCGCACAAGGACAACCTGTGAAGATCGCCATTGTCGGCAGCGGTATTTCCGGGCTGACCTGCGCCTATCTGCTCAGCCGCCGCCATGACATCAGCGTATTTGAAGACGGCGTGGTCAGTGCCCTGCGCGTGGCCCAGGCGTTTGGGCAAACCCTGTAAACCGTGATGCAGGAGCGACGCGCTTGCCTGCCGGCGGCGCGCCGAAAAAAACCTGGAGCCGGTCGGCTTTTACTTGCAGCTTGACGCTTGAACCTTGAAGCTGCCCCCCATGACCACCATCCCCCACACCCAAATCGCCGAACCCGCCGTCACCTGTTCCACCTGTGCAGCCTGCTGCTGCCAATTGGAAGTCATGCTGATCACCGACACCGGCGTGCCTGATCGCTTTATCGACACCGACGACTGGGGCGGCGAAGTCATGCTGCGCCTGGACGACGGCTGGTGCGCGGCGCTAGATCGCGACACGATGATGTGCACGATCTATGAGAAGCGACCATTGATTTGCCGGGAGTTCGAGATGGGCGCGCCGGAGTGCCTTGAAGAGCGCCAGGGGATTGCGACGGTCTACCGCTGAACCAAGGCCAATGAAGATCCCATGTGGAAGCGGGCCTATGTGGAAGCTTGTGTGGGAGCTGGCTTGCCTGCGCTAGCATCACTACGGTGTAACTGATACACCACAGCGCCTGCATCGCGGGCAAGCCCGACTCCCACACCAGCCCACACACATAGGTTCTGCAGTGCCTGGGGAATATCAGAGCGGCATTGTGTAGTTCAACGAATAGCTCTCGACACCATCGTTGCGGCTGCTGATACCGGCGTTGGAATAGTGCGTGGCCCGGATCCCCACCTGATGCCCGCCGGCAAAACGCAAGCCCAAGCCCAGGCGGTCTTCAAACTGGAAAGCCCCGCCGATATTGTTGTCTTCGACCCGGCTGCGTGAAAACAGCGCCATGCCGATCCCCGCTTCGATGTAGGGCTTCACCGACTCGCCGGCGAACTCATACACAAACACCGGCGAAAACGACAGGCTGCTGACACTCGCACGTTCGTCCCCCTCCCAGAAGGTATAAGCGCCGCTCCAGTAGCCGGTCAGGCGGCCGACATCGCTCTGCCACCAGCTCTTGTCCCAGTCCGATTGCAGGCCCAGGCGATACGTCATGGTCGAATCGCTGGTATGCCCCACCGCAAACTCCAGGCCGGCTGCCTGGGCCGAAATCGAATGCCCCACCACAACGGCTGCAATCGCAGCCAAACAGAACAAGCGCTTCATAAGAAACATCCTTTCCAAACGAATTTGTATGATTTTTTACCGCTAATCAGGAGCTATAGAAATCACGGAGTAAGCAGAAGTTCAGTTAAAAAAACCCGCTGTTTCACGAATTTTTTACCGCTCGAAACTGCGCACAACGCCGCTGGAGTTCCAGAGTGTGGGTAGGATATTTCTTAGGTGCTGCGGCTCGCCGCTGGTCCAGAATTGCGCGGTACGGGGGGTGCCATCGGCCAGCAGTTGGCGCTCACCCAGCAGACGCTGTAGCTGGCGCGCCACTGCTGCGCCGGTATCGATCAGGATGATCGACGGTGGCAGCATCGTCGCCAGCAATGGCTTAAGGAAAGGATAGTGGGTGCAACCAAGGATGAGCGTGTCGCAGCCGGCCTCGACCAGCGGCGCGACATACCCTTGCAGCAACTGGCGCAGCACCGGGCTGCCCAGGTCGCCGGCCTCGATCAGCTCGACCAGCCCCGGGCATGGCTGGGTAATCACCCGTACATCGGTGGCAAAGCGATCCAGCAACGCGGCAAACTTGGCGCTTTGCAGGGTGCCCGTGGTGGCGAGTACGCCGACCACGCCACTGCGGGTCGCGGCAGCCGCCGGTTTGACCGCCGGCTCCATGCCCACCAGCGGCCAATCCGGGTAATCGCTGCGCAAATCCGCGACCGCCGCCACGGTTGCCGTGTTGCAGGCAATCACAAAGGCCTTGGCGCCCTGCTCGCGGAAAAACTCTGCGACCACCCGCGAACGTTCGCGAATGAAGGCCGGGGTTTTCTCGCCATAGGGGATATGCCCGCAATCGGCCACGTACAGCAGCGACTCCTGGGGCAATAAACGATGAATTTCGTCCAGCACCGACAGGCCGCCGACACCGGAGTCGAACACACCAATCGGTGCATCCTTAACCATGCTGGCTACCGCAGACGCTGCAACCGGGATCGCGCTTGACCCGCAGTTCGCGAAAACGCGTGCCCAGGGCATCGATCAACAGCAGGCGCCCGACCAGGGGGGTGCCAAAGCCGGCCAGCAGTTTCAGGGCTTCCAGGGCTTGCAGGCTGCCGACCAGGCCCACCAGCGGGCCGACAACGCCGGCTTCGCTGCAGGTCAGTTCGGTGTCGCTGCCGTGCCCATATAAACAGTGGTAGCACGGGCTTTCCGGGCGGCGTGGGTCGAACACCGAGAGCTGGCCTTCGAGGCGAATCGCCGCGCCGCTGACCAGGGGCTTGCCCGCCGCCACGCACGCCGCGTTCACCGCTTCGCGGGTGGCGAAGTTGTCACAGCAGTCGAGCACCAGGTCTACATCGGCCACGGCGGCGGCCAACGAGTCCGCGTCCAGCGCCGTGCGGTGGGCCACCAGCCGTACCTCAGGGTTGATCGCACTCAGGCGGCGGATGGCCGAATCGACCTTGCTCAGACCCACGCTGTCAGTGTCGTGGATGATCTGGCGTTGCAGGTTGGTCAGG
Organism: Pseudomonas sp. ICMP 8385; assembly: GCF_002699915.1. NCBI lineage: Bacteria > Pseudomonadati > Pseudomonadota > Gammaproteobacteria > Pseudomonadales > Pseudomonadaceae > Pseudomonas > Pseudomonas sp. ICMP 8385. The sequence continues at coordinate 66,041 of NZ_LKBY01000013.1, read as the reverse complement.
TCGACGGTATCAAAGTCCGCCAGATGCAGCTGGCCCACGCCGGCCGCCGCCAGGTACAGGGCCACCGGCGCGCCGAGGCCACCAAGGCCGACGATCAGCACGCGGCTGTTTTTCAGGCGCAACTGGCCGTCAATGTCGACCTGTTGCAACAGGATCTGCCGGCTATAGCGCAACAGCTCCTGGTCGGTCAGCACGGCCGGCGTCCCAGGCTGATGCGCTCATGGCCGCCGAGGTCAATACGGCTATGGACCTCTTCAAAACCTTGCGTCAGCAGCAGGTCACGCACGGCCGGGGCCTGGTCGTAACCATGCTCGAGCAACAACCAGCCACCGGCCTCCAGGTGCTGCGGCGCCTGGGCGATGATCAGGCGCAGGTCGTCCAGGCCGTCGTGACCGGCCACCAAGGCGCTGGCCGGCTCGAAGCGCACATCGCCCGCCACCAGGTGCGGATCGCTGTCGGCAATATAGGGCGGGTTGCTGATGATCAGGTGATAGGTGTGATCTTTGAGGGCGCTGAACCAATGACTGTTGAGCACCGTGACGTTATCCAGGTGCAGGCGCTGGCGATTACGTTCGGCCAGGGCCACGGCTTCGAGCACGCGATCCACTGCCGTCACGCGCCAGGCCGGGCGCTCGCTGGCCAGGGCCAGGGCGATGGCGCCGCTGCCGGTGCCCAGGTCGAGCACAGTGGCCGGGGTGGCGGGCAACAACTCCAAGGCCGCCTCCACCAGCAGCTCGGTGTCCGGGCGCGGGATCAGGGTGTGGGGCGCGACTTCCAGGTCGAGTTTCCAGAAGCCTTGCTGGCCGAGAATATAAGCCACCGGCTCACCACTGCGGCGACGTTGCAGGTAGTCGGCAAAACGCAGCGCGTCTTCGCTGCTGACGATTTTTTCCGGCCAGGTGTGCAGGTAGCTGCGGGACTTGCCCAGGGCTGCGGCCAGCAACAACTCCACATCCAGGCGCGCGGTCGGCGAGTCGGGCAGGTCGGCGGCGCGCAACAAGCTGGCAATAATGGTCATTTATTCACCTATCGCGGCCAGTTGGTCGGCCTGGTATTCGGCGAGCAACGGCTCGATCACTGCGTCCACGCCACCGGCAAGGATTTCGTCCAGGGAATACAGGGTCAGGTTGACCCGATGGTCGGTGACCCGCCCTTGGGCATAGTTATAGGTGCGAATGCGCTCGGAGCGGTCACCCGAGCCCACCAGCAACTTGCGCTCGCTGGCAATGGCGTTGGCCGCAGCGCTGGTCTGTTGGTCGTTGAGCTTGGCCGACAGCCAGGACATGGCCCGCGCCCGGTTCTTGTGCTGGGAACGTTCTTCCTGGCACTCCACCACAATGCCGGACGGCAAGTGGGTGATGCGGATCGCCGAGTCGGTCTTGTTGACGTGCTGGCCACCGGCGCCCGACGAGCGGTAAGTATCGACGCGCAAGTCCGCCGGGTTGATCTCGATGGCTTCCTGCTCGTCGGGTTCGGGCAACACGGCCACGGTGCACGCCGAGGTGTGGATACGGCCCTGGGACTCGGTGGCGGGTACACGCTGTACGCGGTGCACGCCGGACTCGAATTTCAGCTTGCCGTAGACGTTCTCGCCTTCGACCCGGGCGATGATTTCCTTGTAGCCGCCGTGTTCCCCCTCGTTCTGCGAGAGGATTTCCACGCGCCAGCCGCGACGCTCGGCATAGCGTGAGTACATGCGGAACAGGTCGCCGGAAAAGATCGCCGCCTCGTCGCCACCGGTGCCGGCGCGGATTTCCAGGAAGACGTTGCGCCCATCGTTAGGGTCTTTGGGCAGCAGCATGCGTTGCAGGTCGCCTTCAAGCTCGATGAGCTTGTCTTTGGCTTCGCGGACTTCTTCCACGGCCATTTCCCGCATGTCCGGGTCGCTGTCCTTGAGCAGCGCCTGGGCGCCTTCGAGGTCGGCCTGCACCTTGAGCAGTTGCGAATAGGTGGTCACGATCGGCTCAACTTCGGCGTATTCCTTGGAATAGGCGCGGAACTTGGTCTGATCGGAAATAACCTCGCCGTCGCCGAGCAAGGCGGTCAGTTCTTCGAAACGGTCCTGGAGCACATCCAGTTTATTGAGCAGTGACGCTTTCATTGCGGTTTTTTATCCGAAGAGCTGTCTGACGCGCCCTCACCGAGGGCAAAGAGTTCCTGGGCCATGGCCAGCGCATCGAGGCGGCCTTCGGCTGTCAGTTTTTTAAGCTGTACGCTGGGAGCATGCAACAGCTTGTTGGTGAGGCCACGGGCCAATTGCATCAAGATGTCTTCAGCGTTGCCGCCATTGGCCAGCAGGCGCTGGGCCTTGATCAATTCTTCATCGCGCAGGCGCTCGCCCTGTTGGCGATAGGCCTTGAGCACATCCACGGCGGCCAGCTCGCGCAGGCGCACCATAAAGTCATCGGCGCCGATGGCGACCATTTCCTCGGCGGCCTGGGCAGCGCCCTGGCGGCTCTTGAGGTTTTCGGCGACCACTTCGTGCAGGTCGTCGACGCTATACAGGTAAACGTCGTCCAACTCGCCGACTTCGGGCTCGATATCCCGGGGAACGGCGATATCCACCATGAAAATCGGTTTGTGCTTGCGCAGCTTCAGGGCGCTTTCCACCGCGCCCTTGCCGAGGATCGGCAACTGGCTGGCGGTGGAGCTGATCACGATATCGCTGCGCACCAGCTCGGCCGGGATGTCGGCCAGCAACACCGCGTGGGCACCGAACTCTTCAGCCAGGATGCTCGCGCGCTCCAGGGTCCGGTTGGCCACCACGATGCGCTTGACACCCAGGTCATGCAGGTGCCGGGCGACCAGGGTAATGGTCTCGCCCGCGCCGATCAGCAGGGCCTGACTGCGTTGCAGGTCGCTGAAGATCTGCTTGGCCAGGCTGACGGCGGCAAACGCCACGGACACCGGGTTTTCGCCAATCGCCGTATCGGTACGCACCTGCTTGGCCGAATTGAAGGTGGCCTGGAACAGACGCCCCAGCAACGGCCCCACGGTCCCGGCTTCACGGGCCACGGCGTAGGCCGATTTCATCTGGCCGAGGATCTGCGGCTCACCCAAAACCAGGGAGTCGAGCCCGGATGCCACACGCATCATGTGACGAACTGCCGCATCATCTTCATGCACATAAGCGCTGGCGCGCAGGTCATCCAGGCTCAAATGATGGTATTCAGCCAGCCAGCGCAGTACCCCATCCGACGAAAGATGTTCCTGCTCTATATAGAGCTCGCTGCGATTGCAGGTGGAAAGGATCGCAGCTTCGCGGCTGTCGGTGAGCCGGCACAGCTGCTGCAAAGCCTCAACCAATTGCTCCGGGGTAAACGCCACGCGCTCGCGGACGTCTACAGAAGCAGTCTTGTGGTTGATACCCAGAGCAAGGAAGGCCATTCAATATCGCTGATGATGTCGAGAAGCCGACAATTGTCCTACTTCGACTGATTCAGAACAACCACCGTCGTCTATTGTCCTAATGCCTTGTGTCTATAAAGGCGCCAATTGAGACTCGGTTATGTTTGGCCGAGGGCTTGTGTCATGATGATCCGACCGCAGGTTAGTCGTCCTCTTCCTATATGAATAGATCTTCCGCGTTGCTCCTTGCCCTTGCCTTCCTCGGCGGCTGCCAGTCCATGGCCCCCGTATCGCCGCAGAGCCCTGCGCCGGTGGAAGACAGCACCCCCGCCCCTGAAAAACCCAAGGTTTATGCCTCGTTCAGCGAAGAAACGGTGTTCAGCCTGCTGAGCGCGGAGCTGGCCGGCCAGCGCAATCGTTTCGACATTGCCCTGGATAACTACGTGACCCAGGCCATCAACACCCAGGACCCGGGGATTTCCGAGCGGGCGTTTCGCATCGCCGAATACCTGGGCGCCGACCAGGCCGCCCTGGATACCGCGCTGATCTGGGCCAAAAATGCCCCGCAAGACCTGGAAGCCCAGCGCGCTGCGGCAATCCAGCTGGCCCGTGCCGGGCGCTACGACGACTCCATGGTCTACATGGAGAAAGTCTTGCAGGGCAAGGGCGACACCCATTTCGACTTCCTCGCCCTGTCGGCCGCCGATACCGACCAGGACACCCGCGATGGCCTGATGAAAAGCTTCGACCGTCTGCTGCAAAAGCACCCGAGCAATAGCCAGTTGGTCTTTGGCAAGGCGTTGCTGCTGCAACAGGATGACGAACCGCAAGCCGCCCTCAAGCTGCTGGAGCAAAACCCGCCGGAAGAGGGTGAAGTCGCCCCGCTGCTGCTGCGCGCGCGCCTGCTGCAAAGCCTCAACCGGGGCAAGGAAGCCTTGCCACTGCTGCAAAAAAGCATCAAGAAGTACCCGGACGACAAGCGCCTGCGCCTGACCTACGCCCGCATGCTGGTGGAACAGGACCGCATGGAAGACGCCAAGCTGGAGTTCGCCAGCCTGGTCCAGCAATACCCGGACGATGACGAATTGCGTTACTCCCTGGCGCTGGTCTGCCTGGAAGCCAAGGCCTGGGAAGAGGCCAAGGGCTACCTGGAAGACCTGATCGCGCGGGAAAGCCATGTCGATTCGGCCCACCTGAACCTGGGACGCATCGCCGAGGAACGGGATGACCCGCAAGGCGCGCTGATCGAATACGCCCAGGTCGGCCCCGGCAACGACTACCTGCCGGCACAACTGCGCCAGGCCGATATCCTGATGAACAACGGCCGCACCGACGAAGCCGAAAAGCGCCTGGCCGCTGCCCGCGATGCCGAGCCGGACTATGCCATCCAGCTGTATCTGATCCAGGCCGAGACCCTGTCGGCCAACAATCAGGGGGAGCGCGCCTGGAAAATCCTCGCCCAGGCCCTGCTGCAATACCCCGACGACCTGAACCTGCTGTACACCCGCGCCATGCAGGCCGAAAAACGCAATGACCTGGCCCAGATGGAAAAAGACCTGCGCCTGATCATCAAGCGCGACCCGGACAATGCCATGGCACTGAACGCCCTGGGCTACACCTTGTCAGACCGGACGACGCGCTATGCCGAGGCCAAGGCCCTGATCGAACAGGCGCACCAGCTCAACCCGGAAGACCCGGCGGTGCTCGACAGCCTGGGCTGGGTGAATTACCGCCTGGGCAACCTCGATGAGGCCGAACGCCTGCTGCGCCAGGCCCTGGAGCGGTTCCCCGACCAGGAAGTGGCCGCGCACCTGGGCGAAGTGCTCTGGGCCAAAGGCAACCAGCGCGAAGCCCGACAAATCTGGGCCAAGTTCCTCAAGGAACAACCCGACAGCCCTATCCTGCGCAGCACCATCAAGCGCCTGACCGGATCCGAGACTCTTTAATTCTATGTTTTTGCGCCACGCCATCGTTTTCAGTTTTATCGCCCTGCTCGCCGGTTGTGCGGGCTTCGGTGCCCGTGAATCCGTCGAAGGCCAGGGCAACCCGGCACAGTGGCGCCAGCACAAGGATCAGCTCAGCAGCATTGATGGCTGGCAGATCGAGGGCAAGATCGGGGTTCGCGCACCGAAGGATTCGGGCAGCGGCACCTTGTTCTGGCTGCAACGCCAGGACTATTACGATATCCGCCTCTCTGGGCCCCTGGGCCGTGGCGCCGCACGCCTGACCGGCCGACCGGGGCAAGTGAGCCTCGAAGTGGCCAACCAGGGCCGCTATGAAGCGCCCTCGCCGGAGGCCTTGCTCGAAGAGCAGGTCGGCTGGAAGCTGCCGGTTTCCCATCTGGTCTGGTGGGTTCGCGGCCTGCCCGCGCCTGACAGCAAGAGCCGCCTGAGCCTCAATGGCGACAGTCGCCTGGCCACCCTGGAACAGGATGGCTGGCAGGTCGAGTACTTAAGCTATGTGGAACAAAGCGGCTACTGGCTGCCCGAGCGCATCAAGCTGCACGGCTCCAACCTTGATGTCACGCTGGTGATCAAGGACTGGCAACCACGCAAGCTGGGGCAATGACATGCGCGAACGTCTGACCCTGCCCTCCCCGGCCAAGCTCAATCTGATGCTGCACATCCTCGGCCGTCGTGCAGACGGCTACCACGAGTTGCAGACGCTGTTTCAATTTCTCGACTACGGCGATGAGATGACCTTCGCCGTGCGCGACGATGGCGTGATCCAGCTGCACACCGAATTTGCCGATGTGCCCCACGACAGCAACCTGATCGTGAAGGCCGCCAAAAAACTTCAGCAGCAATCCGGCTGTACCCTGGGCATCGATATCTGGATCGATAAAATCCTGCCCATGGGCGGCGGTATCGGCGGTGGCAGCTCGAATGCCGCCACCACCCTGCTCGGTCTCAATCACTTGTGGCAGCTGGGCTGGGATGAAGATCGCCTGGCCGCACTGGGCCTGACCCTGGGCGCCGACGTCCCGGTTTTTGTGCGTGGACACGCCGCATTTGCTGAGGGTGTCGGGGAAAAACTCACCCCTGTAGACCCCGAAGAGCCGTGGTATGTCGTGCTTGTCCCGCAAGTATCTGTAAGTACAGCAGAAATTTTTTCAGATCCGTTGTTGACACGTAACTCTTCTCCCATTAAAGTGCGCCCCGTTCCCAAGGGAAACAGTCGAAATGACTGCTTACCGGTGGTAGCAAGGCGTTATCCAGATGTACGTAACGCATTGAATTTGTTAGGTAAATTTACCGAAGCAAAACTCACCGGAACTGGAAGTTGTGTGTTTGGGGGCTTCCCAAACAAAGCTGAAGCTGATAAAGTCTCGGCCCTTCTTACAGAGACCCTTACAGGGTTTGTAGCAAAGGGAAGCAACGTTTCGATGTTGCATCGCAAGCTGCAAAGTCTGCTCTAAAGGAACCGAGTACTGGGTACTCGTTGCAACAGATACAGGGGCGTCGCCAAGCGGTAAGGCAGCAGGTTTTGATCCTGCCATGCGTTGGTTCGAATCCAGCCGCCCCTGCCATTTTCTATACTCATCCAGGTTACCCTCAGCCTCTAGGTACTGCGCGTGTCCAAGATGATGGTCTTTACGGGGAACGCTAACCCCGATCTGGCTCGGCGTGTTGTACGTCAGCTGCATATCCCTCTCGGTGACATCTCTGTCGGTAAGTTCTCCGACGGCGAAATTACAGCCGAGATCAATGAAAATGTCCGCGGTAAAGATGTTTTCATTATTCAGCCGACTTGCGCTCCGACCAACGACAACCTGATGGAACTCGTCGTGATGGCTGATGCCTTCCGCCGCTCCTCAGCGACTCGAATCACAGCTGTAATCCCTTACTTTGGTTATGCCCGTCAGGATCGCCGTCCGCGTTCTGCACGTGTGGCGATCAGCGCGAAAGTCGTCGCTGACATGCTGACCGTGGTAGGTATCGACCGTGTTCTCACGGTTGACCTGCACGCTGACCAAATCCAGGGGTTCTTCGATATTCCGGTAGATAACATCTACGGCTCCCCCGTCCTGGTGGATGACATCGAAGACCAGCGCTTTGAAAACCTGATGATCGTGTCCCCGGACATTGGTGGCGTCGTGCGTGCACGGGCTGTTGCCAAATCCCTGGGCGTGGACCTCGGGATCATCGACAAACGCCGTGAGAAAGCCAATCACTCTGAAGTGATGCATATCATCGGTGATGTCGAAGGGCGTACCTGTATTCTGGTCGATGACATGGTCGATACCGCCGGCACCCTGTGCCACGCGGCAAAAGCCTTGAAAGAGCACGGTGCGGCTAAAGTCTTCGCCTACTGCACACACCCTGTGCTGTCGGGCCGAGCGATCGAGAACATCGAGAACTCTGTGCTGGACGAACTGGTGGTGACCAACACCATCCCGTTGTCCGCAGCTGCTCAAGCCTGTGCACGTATCCGTCAACTGGATATCGCACCGGTTGTTGCTGAGGCGGTTCGCCGTATCAGCAATGAAGAATCGATCAGCGCGATGTTCCGCTAAGGGTCACCCCTTGGCGGCATCAACCTGACGAAAAGCGCCCCGCCCCAGCACCCTGCTGGGGCGGGGCTTTTTTGCCCATATCGCCTTTAGCGCTGGTCGCAAACGCTGGGGCGAATGTGGTTATTTTGGAGATACAACATGAACAACTTTACTTTGAATGCTGAACTGCGTTCCGACCTGGGGAAAGGTGCGAGCCGCCGCCTGCGTCGTCTCGCAAGCCTGGTTCCAGCTGTAGTCTACGGTGGCGAAAAAGCCCCTGAGTCCATCAGCATGCTGGCTAAAGAAATTGCCAAACTGCTGGAAAACGATGCGGCCTACAGCCACATCATCGAGCTGAACGTCGGTGGCAAAAAGCAAAACGTCATCATCAAGGCCCTGCAACGTCACCCAGCTAAAGGCCACGTGCTGCACGCTGACTTCGTACGCGTCGTAGCGGGTCAGAAACTGACCGCTATCGTACCTGTGCACTTTGTTGGTGAAGAAGCTCCGGTCAAGAAAGGCGGCGAAATCTCGCACCTTATCGCCGAGATCGAAGTGACCTGCCTGCCTAAAGACCTGCCTGAGTTCATCGAAGTCGACCTGTCGGCCCTGGAAATCGGTGACATCGTTCACCTGTCCGACCTCAAGGCCCCTAAAGGCGTTGAGTTCGTTGCCCTGGCTCACGGTGATGACAAGGCTGTTGCCAACGTTCACGCGCCACGTGTTGCTCCAGAAGCTGAAGAAGGCGCTGCAGAGTAATTCACTCTGTAATGCCGGAGCTTGAGGAAACATCGCGGACCGAAACGTAGCGAGAAAGCGGGCGATAACGCGAAGTTTATCTCTGGATAAGTGAGCTCCTGTCGTCCACTTTCGCCGCAATGAGGTTGCGGCGATGTTATCCACAACTCCAAAGGAAGGGCCCCTGTCGTGACTGCCATTAAACTGATCGTTGGCCTGGGAAATCCAGGCGCCGAATACGAACAGACCCGGCATAACGCGGGGGCCCTTTTTGTTGAGCGTATCGCCCACGCCCAAGGCATCAACCTGGTGGCCGATCGCAAATATTTTGGCCTGACCGGACGCTTCTCGCATCAGGGTCAGGATGTTCGTCTGCTGATTCCCACCACCTACATGAACCGCAGCGGCCAGGCTGTCGCGGCGCTTGCGGGCTTCTTCCGGATCAAACCCGAGGAAATCCTGGTGGCCCATGACGAACTGGACCTGCCACCCGGCGTTGCCAAGCTCAAGCAAGGCGGCGGCCACGGCGGTCATAATGGCCTGCGCGACATCATCGCGCAGTTGGGCAATCAGAATACGTTCTACCGCCTGCGGCTCGGCATTGGCCACCCAGGCGTTGCCAGTATGGTTTCTAATTTCGTCCTGGGTCGTGCGCCACGCGCCGAACAGGAAAAACTCGATGCCAGCATCGATTTTGCCCTCGGCGTGCTGCCGGATATCTTCGCCGGTGAATGGAACCGTGCGATGAAAAACCTGCACAGCCAGAAGGCCTGACTCTTATCCGAGGGGAAACACCATGGGATTCAATTGCGGCATCGTCGGCCTACCTAACGTCGGCAAGTCCACCCTGTTCAACGCCCTGACCAAGTCCGGTATTGCGGCGGAGAACTTCCCCTTCTGCACCATCGAACCCAACACCGGTATCGTGCCAATGCCCGATCCGCGTCTGGAGGCCCTGGCGGCCATCGTCAATCCCAAGCGCATCCTGCCGACCACCATGGAGTTCGTCGACATCGCAGGCCTGGTAGCCGGTGCGTCGAAAGGTGAAGGCCTAGGCAACAAGTTCCTCGCCAACATCCGCGAGACCGATGCCATCGCCCACGTGGTCCGCTGCTTTGAAGACGAGAACGTGATCCACGTCTCCAACAGCGTCGACCCGAAACGCGATATCGAGATCATCGACCTGGAACTGATCTTCGCCGACCTCGACAGCTGCGAAAAGCAACTGCAAAAGGTCACGCGCAACGCCAAGGGCGGCGACAAGGACGCAGTGGTCCAGAAGGCCCTGCTTGAGCAACTGATCGCACACTTCACCCTGGGCAAGCCTGCACGCAGCCTGATGAAGAGCATGAGCACCGACGAAAAGGCCGTGATCAAGGGCTTCCACCTGCTGACCACCAAGCCTGTGATGTACATCGCCAACGTGGCTGAAGACGGTTTTGAAAACAACCCGCTGCTCGACGTGGTCATGGCCATTGCCGAAGAAGAAGGCGCGATGGTTGTACCGGTGTGCAACAAGATCGAAGCGGAAATCGCCGAACTGGAAGACGGCGAAGAGAAAGACATGTTCCTCGAGGCCCTGGGCCTGGAAGAGCCTGGCCTGAACCGCGTGATCCGTGCGGGCTACGAAATGCTGCACCTGCAGACCTACTTCACTGCCGGTGTCGAAGAAGTGCGTGCCTGGACCGTCAAGGTCGGCGCCACCGCGCCACAGGCTGCGGGTGTGATCCACACCGACTTCGAAAAAGGCTTTATCCGCGCCGAAGTGATCGCCTACAACGACTTCATCCAGTTCAAGGGTGAAGCCGGGGCCAAGGAAGCCGGTAAATGGCGCCTGGAAGGCAAGGAATATATCGTCAAGGATGGCGATGTGATGCACTTCCGCTTCAACGTGTAAGCTGCCTGTACGGCCCAAGCGGTAGAACAAAAAGCCGATGCTCTGCATCGGCTTTTTTGTGGGCGATGATTATTGACGAAGCACAGGCAGCCCAATGAAACAAAAACTCATATAACTGCTGCACAACATCAAATACTATTGGCCACCCGTTCCCCCCAGAAAAAACCAGAAAATAAAAACAACATTATCTTTAGGATTATTCCCATCAACAACAAGACTATCTGCCCGATCAAATACACCCTTACCACTTGACCGCCTACACTTATATTTTTCACGCTTTACAGTCACCATTTCTTACTTCCATACACGATGACAACTCTCACTATTTACTATCTACTTACTGATAACGACACCTTGGATTCACAATAATGAAACGGCGTAACAATGGAGCCACAACAATATGTCGAGCGCCTTTGAAACAGACATAGGGCTTATTGAGTGCCCGGTTATCGAGAATACTATTCATAACACGGCAACAAAAAATGTCGACATTTTATTACTAGGCGAGACGGGCACCGGAAAAGATACCTTGGCGCAACGTGTTCATCACTTATCCAATCGAAAAGGAAAATTCGTCCCCATCAACTGTGCCGCGATCCCGGAAACGCTAGCAGAGAGCCAACTGTTCGGCGTCAACAGTGGGGCCTATACCGGAGCCACACAGTCACGAGCAGGCTTTATCGAAGCTGCCCACCTGGGCACTTTATACTTGGACGAAATAGACAGCATGCCACTCACGCTGCAAGCCAAATTGCTCCGCGTGCTGGAGTCACGAGGCGTTGAGCGCCTGGGTTCTACCCGCTTCATACCGCTAGATATACGCATTATCGCCTCTGCCCAGCATTCGCTGCGTGAAAGAGTGGAGCAAGGTGCGTTCAGGCGGGATCTGTATTTCCGCTTGAATATTGTCAATATCAGCCTCCCGGCCCTGCGAAATCAACGCGAACGTATCATCCCGCTGTTCTTGCACCTGGTCCGCCAGGAGGCAGAGAGTTTTAACCGTCCGGTGCCGCTAGCTCCCAATGTGTTGCTGCAACAACTGCTGTGCCATCCGTGGCTGGGCAATATCCGTGAGCTGCGCTCGACAGCCAAACGTTTTGTGTTGGATTTGCCACCACTCGCTGAGCCGTTAGTTGAGTGCCCGGAGACAGGAATGGGACTTAAGGAACGACTGCAGCAAATTGAGAAACTTCTGATTGAAGAGTCACTACGCCGCCATGACTGTAACGTAGATTTCGCCGCCCTGGACTTAGGTGTTGCCAAGCGCACGCTTTATTACCGAATGAAGCAACTGGCCATATCACTGGCCTGACACCCTAAACCGGGTACGACACATGGAAATATTTTGATATGCGTTATACAGACACAAAGGGAACCACTTCAAGAGCGGCAACCACACACTTTATAGCCAGAGAATGTTGGGATACGAAACGGCTAACGCGTCAAATCCTTGCTTCCTGGCTAGCCGTACATTTTTTAAAATCAACAATTGGAGATTTACTTATGGTCAGTGGCGTAGGCTCAAACAGCTTTAACGCGAGCAAAGCTGCACTCGATGACGCGATGAGAGCGGAACAACTGCAGGCAAAAGAAGATCAGCTTCAAGGTACAAAAGACCTGAACGACTCCAAGCGAGACTCGTACAAAAAAGCGTCCATTCAAGCTCGTCAGTAATAAAACTTACCTCTCCGATTTATCAATCGGAGAGGTTTACCTACGCTGAGTGAAACAGCACCCCCTCCACCATTCCTAATCCCACAAACTTAAAAATAGGTTCTATATGCAAATAGAGGAAATGGAGAGTTTTTCATCAAAGCATAGAGGTTTCAGCGTTTCTAACGTAACCGATGATTATTCAACCTCCAAAGCAGATATTGATTTTTTCACCTCGACCCTTGAACACTCAAAGTCCCCGATACACGTAACGGCCACGGCAAGCGGCCCAAGCGTGTTGATCGAAGCATCAAACCAACTTATCAAAGCAACAGATCGTATTTCCAGAAGTTTGAGATCGATAAGCAGGAATGCCGACAAAGATGAATTGGCCAAATTCCCGAACCAGCTTTCCAGCTCATTATTCCTATCACAAATTATGGTAAAAAGCCTTGGCAAGACTACTCAATGCATCGACAAAATCTGTAATTTGCAGTAGCCCATAATGAATCACTTCTTGCCCATAGCATTACTTCTATCGCTTGTATTAATGCTGAACGGTTGTAGCGACCGCGTCGAACTCCATCGCCAACTATCCGAGCAAGAGGCCAATGAAGTTATTGCGGAGCTGGCAGACAAACGTATTCGAGCGCAAAAAGTGCCCGCAAAAGATGGCGTTGTCGTTATTGTCGATGCAAACGATATTGGCCGTGCCGTACGCACGCTAGACGCTGCCGGCCTGCCTCGAACAGCCCGGACCACTCTAGGCGAGACGTTTCGTAAAGAAGGTGTTATCTCAACGCCATTAGAAGAACGTGCCCGCTACATCTATGCCTTATCCCAGGAGCTTGAGGCCACCCTGTCTAAAATAGATGGTGTGATTGTCGCGCGCGTACACGTTGTATTGCCCGAGCGCATCGCGCCGGGAGAGCCCATCCAGCCCGCATCGGCCTCAGTATTTATCAAGCACGATCCGCGCCTCGATCCCGACAACATCCGTACACGCGTGCGTCGACTGGTCGCGAGCAGTATTCCTGGCATGACCACTGCGGAAGAAAACCCGCAAAAACTCACCGTGATATTTGTACCGGCCGCAGCGTATCAAGAGCAACAACGCCTGGTCTATTTTGGGCCGTTTCTGGTGCCTGGGGAGGATCTAAGGTTTTGGCACTTGAGCGTTTCATTCTCGTTACTGGGCCTGATACTGACGGTGGGCACCCTGCTGTTCTTGCGCCTGCGCCGACAACGGCAACAAACGCTAGCCCCTAAGGAACCGGTCGCGCCTGCTCATGACACGTAGAGCCCCTCGTCCGATCAGTGATCATCTAGCTTGGGCACAATGGTGGGCGTTCCCCTGGAAACCCTCACATCAATCCTGGAGATCCGCAGAAAGGTTCCCTGCCATTGATGCGCTGGAGCGTATAGCAAGCCGGTTACCAAAGACCATTGCGGCCATTGCCCCGTGCCTGCCCCCTGCGCCCCAGCCCACGGAAGTACGGCTGGCACTGGCCTCAACCGAACAACTCAACTTGATGCTCGCACTGCTTCACACGACCTGCCGCCCCGAAGACGCAGCCCCGATAAGCAAAAGTCATCACCAGTGGTGTATTGGGCTTTCCAAGGCGCTTCCTCCTGACATGCTTTTACACAAAGATGATCCGTTGCAACTACTGCGTAGCTGGGTGAAACCCGATACATGGCAGCGTCTTCGACTGCGCTTTCCCTGTGAGCGGGTACTTGAAATGGAAAAAAACACCCTCTCCCTCGAACACGGCAACAGTCGACTCAACACCCTGTGGCAAGCCATTGTCTGGCGCGCCACCGCAACGCCCCACGCCCCCCCCGGATCGCACGAACAAGGAGCATAACAATGCTGGCTCGACGCAAAATCAACCTGCTCGCAGACTCCCAAAGACAACCCCACCCCCTGATCCCACGCGAAACCCTTACCGATTATGCCCAGGCCCACCAGGTGCTGAGCCGTGCTCGAGCCCAGGCAAATGAAATGCTGAAGCTGGCGAAAGAGCAATCCAAGGCACACTTGCAAAAGCTCACTCTTGAGTTCTGGCTGCGCGCCGATGCCCAGCTAAGCCGCTGGAATAATGACCGTCAGCAGATGTATGACAACCTTGAAGAACACGCCACCTCAATCACCACCCAAGCCATTCGCCTATTGCTTGACGATACGCCAGACCCCAAACGCCTGGCCGCCATGATCAAGCAACTGCTGGCAAACCTGCCACCCGCGATCAACGCGACTCTATTCTGCAACCCACATGAAATTGAAGATGCAAAACACTGCCTTGCCAGTCATAGCACCACGGCCTGGAATCTTCAGCCTGATGAAACGGTCAAGCCTCAAACGCTCGTACTTAAAACAGACGAGGGCGACTATCACATCAGCTGGAATTCAATGCGCGAAGCCATTTCAACCACAAGAGCCAGCCTCTGAAAGCAACATACTGTTACACACAACTCATTACATAAAGGAACCAGATAGCGAATTAACACCACAACAAGCGTACACAAGAGGAAAACTTATGAAATTTTTTAGCGACCTATCACGTCAACTTTTACACACAGGCAGCAAGGTACAAAGAGACCTAGATGCAAGTATTAAAGACGCAATAGAACTTGAGGGCGACGCTGAACAATTTTATAAATTATTAGAACATCTATTTTTCACCGACTTGGCTTTTCATGAGCAGGGTCGTGCAAACCATATGATGGTCAAGACAACTTTTGACAGCTTCCAATAAATTGAACGATCTCATTTCTCACTGGTTCAGTAGCCGTCAAGAACAACTCATCGTGTTTGAAGGCGACGATGAGATCAACCTGCGACGCCATGCGCACACGCTGCTACTGAGTGTGCAACTTACCCACAACCGACCTGAAAAATCACTCCTGACCGGCTGGATGCGGCTAGGAGGCGTGAGCCTGAATCACTTCCAGGGTGCGCTCAGCCAGGCACCAGGCACTGGCATGCTCTGGCTGGTTCAATGCCTGCACACCGGGTGCGCTGAAAAACAGTTGCTGGAGGGTATCGAGTCCCTGCTGAACCAACGCGATACCTGGCGCGCCATTGTCGCGCGCCAGGCCAGGCCGCCTCAGAAACTCACTCCCACCTCGCTACGGTTGCTGCCGCACTAATCAGAGAACGCCCCATGAACAACAAGCACCACAAGCGCATTCGCTTGCGCGCCGTCTCGCCTGCTGATGCCCGCAAAAAAACCAATTGGCGCTGCCTGCTGGTACTGCCCTGGTTGCTTATGCCTCTACAAAATACGCTCGCCGCGATCCCCACCGAATGGAAGAACACTGCGTATGCCTATGAAGCCGAACATAAGCCGGTGCAAGAAGTCCTGGAGGACTTCGCCCAGACCTTTGGCACACAGTTGCAGATCGACGGCCTGCTGGAGGGCAACGTCAATGGCAAGATCCGCGCTAATACCCCGCAGTCGTTGCTCGACCGACTGGGGGTAGAGCATCGTTTCCAGTGGTACATGTACAACAACACGCTGTACATCAGCACCCTGGACCAACAGGAGTCCGCGCGCCTGGAGGTCTCCTCCGAAACGGTGGCTGACTTGAAGCAGGCCTTGACCGACATTGGCCTGCTCGATAGCCGTTTCGGCTGGGGAGAATTACCCGACGAGGGTGTGGTGCTGGTGTCGGGCCCCAAGCGTTATATCGACCAGATCAAACAGTTCAGCAGCCAGCGTAAATCTCCCGATGAAAAACAGAGTGTGCTGACGTTCCCCCTGAAGTTCGCCAACGCGGCAGACCGCCCGATTGATTATCGTGGCGAAAAATTGACCATCCCCGGAGTGGCCAGCATGCTGCGAGGGTTGCTGGAGCCTCGGGACACCTCAGTGCTTTCGTCGATGACCCCGCGTCCCGCCTCGTCATCGCAACCCTCCCCTGTCACCCCCATCCTCCCCCGCCTGGGCAACCCGATGCTGGACCAGATGCTCGGCCCGGCGGCTCCCCTCGGGCAGATGAATCCAGGCATGTCGCTCACCTCCAGGGCACCGGTTGCAAGAGGCAAGATCCGTGTCGAAGCGGATGTGCGTAACAACGCCGTATTGATCTATGACCTGCCGGAGCGCCAGGCCATGTACCACGAGCTGATCGCCCAGCTCGATGTGGCACACAAGCTGGTGGAGATCGACGCGATCATTCTCGATATCGAGCGCACGCAACTGCGTGAGTTCGGGGTCAACTGGGGTTTCCAGAACAGCCGCTTTCGTGGCGGGGTGAACATGGCGCCGGGCACCTCCGCGCAGATGTCGATTGAAAACCGCGACCGTTTCTACGCCGATATCCGTGCCCTGGAGGCCAAGGGCCTGGCGACCATGGTGTCCAACCCTTCGGTGCTGACCCTGGAAAACCAGCCGGCGGTGATTGACTTCAACCGCACCCAGTACCTGACCGCTGGCGTCGAGAACGCAACCATCTTGCCCATCACCGTGGGCACCAGTTTCCAGGTGGTGCCACGGGTCATCACTTCGCGCGGCAGCCATCAGGTCCATCTGGCGGTGGATATTGAAGACGGCAACTTCGACGAAACCAACCCCGAACGCATCGGCCCCGATGTACGCCGCGGCAAGGTCAGCACCCAGGCGGTGATGGCGGAAAAACGCTCGCTGGTGGTCGGCGGCTTCCATGTCAGCGAAAGCGCCGACAGACGCAACAAGGTGCCGGTGCTGGGCGATATCCCGTTACTGGGCAAGACGCTGTTCTCTTCCACCGAGCGCCAGAACAACCGCCGCGAACGCCTGTTTATCCTGACCCCGCGCGTGATCGGCGACCAGGCCGACCCGTCGCGCTATTTGCCCCAGGACGACCAGGTGGAACTGCAGGCCGCCCTCAGGCCCTTGGCCAGGCGCTATGCCGAGCACCAGCCGGTAATCAAGCGCAGCGATATCACCAGCGCCCTTGCGCACCTGGTCACCGGGCAAGTGCCCAATGCGTTCAAGGCCGAGCCCATGCCCCTGGGCCTGAACACCTTGTGCAGCACCCGTGACCTGCTGGCGCTCAATACCGAACGCAGCCAGTGGTACGCCGGCCCGCAGTTCAACGTGGCGGTGGTGGTGATGCGCAATCAGTTCAAGCGCAACGTACGCATCGATGAAAACGAATGCAGCAACTCCCAGACCCTGGCCGTCAGCGTCTGGCCTCGGGCCTGGCTCAAGCCCGGTGAAGAGGCGGAGGTATTTATCGCCATGCGCCCGGTGGTCAAGGATGAACATATCGGTGTCTCCCGCCCCTCCCTGCTCACTCCAACACGGAAGACTGCGCCATGAAACAGCGACTCGCCTGCATCACCCTTATCAGCCTGGCCCTGCTGATGGTGGGGTGTACACCGACCTGCCGGGGTGACTCGTGCTCCCGGCCACAATCGAGCGCCGGGAAAATGGTGGTGTGGTGGCCGCCGCAGATGCGTGTCGAACCCGGCCCATCGGGGGAGCGCGCGGATTACCAGACGATTTCCCTGGAGCGATGACGGCCATGGGGTTACACAGCGCAGGTTCGCGTGGCCAGGGGTTTCTGGAAGACCTGGTGAGCGGCCGTGCCGCTTACCACTCGCTGCACCCGGGCATTGGCCTGTACCGTTTGAATGCCGGGCCGCAACCCGGCCTGGCCCTGCAGATTGCGCCTGAGGCATTGCAGGCCGGCCAGTTGGAGCGGGTGCTGGAGCGGCGCTTTGAACACGCGACGGTGTTCGATGGGTGCTTTGTGTTCCTCGATGCCAAGGGCAGCCTGGTGATCTGGCATGCCTTGGCGCCCAATGGCCGCTCACCCGATGACATCCTCAGCCGCCTGCTTTCCCTGGCCCGGCTCGAAACCCTGGATGTACACCGCGCGCCCTAGCGGCGCGCAAGCTCCGGTAACTCCAGGGTCTGGCGCTTGGCCTCATCATCGAGGGTGCGCAAGGTACGATAGATGATCGCAACCGCCTGCAAGGTCTCCCGGGGAATGGGCGCACCGAGCTTGCGCTCATACAGCATGCGCGCCAACCATACGCACTGGATCACCGGCACATCGGCGGCCTTGGCCCGCGCAATCAACTGGCGGGCCCGGGTGTCCGTACCTTTATCCACCAACATCGGCAGCGGGGTTTTACCCGGCCGGTAATACAGCGCCACGGCAAAGTGCGTAGGGTTGACCACCAGCATGTCGGACTCTTCCAGCTTGGGCAGCTTGACCTTGGGTTCTTCCTGGGCGAGTTGGTAGGCCAGGGAGCGGCGCTGGCCCTTGACGTGGGGGTCGCCCTCCATGTCCTTGTACTCCTTGACCACCTCCACCTGGGTCATGCGCATGCGCTTGGCAAAGAAGTATTTCTGCATGGCCAGGTCGATCAGCGCGAGCACCAGCAACAGCCCCAGGCAGGCATGCAGCAAGTGGCGGAACAAGGTAATCAGCGCCACGATATAGCTCTGCAGATCGCTGGTGGCCAGGTTGATCAACACCTGCAAAGAGGGGGTGATGACCACATACAAAATCAGCGAGAGCAGCAATGCCTTGCCCAGCCCCATCAACAGGCTGATCACCGACTGGGCGGAAAACATCTGCTTGAGCTGGTTCAGTGGATTGAGGCGATTGAAATCCGGTTTCAGGCTTTCCGGGGCAAACAGGAAGCCGAACTGCATCCAACTGCTGATCAGTTTCGTCACGATCGCCACCGCGCACATCAACAGGCCAAACGAGAAAAAAACCACCAGGCCATCCATCAACACTTCTTCCAGGGCGCGAACAAACGGTTGGCCCATGCGCGAAAACGGCAACGCCATCAACTGCTGGAAGCGCTGCATGCTGGTTTCGGCGGTGAGCAAGGCAATCTCGCTGATCGCGGTGAGCACCAGCAACTTGGGCACATCCTGGCTTTGTGCAACCTGGCCTTTCTGGCGTTGGTCCTTGAGCTTCTTGGGGGTTGCCGCGTGTTTTTTCTCGCCGGAATCGCTCATGGCCCGCCCCCAAACATGTGGCCCAGCGAGTGCTTGAGGTCTAACAGCAAGCCCATGCGCCCGGCGATCAGATCCGATAACAGGGGAAAGTACAGGATTAAAAAGGCCAGGCCTGCCAGGCTCTTGGCCGGCATGGCCAGGGTCGATACCTGCAGCTGCGGGCTGTAGAGCCCCAGCAAGGCAAAGCCGAACTCCAGCAGCAACAGCACCGCGATAAACGGCGCCGCGTAGAGCATCATGTGCACGAAGGTATCGCCGAGCAGCCCCAGGAACACACTGAAGCCGTTGACGGCGAGCAGTGGCACCCAGGCCGTGGGTGGCCAGATCAGATAGCTGTCCCAGATCACCTGTGTCAACGCCCCCAGCCCGAGGGTCGTGATCAACAGAAAAATCGCCAACTGCTTGAACAGATGCCCGACCGGTGTCGCATCCGGTCCCAGCGAGGGGTTGAGCTGCCCGCCGGCCAGGGCGCCGCGCTGGTTGTCAAGCAACGCACCGACCGACTCGACCATCCAGAACGGCATGAACAGCAAAACGCCCAGCAACAGGCCCAGGACCGATTCCTTGAGAACCAGCCCGGCAAGCAGCAGCGCAGAGTAATCCTTGCCCATCAACGCGGCGTGAATGCCGGGCGCGGGGAACAAGGCCACCACCATCACAATCGTGTGCCGGGTCATCCCCCGCACATGCTGGAAACAAAACGCCGGCACCAGGAACATGCACGGGTAGATGCGCGCCATACTGATCAACAGGCTGGGCAAAAACTCAAGGTAAAGGAGCAAAGGTTGTTCCTCAGTTCAGTTCAGTGCCGAGCGGGCAATCATGTCAAAGGTCATATTGATCAGTTGAATCAACTCCACACCAATCCAGCGCCCCGTCAATATCAGGGTGATGCCGACGGCCACCAGCTTGATCCCAAAGGGCAGCGTCTGGTCCTGTATCTGCATCAGGGCCTGCACCAGGGATGTCATCACCCCAACGATCACCGCGACGATCAGCGGTGGTGCCGAGAGCACCACCACCAGCAGCATGCCCTGCTTGAACAGCACGATCGGTTCCATAAGTCACTCACAGATAAGAAAGGAACAGACTGTCGAGCAGCCGCGACCACCCGGAAACCAACACGAACAGGAGCAATTTCAGGGGTAGGGAAATAGTCATCGGCGAGACCATCTGCATGCCCAAAGCCAGCAGCAGGTTGGAGACAATCAGGTCGATGACGATGAAGGGGATATAGATCAAAAAGCCGATTTCAAACCCCGCCTGCAATTGCGAGATCACATAGGCCGGGATCAGCAATATGAAGTCGTCACGGTGGGCGTTTTGCGCCATCTCCGGCGGCCACATGCGTGCGGTGTTTTCCACCAGGTGGGTCAGGATGTCGGGGTCGGTGTTGCGGGTCATGAACAGGCGCAGCGGCTCGATGGCCACAAGCCCCGTTTCCTGCAGACGCTGCACATTGCTCAGGTCTACAGGGGACTGCTTGACGTTCTCGGCAATGGCGTAGCCCACCGGCGCCATGATGAACAGAGTCGCCGCCAGCGCGATACCGTTCAACGCCATACTCGGCGGTACTTGCTGCACGCCAATCGCGTTACGGGTAATCATCAGCACAATCACGATTTTCAGAAAGGACGTGCACACCACCAACAACATGGGCATCAACGACAATGCGCCGAGAAACAGCGCCAGGATAAGGGGGTCAATCCCCTGCAGCATCATCGTGCGAAAATCACACGGGACAACTGCAAACCCAGGCGCCCATCCACCTCCACCAACTGGCCCTGGCCAATCGGTCGGTCGCCGTAGTAAAGCCCTGCCATGCCCGGGGCGTAGCCCGCGATGCTCAGCACCGCGCCGGGGGCCAGGTTGCGCAGCTCCCCAAGGGTCAGGTTCAGAGTCCCGCAGCGCACATTCAAGGCCATGCTCAACTCATCGAAAGGCTCATGGCCAAAAACATCTACCACGGGTTCATCAGGATCATGCTCGTCATACCCTGAGTAATGTTGTGCTGAAAGATCCTCGTCCACAGACGTGTCCTCGATAGATATAAGTGTCAGGCACATAGGCCCCGATTCATCATCAATGCGCCCATGCACGCGATGCCTTCCAAGCCCCAGCCGACCATTGCCGTGCACATCGAAAAAGGCCTGTTCCAGCATCACCACATCCCCGGCACGCAGGCTGCGAACCTGGGTCAGGGGTAGCTGCAAGCGCCCCAACGTCACGGCAATCGCCAGTTGAAACGAGGCTGGCAAGGGCTGGGCTGTCGGTTGCCAGCGCCCCGCTTCACACAGCGCCAATAAACTCTCGGGAGCCAGCAACAGATACCCCACCACCCTGGAGGGCCCCAATGTCACCGTGAGCCGACAACCAAAATTCAGTTTTCCCGGAGATGGCCGTAGCCGCAGGTAACCAAAAAGAGCGCTCACCTGAGGGCTCAAGTGGTGCTGGAACAGCTCCCAGAACCAGGAGTCCGGATCATTGCCAGCCTCTGCCAGCGTCACCGGGCATTCCCCCAGCAGGCTGAACATCGGCCCCGGCTCGCTGAAGGCCAGCAGGCCGCAAGCACTGTCGAAGTAAAGGGGGGCAGCGCTTCTGGGCGCGCGCCCGGGTTCAAGCAGCAACTCTCCCTGCTGGTCCTGGACCGTAAACGCCATGCGCAAGCCACGCCCCAAACGAAGCCTCGCCGCCACCGTGCCGCTTTTGACCGATGGAATAACCAAGGTCGGCAGGATCATGCCGTACCCACATGCACCAGATGCACATTGACCGGCTGGCCCAACCCTTCGGCCAAACGCTCCTCACACCCCTGGCGCACGCCCCCCAGCCAACGGGCGGTCAGCTCCTGCTCCGCCGCCAGCTCGATGCTCCAGGCCCCCTGTTCACGGCGCACGCTGGCGTTGATCCGCCCCAGGCGCGGCAGATACAGCAACGCCTGCAAGGGCCATTGCACCCCTCCACGGATCTGGGGGAGCAACTGGCCGGTCATGGCTTCAATCATCAAGATATCGGCGGACGCCGCAGCGCCCATGGTCGCTGAGCCGTAACCGGCGCCCTCTTCGTTATCGCCAAGCAGATGAGTAAACAGCTGCCCCAGCTCCCTGGCCATGCCGCCCACCATCACCGGCTCCCTGTCGTCCCGAGGCTCACGCAGACGCGGGCGTTCGGGTTTGCTTGCTGGAACTTGCGTCATATTTCTTCCTGTATGTCTTCCTGAGCCAACAAAACGGACAACTCCTGAAGTTTCTCGACCTCCTTGAGGCATTGGCTCACCTGCTTCTGCGCACTGGCGACCTGCACCACCTGCTCTTCACGCCGACCATGCAGCTCATGCAACTGCCCTTCTTCACGCCGGGTCCCGGCGGACAAGGTGCGCTCCTGGGTTCCCCAGGCCTTGAGCTGGGACAGCGAGAGCACCTGCCCCTGGTGCTTCTCCAACAGCTCTGCGGTTTTCTCGATTTCCTCCAGGCGGGTCTGCTCAAGCGCTTGCTGCGCCTGCTGGATTTGCGCCAACAAGGCCTGCTGGTGCCGCTTGGCCTCACGCAACGCGCGCTCGGCCCGGTCGGCGCGATGCCTGCGCAAACGCCGCAAGGTGTCGAGTTCAGAAAGGGACATGGGTCGTCAGGCTCATCAATTGATCGAGGGTCATCGGCATCGATGCCGGCTCGCGCAAGTCCTGGCGCAGGAAGCCATCCACCGCCTGGCGGCTGTCCACGGCCAGGTCCGTCAGGGCATCGTTGCCGGGCTGGTATTCCCCCAGCTTGAGCATCAGCTCGATCTGCTGGTACGCCGACAACAAGCGGCGCAGTGCCGTCCCGGCCTGGATATGCGCGGGCTCGGCGACGTTGCTCAAAATCCGTGACAGGCTGGCCAGCACATCCACCGCCGGGTAGTGGCCGCGCTCGGCCAATTTGCGCGACAAGACGATATGGCCATCGAGCAGCGAGCGCACTTCATCGGCCACCGGATCGCTCATGGAGTCCTGCTCGATCAGCACCGTATAGATCGCCGTGATCACCCCCTCGCGGGTCAGCCCTGCACGCTCCACCAGGCGCGGCAGCAAGCTGTACACCGACGGCGGCAGGCCGCCACGCCCCAGCGGTTCGCCGGCGGCCAGGCCGATCTCGCGCTGGGCCCGGGCAAAACGGGTCAGGGAGTCGATCAGCAGCAAGACCCGCTTGCCCTTGCGTCGGTAGCCTTCGGCCAATGCCGTCGCGGTGAAGGCCGCGCGAGCGCGCTCCATGCTCGAACGATCGGATGTCGAACACACCAGCACCGCCTTGGCCCGCAGTTGCTCATCCAACTCGTGATCGAGAAACTCGCGCAACTCACGGCCCCGTTCGCCAATCAGGCCGAACACAATCACATCGCAGTCAACGTTACGGGCGATCTCCGCGAGCAAGGTGGTCTTGCCGCAACCGGCGCCCGCAAACAGGCCCACGCGCTGGCCTTCGCCCAGGGTCAGCAGGCCATCGATCGAGCGCACCCCGGTGGCCAATGCGCGGTTGATCCGCGGACGTTCGGTGGGCAGCGGCGCCTCGCACAACACCAGGCTGGTGTCCTGCGCGTGCGCCTCGACAAAGGCGCTGGCTCCCTCCCCCGCAATCGGGCGGCCAAAGCCGTCCAGCACCTGGCCCAACAGGTCATCGCTGACCCGCACCCGATGCGCAACCCCCAACTGCTCGACACTGGCCCCCACGCGCACGCCTTCAAGGTTGCCCAGGGCACTGAGCACCGCATCCTGCTGATCGAAACCGATAATTTCGGCCAGCATGTAGTCACCCGTGGACTTTTCCACCTGGCACAAATCACCGATCCGCGCGTCGGGCAAGCGGCATTGCAGCAACATGCCGTTGACCCGCTGGATCCGCCCACGCACCGAGACCGGCGCGAAATTGGCCAGCGCCTGTGCCCGGTTTTGCTGCCAGGCTTGCAGGCGTGCCTGCAACTCGGCGCTCACCAGCGCACCTCATAGCGCTGTACGCCGTCGAACACCACCTTGCTGTTATCGATCAACACCAGGCGCAAGCCATCCACTTCATCGCCGAC
Source organism: Pseudomonas sp. ICMP 8385 (assembly GCF_002699915.1). Classification (NCBI taxonomy): domain Bacteria; kingdom Pseudomonadati; phylum Pseudomonadota; class Gammaproteobacteria; order Pseudomonadales; family Pseudomonadaceae; genus Pseudomonas; species Pseudomonas sp. ICMP 8385. Next base: position 41,887 of record NZ_LKBY01000013.1, on the reverse strand, counting down.
AAACAACCGGCTGCCCTCGTCCAGGACCACATGGCCATTGGGCCCGCCGACGATCTGCAGGATCTTGAACGGCAGCTCGGCGCTGCGTTCCCTGACGCGACTGATCACCGGCACAGACGTCTCGAACTGCTCGCCAAAACGATTGAGCATGCGCGACACCAACCCCACGTCGTCCTGGGACACATCGCCATCAAGGGTCACCTGGCCATTGATCACCTGCAGGCGGACCCGATTGCCCAACTCACGCTCGTTGAGCATTTTCAGCAGTTGTTGGCGGACGTCGTAGGGTGAGTCCAGCGCGTTTTTTTGACTTTCCACTGGCATCAACGACGCCTGGGCCTCATGGTCGCCCGTGGTGGCCAGGCCCACCGCCGTGATGATCACGGCAATCACCAGTACCAGGCTGATCATGCGTTTCTGCTGCGGCCCGGAGATCGAGGACAACATCAACGCCGGCCCCGCCTGGCCGGCCGGCCTGGGCGCCGGCGCAACGGCCGCGGACACCGGTGCCTGCGGCCAGGGCTGGTCGGCCAGAGTGACGCACAGGCGAACATTGCCAATCATAAAAGGCGTACCCAGTGCCAGGTCGGCAATCTGCGCCAGAAGCCGACCGTCGCTGGCCCGCACCAGCCCTTCTTCGGCCTGTACCGACCAGCGCTGTTCAATAAAACGCAACAGCACATGACGCTCGGCAATACCTTCGTCATACAGCGAAAGATCCGCATCCGGGTGGGCCCCAATAAGCCACTGCCCGCCAAACAGCGGCAGCGCAGCCCCCAGGTGCAAACCATCAAGCACGCGCAACTCAAACATCACCAGGCCTCATGACCGCAGGAATGACAACAGCCTTCGACGTCCTCATGCCACCTCCTCGCGCATCAGATCGTCCCGAGCCAGATCAAAGCGCCCCAGCACCTTGACCTTGGACGAAGCACTGAGCTCGGCAAACGACAGGACCGGCACATGGTTGAACTCCTCCAGCAACAGGGTGCGCAAGGGGCTGCGCAAATCCTGCGCCACCAGCAGCACACTCTTGCTCTTGGGCCGCACAGCAAAGGCTTGCTTGAGCAGGCTGACCAACGCTGCACTGCTTTCGTGATCCAGGGAAAAGAACACCCCCGTCTGGGTCTGGCGCAGGGCATCGCGCAACACGTTTTCGGTGTGAGGTGACAGCAGCCAGGCATGCAGGCCGTCGGCTTCGCTGTACTGGTGCAGGATCTGCGACTTGAGGGCTATGCGCGCATAGTCGGCCAGGGCATCCGGTTCACGCTCATGCTGACCGTGTTCGATCAACGCCTCGACAATCAGGCGCACAGCCCGTAGCGGTACGCCCTCACCGGCCAGGCGTTGCAATACCGACGAAAAACGCGACAGCGGCATGATCCGCTGCAGCTCCTGCACCAACTCCGGCTGGTTGAACTCCAGCCAACTGAGAATCGCCTTGCTTTCCTGGATCCCGAGGAACTGCGGGCCGCTGAGCAGCATCGCCCGCGTCATGCGCTCCTGAAGCAAGCTGTACGCCGTCGAACGCGCCAGGTGTTCGTCCGCCAGCACCGGGTCATCGGGGGCAAACCACATCCAGTCCTGTTCGTCGCGTTCGACCAGGCCCCGGGTCCCGCTTTCAGGCTCGCTGGCCAATGCCGCAAGCTCCACGCCCACCCAGTGCCCCAGCGTCGCCTTCAACGTGGGCACCTCATGGACACAGAAACGAAACTCATCGTCGGCCAACGCAGGCGCGTACTCGACCTCAAACGGCGGTAGCGTCAAGCCGATCTGGGTGACCAGGCTATTGCGGCTCTGGCGCACCCCGTGGATCACTTGCGCAACCAGCGGGCTCTCCTGCAGGGCCAGCGGAAACTGCAACAGGTACGGCCGTGAGGGATCAAAACCACGCAAGTCCTCCACCCCGTTCTGCTCTGGTGGGACGCTATCGGTAACCGGTTCCTGCGACTGTTCCTCGCGCTGGCGCCGGCGCGTCAGGTAATAACCGAGGCTGCCGGTCATCAACGAAATAAGGATAAACACCACCGTGGGCATCCCCGGCAGCGTGGCGAAGGTGAGCATGCCCACCGAGGCGATCATCCAGCTCTTGGGCTCGCTGGTCATCTGCCGGGCAATCTCGGCGCCCATGTTGTTGCTGCCTTTGTTGCGCCCGGACGGCGCCACACGGGTGATGATCATGCCGGCTGTCAGCGAGATCAGCAGGGCCGGGATCTGCGCGATCAGGCCGTCACCGATGGTCAGTACCGAGTACAGCGCCATGGAGTCGGCGGCGCTCATGCCATGCTGGAACATGCCGGTGGCAAAACCGCCCAGCAAGTTGATCACCACAATGATCAGCCCGGCGATGGCATCCCCCTTGACGAACTTCATGGCCCCGTCCATGGCCCCGAACAACTGGCTCTCGCGCGACAGTTGCTCACGCTTGTCCCGGGCCTGGTTGCCATCGATCAGGCCGGCGCGCAGGTCGCTGTCAATGGACATCTGCTTGCCGGGCATTGCATCCAGGCTAAAGCGCGCCGCCACTTCCGCGACCCGTTCCGAACCCTTGGTGATCACCAGGAAGTTGACCAGGGTCAGGATCATGAAAATCACCAACCCCACCGCCAGGTTGCCGCCCACCACAAAGTTGCCGAACGCCTCGACAATGTCACCGGCATCCTGCTCCAGCAGGATCAGGCGCGTGGTGGCAATCGACAACGCCAGGCGAAACATGGTGGTCAGCAGCAGGATCGACGGAAACGAGGAAAAGGCCAGCGGCCCCGGCAAGTACAACGCCAACACGATCAGCAAGCACGAAATACAGATATTGACCGCAATCAGGATATCCACCAGCCAGGTGGGCAACGGCACGATAAAGATAAACACAATGGCCATGACCACCACCGCGCCCAGTACCTCGGCGCGTTGTGCAACCTTCAACAACATCGCATTGATTGCCCGTAAAGCATTCATGCCTTCAATTCCGGCCAAGTGTGGGTATGCCGCGCGCCTCGCTCCTGCATGGCGTATTCATACAGCACCTGCTTGTAGCTGTTCACGGCCTCTTCGCGGCGCCTTGCATCACACCACCAGGCCATGGGCAGCGCCTTGATCTCCGGGAAAAAGGTGCTGAGGAAACTCAACTGATGAGCCTGGTCATTGCCCCCCAGGTCCCGGGCCAGGTGCCTGATTTCGTTGGGCGTCAGACCGCTGGCTGCATACCCCAGCATGCGCTGCAACAACCCCACCGGATCCAGGTGCAGTTCGGGATGCAACAGAAGGGCCTGCCCGATCAGCGTCTTGCAGCTCGCGAGCACGCCACTCAATCGGTTACAGTCTTCGAGGCTCCGCAGCAAGGATCGCAACTTGCTCCGGTCGACCGACGAGTTCTCCGCGCCAGCATCAGCGGCCAAGGCCCCTCTGATCAGCCTCAACCCGGACTCGAAGCGGTCTTCACCGTACAGCCCCAACAGCGAACTCATCAGGTTCGCCAGCGATTGGGTCTCGACCACGCTGGTGTAATACATGCTGCGCACAGCCTGGCGCATCTGCGGGTCATCACTGCCCGCCTGCAACGCCATCGCGGTATTCAGGCCCGCCTGGATCTGCGGCTTGTAGTCAGCCTCCAGGTCAGCCAGGGAGCGGCGTGCCAGATTAGCCTCTGTGGTACGCCCCTCGGTATCCGCCTGAAGCGCCACGTGCTTGAGCACCACATAGGCCCGCGCCGGATCGTTGCCGGAGATATCCATCACCTTGCCGACGCTGGCGCCAAGCAGCAACTGGGTGCGGATATTACGGGCGACGGTCGCCATTTTCGCCTGGGCCGGATGCCCCAGTTGCTCATAGAGCTGGGTCAACTGCTCGGCGGGCATGGGGCGCAAGCCCAATTGGCGCTGCCCCAACGCCTTGCCGTGGAACTCGACCTCTTGCGCGAACAGCGTACTGAGATCGTCAACGGCCGGCGTATTGACCTGTGGAGGTTGCCCACCCTCTATCCGTACAGGTGCGGATTGACTCAGCGGTGGGTGATTTTGCACATCGAGGTTGGGATCGACTTTCATGGGAGTGCCAGGACAAGAGATTCGTATCCTTGTGTGGCTGGAACGCCCGATACAGTTCCATCTTCATCCGCTTGGCACGAGCGATGAAAATACCGGCACAAACCCACGGTGCTTTGTGCAAGGCCTTGCAAAAAAAACACCTAAAACAAGATATTTCCTTAAATTTATCAATTAGATAGAGACTTTCCGCGCTTGGCACAAGCGGTGCTAACAGGGTTCTCGTCGAAACCATTTCGACTGCTTATACCCTGAGGAAAAATCATGGATATCCCTATCAGTGTTTTAGTAAATCTTCCCCGAGACCCTGGCCAATCCATCCAGGATCTGTCCGACGACCACCACAAACGCCTGCGCAGGTTCATTCATAAGCGCGTACTGAACCCGGAGGATGCGGACGATATCGTGCAACTGACGTACCTGGAGGCCTGGCGCAACCGGCATCACTTCAGCGCACAGGCGTCACTGAGCACCTGGATGTGCGGGATCGCGCTGAATTTGATCCGCAATCACTTTCGCCGTATCTATGCCAAGCCGGTGCATTGCGAGTTCGATGAATCGCTGTCCCACGGGCAGAACGAAGAGCAGGACCTGGCCCGCCAATTCGAGATCAATCGCCGGCTGGAAAACACCCTCAATGCAATCCAGCACCTGCCCCTGGAAATGCGCAACACCTTGTATGCCTCACTGGAAACCGACGGCAGCTACCAGGACACCGCCAATGCCCTGGAGATCCCGATTGGCACCGTCCGCTCCCGCCTGTCGCGGGCACGGGAGCAGTTGAAACGTGCGACAAAATCTCACCCGTTCCAGTAGGAGAGGGATCGCCCAGGGATAGGGCGCACCTCCCGGCTTCAGGCTTTTTTCGAACGCGGCAACAGAATCGCCAGCACCCCGAGCAGCGGCAGGAACGAGCACAGCGTGTACACGTACTCGATGCCGTGGATATCTGCCAGGTAGCCCAGTAACGCCGCGCCAATCCCGCCAAACCCGAACATCAGGCCAAAGAACACTCCGGCGATCATTCCTACGTTGCCCGGCACCAGCTCCTGCGCGTACACCACAATCGCCGAGAACGCCGAGGCCAGGATAAAACCGATCACCACACTGAGTACGCTGGTCCAGAACAGGTCCACATGGGGCAACAGCAAGGTGAACGGCGCCACACCGAGGATCGAAAACCAGATCACCGCCTTGCGGCCGATCTTGTCGCCAATCGGCCCACCAAAGAACGTGCCCGCCGCCACCGCACCGAGGAACAGGAACAGGTGCAACTGGGAACTGGCCACCGACAGGTCGAACTTCTCGATCAGGTAAAAGGTGAAGTAACTGGTGAAGCTGGCCATGTAGAAGTATTTGGAAAACACCAACAGCCCCAGCACCACCAGCGCGCCGAGCACGCGGTTTTTCGACAGGCCATGGGTGGCGGCCTGGCCCTGCTTGAGCTTGAACAGGTTCAGATGGTTGCGGTACCAACGGCTGATCGCATACAGCACCCCCAGGGCAAACACCGCGAACAGGCCAAACCAGGCCACATTGCCCTGGCCAAACGGAATAATGATCGCCGCCGCCAGCAACGGGCCAAACGCGGAACCAACGTTACCGCCCACCTGGAACGTCGATTGCGCCAGGCCATAGCGCCCACCCGAGGCCAGGCGCGCCACGCGGGAGGCTTCCGGGTGGAAGGTCGAGGAGCCAATGCCGATCAACGCCGCCGCCAGCAGGATCAGCGGGAAACTGCCGACCTGGGACATCATCAAAATCCCCACCAGCGTACAGATCATCCCACAGGGCAACAGGAACGGCTTGGGATGGCGATCGGTGTAATACCCCACCCACGGCTGGAGCAACGAGGCCGTGAGCTGGAACGTCAGGGTAATCAGGCCGACCTGGGTAAAGGTCAGGCCATAACTTTGCTTGAGCATGGGATAGATCGACGGCAATACCGCCTGGATCAAGTCATTGATCAAGTGCGCCAGTGCCACGGCGCCGATGATACGCATGACCAACGGGCTGGATTGCGCCGCGGCCGGCGTCGTAGCCACTGAAGGCTGGGAATTGGTAAGAGCCATGAGGAACGTTTCCGTACAGCAGATGGATGCACAGGTGCAGGTGCGACAATGTGCCATTTTTGTGGGCAGGAAGGCTATCCCGTTAGCAGGCTAACGAGTAGGTGAATCGATGCAGCGGTCACGGTTTGTAAAGGGCCAGCAAGATGAATCCCTTTAACTTGAGGGACCTTTCCTAGAGCATCCTTCGCCTTGTGCCTGGTGGGGGCGGTGGCAGCGTTGAAGACGCCCTGTTCTACAACACCTGCCTGCCCCCGTACGCGGACGCTAGAACACCCCAAATCAAATGTGGGCTTGCTCGCGATCACGGTGGATCAGCCAACTAATGTATCGACTGATACTCAGCCATCGCGGGCAAGCCCCCCACATAAGCCCGCTCCCACCCTTTGATCGGCTTAGGCTTAAGACCAGCGCAACCCCCCAGCCACGGGTCGCTTCACCCGGCGTTTTCCTTAAACAGTTGATAGCGTAGATAAATTTTCAAAAAAGCGCTTGACGCATTCCCGTTCTACGCGAATAATGCGCGCCACTTGGCTACATAGCTCAGTTGGTTAGAGCATAGCATTCATAATGCTGGGGTCCGGGGTTCAAGTCCCTGTGTAGCCACCAAGTACCGATCCATAGATGTCTACAGCAGTCTATGAATCACCTCAAGAAGCCCGCCTCGTGCGGGCTTTCTTGTTTCTGGCTGTCTCTGCTTGTATCCCCCTATACCCTCTCTCTGTGTCTCCTCGAAAAATAATTGATCCGAGGGGACACAAGCCTAAATGAAGCGATCCGAGATAAAACGCCGCCCCCTTTCCAATACCGCATTGGCGGGCCTACCGATAGCGCGTCCTAGCCATGGAACCCCCGCTAACTACCAAGATTTGTCACTTATTCATTACTCACTTTTGAGTTGCCTCAAGACTGAATTCAAGATAATTTTTAGCGCCTGCTAAGCAAACACCTTTAATTACGGTGGCTTCCCTGGCTTTTTTCAAGATAATCTTTTGGCTGGCTTGAGATACTTTTCTATATGCCTACGTTTACCCATCACGATCTTGAGCTTCTCAATCCTTCCTTTGACTCGGACCTAGTCGATGTACTGAGTGAACTGGAGCACCTACGTCGCCTAAGGCTTGAAGGCGATACGCCACCACCGGTGTTCTACCAGCTCAAATCGCTTTTCCATGCGCTGGAAAGCCTCGGTTCTGCACGTATAGAAGGCAATCACACTACTTTGGCGGACTACATCGATAGCAAGGTAGATGGTAAGGCTCAGGACACGGACCAACTGCGCGAGGTTGCCAATATTGAAAAGGCAATGGATTACATCGAGCAGATCATGACGCCCGGCGCTGCGCTGACAGAGCAGATGATTCGAGAGCTTCACGCGATGACCGTAAACGATCTGGTTCGTGAAGGCGACAAAATACCCGGAGCCTATCGCAGCGGGAATGTCAGAATATCCCAGTCTGATCATCTGCCTCCCGATTTCATCCAGGTTCAAGCCTACATGCAGGAACTTGTCGAATTCGTGAATCACGAAGACTCTCCAAAATATGGCCTCATGAAGGTTGCGCTCGCTCACCATAGGTTTGGATGGATACATCCATTCGGCAATGGCAATGGCCGCGTGGTAAGACTGCTGACCTATGCTCTCCTGATAAAGTATGGTTTCAACGTCAACGCAGGCGGCCGCGTCCTCAATCCTACGGCCGTCTTCTGCAATGACCGTGAGCGCTATTACGCAATGCTTGCCACCGCCGACAAAGGCACAAAGGAAGGGCTAGAGGAGTGGTGTACATACGTGCTGGAAGGCATTCGTGATGAGCTGGAGAAAGTCGATCGCCTCACCGACTACGCATATCTGACCCAATGCATACTTGTCCCTGCTGTGGCCTTCGCAAGGGAAAGAGAATGGATCACGGGGACGGAAGAGGCAGTGCTGTCGGCCGCAATAAAATTGAAGGTCGTAAAATCTGCAGATATAGCCTCCGTACTCCCTCGGCAGTCGAGCAATCAACGGACTTACCTGATCAAAAAACTGGTAGACCAAGGGATGCTTTTACCGCTAAACGCAGGCGCGAGGCAGTACACAATCGGTTTTTCTAATAACTATCTGATTCGAGGTGTCATTAAGTCCCTCAGGGGCGAAGGGTTCATACCTGGGCCGCTGGAAAATCCATAAACATCGGTTTAAAGAGGCCTACAGCCGTCTATGAATCACCTCAAGAAGCCCGCTTAGTGCGGGCTTTCTTGTCTCCCTATACGCAGCCTTGCGTCTTAGCTTGCGTCAAACACCACAGGCTGCATCGGTGCAGTGTTGACCTTGAGCTGAAACACTTCGGGGCGGGAATAGTGGCCGCACACGTCGAAGTCGAGGTTACTGGCCAGTCCCGCGGACAGGTCGATATCGGCGTAGAGAATGGTTTCCTGGTCAAATACCGGCCCCGCCAGCACTTGACCCGCCGGGCTTACAATCATGCTGCCGCCGTGCATGATGTAGTCGCTGTCTTGAGCCTCCAGGGCAAAGTCGTCACGGTAGTGTGCCGGGTACTCGGCCAGGGTGATTGCCTGGCAGGCCGAGAGCACATGCACCCGCCCTTCCACGGCAATATGTACCATGGAGGAGGCCCAGGTCGGGCGGTCATCGGCAGTGGGCGTGCAGTAGATCTCGGTGCCTTGTGCATACATGGCCTGGCGCAAGGCGGGCATGTAGTTTTCCCAACAGATCACAGTCCCGATTCGACCGAGCGGCGTGTCCACCGGGGCAATGCTGGAGCCATCGCCAAACCCCCAGATGATCCGTTCCTGCCCGGTCGGCATGAGCTTGCGGTGATAGCCGGCAATACCTTTGCCAGGCGCCAATGTCACGGATGAGCAATACAGCGTTCGCCCTACACGCTCAATGATGCCCATCACCACATGCACCCCGGTTTCATTCACCACCTCGCCAAGGCGCGCCAACTCCGGGCCGTCCTGGGTGATCGAGCCGTCCATGTAGCGCTGAAAGTGCGCACGACCGGTGTCGTTGCGACTGCCGACGACGGTGCCGAAGGCCGCGCCCTTAGGGTATCCCCCCAAGAACGCCTCGGGAAACACCACCAACGCGGCGCCCTTTTCGGCGGCCTCTCGAATGAGCCCGGCGGCTTTCTCGGCGCTCAAATAGGGCTCAAACGGAATAGACGATGCTTGAACAACGGCTGCTTTGAACATGAGTTTCCCTCGTATCAATAGAACGTGGCGGGGTTAGCCACGAGTGATGTCCCGATCTTTGGTCTCAGGCAGCAGGAACCACAGAACGATGAAGCAGGCCAGCGAGACACCCGCCAGGTACATCGCCGGAATATTTGGGTTGTGGGTGGCCTGGATCAACGCCACCGCAATAAACGGACCGGGGCCTGCCAGCAACGCCAATGCCACGTTGTGCCCAACCGCCGCGCCGGTGGAGCGGATGGACGCAGGAAACACCTCGACCAGCAACACCACATCCATCACGGCAGTAATTGCCACCAGCACCGCCATGATCAACAACCCCGCCAGAATCGCGATGTAATTGCCGGTGTTCATCAACAAAAACACCGGATAAGCCAGCACGGTCAGCCCCAGTGCCGCCGTCAGCACAAAGGGACGGCGACCGAAACGATCGCTTAGGCGCCCAACAATCGGGTTGATCAGCGTGTAGACCACCAGCGCCGCGCTACACAGCCACAGGGCCGTCGGTTTGCCAAGGCCAACGGTTTGTGTCAGGTGGGTATTGGCGTAGGTGATGAAGTAGTACAGCGAAACCCCGAACAGGGCGGCGAAGGCAAACGAAATCACAAATGCCCGCCACTTCACCTGGGCAGATACCGTTTCCAGGGTGTTATTGGCACGCTTGCGTTCGAGTTCGGCGTAGACCGGCGTATCGCCTAGCTTGCGGCGGATATACATGGCCACGCCGGCCATCAGGATGGAGGCGACGAAAGGAATGCGCCAACCCCACTGCATCACTTCTTCGCTAGATAACGAACTGTTGATGACGGCCGCAATCGCGGTGCCAAAGAGAAATGCCGCGCCCGCGGTCGCGGTAATCACGCTGGCCGCCGAGGCCCGACGATTGGCCGGCGCACTTTCGACGATGTAGATGCCCGCGCTTGACCATTCGCCCCCCACCATCATCCCTTGCAAGAAGCGCAGCGCCACGAGCAGGACCGGAGCGGCGATCCCGATAGAGGCGTAGCCTGGCAACAAGCCAATCAAGGTGGTCGTCAGCCCCATCCCGAACACCGTGATGATCAATACCGCACGCCGGCCAAGTTTGTCACCGATCGGCCCCAGTACGACGGCCCCCAGTGGCCGAGAAAGAAACCCCACGGCAAACACCGCCAGCGACGACAACAGCGAAACGCCTGGCGCTGTGGAGGGGAAAAAAATTTGTCCGATCACGGCCGCGAAATAGCCATAAATGGCAAAGTCGAACCACTCCATGAAATTACCGATACCCACGGCAATCGCCCGTTTGCGCAGTTCAGCACCCTCGCCAAGGGCAACGGTCTGATCAGCGCTTTGTGGCTGCACTATCATCTTTTCCATACAGAGCATCCTATTTTTGTTGTATTGGCTTGAGTTGAGCTTAAGAATCCCAAGGCAAATTAATCAAACGAATACGAAAGATGCCCATGATTAGAGTTACTAATATTAGCCGGATCGACCTTAACCTCCTGGTCATCTTTCAGTGCCTGATGAGTGAGCGGAGTGTGACCCGGACGGCGGCGGTGCTGCACGTGACGCAGGGTGCCGTCAGCTCGTCGCTCAAACGGTTGCGCGAGCAGTTTCATGATGATTTGTTTATCCGTACCGGCGCGGGCATGGTCCCGACGCGCCGCGCCTTGGAGATCGCGCCGAAGGTCGTGCAAGCGCTGACGGCGGTCAGCGCCATCATCGACCGGCAACCCCTGTTTGCCGCCGAGTCATCAAGCCGAACCTTCAACATTGCGTTGTCGGATGACATTGAAAGCTACCTCTCGCCCAGGCTGGTCAACGAAGCTCGCGCCAAGGGGCTTTCTGTGAACTTTGCCTTCCACCAGACCAACAGCTCCCTCTGGAAAACCGCCCTGGCCGACCCGGATATCGATATGGTGCTGTGCTCCGAACCCAAGGAGTTCACCTCTCACTACTCCTCCCAGGTCTTGTTCTCATCGTCCTATTCATGCCTGTACGACGGCCCGCGCCTGAACATTCAAAGCCCGCTCACCCGTGAGGAATACTTGAAGCACGAGCATGTACGGGTGTCCTTTGATGGCCGGCGCGGTTTTGTGGATGATCTGCTGGAAAGCGAAGGGATCTCACGCCGGGTTTCGGCGTCCTTTACCCACTTTTCAGGAGCGCTGGCCACCCTGGTTCACAGCGACGTAATCGCCACCCTGCCAACGTTTGCGGCGCTGTCCTACGCCAGGATCGCGCGCCTGACCGTCAGCCCGGTGCCGATCTTCGTACCGGCTTTTCGCGTGTTCATGATCTGGGACGTAGAGCGCAACGACGACCTGCACAATCGCTGGTTGCGCAATTTCATCCTGGAGACGACCCAGGAGTTACAGCGAGGAACGTTGACCTCGGTTTAGCAGAGGGCAGCCCGTTTAAGGCAAAACCGTGCGCGTCGAAAAGCCTGCCCGCTGCCGTGATAATGCTGGCTTAATTCAGATGCGGTGATATCGTCTGCATCAGGACGCTCGGCAGGCTGTCGAGAATATGCATCCCGTAGCACCCTTTTCAGCGACTACACTCCAGCCCATGAAACGCTATCTGCGGTTGTGCCTCATCTTCATGCTCAGCTTGACGCTTCCTCTCAGCGGGATGGCGGGCGTTGCGGCATCAACAGAACCGTGCCCCATGAAAACCATGGGCATGACGATGATGAACGACATGGGGCTAGACTGCTGCAACGATGCAAAAAGCTTCATCGAGCACGGCAAACCTTGTAAGCCCGGCCAGGAATGCAAGGCGGGGAGCATGCTGCAAGTCTTGCTCTTCACGCCTCCTGTGCCCCTGTTCAACCCCGTAGTATTGTCCTTTTTCAGCGATTCCCTCCCCATGCAGACCCCATCCGGGGTATGGCGACCGCCTCGCGCTTGATTCCTGCCCCACCTTGAGCCTCATCCCGCATTAGCGGGGTGGACTAGCTGCGTGCATGTCTTTTGACGCGCGCAGTGGATGATCACAGGAATCATAGACATGAACTCCAAGTGCTATTGCATAGGTTGGTCGCTCGTGGCCGGCCTGGTCGCAAGCGTACTGTCTTGGCCAAGCCTCGCTGCCCAATTGACACTCGATGAAGCGCTGCGCCTGGCTGAAAACACTGCGCCGTCACTGACCGCACAAGACGCCAGAATCCAGGCTGCCACTAGCGCAGCCATCCCGGCAGGTGAACTGCCTGACCCCAAGCTCCTGCTGGGTGTGCAGAACTACCCCATTGGCGGGCCGAATCGCTGGAGCCTTAACCAGGACTTCATGACCTCGCAAATGGTCGGGATCAGGCAAGAAATGCCCAACCTTGCCAAGCGCAAAGCCCGCATCGAGGTCGCCGATGCCGCCGTTGAAAGAGCCTCGGCCGAGCGGCAAATCGAGCGCCTGAACGTTCGGCAATCCACGGCATTGGCCTGGATCAGCAGCTACTCGGTTGAACGTAAAAATGCGCTCTTCCAAGACTTCTACACCGAAAACCGCCTGCTGAGCGAGGCCGTCCGCGCCCAGATTGCCGGTGGCCGCGCCCAGCCCGCCGACGCGGTAACCCCCAAACAGGAAGCGGCTCTGTTGGCAGAGCAGCAGGACGATCTGCTGCTCCAGAGAGCGCAGGCCCGAGCGGCCCTCAAACGCTGGATTGGTGCCGCCGCCAACGACACGCCGGTGGGCCGCTTGCCTGAATGGCCCATCGATACCTCCGGCTACCCCCATAAGCTGCAACACCACCCCAGGCTGGCCGCGTTTGCACCGATGACCCGTGAAGCACAGGCCAAGATCAGCGAGGCCCAGGCGCAAAAGCAATCGGACTGGAGCTGGGAACTGGATTATCAACATCGTGACCGGCAGTTCGGCGACATGGTCAATGTGCAGTTTTCATGGGACCTGCCGCTGTTTCCAGACTCGCGCCAAAACCCCAAGATCGCGGCCAAACAGGCTGAACTCAACCAGCTTGAGGCCGAGCGCGAAGCCCAGTCACGCGAGCATATCCAGCAACTGGAGAACGAACTGGCTGACTATGAGCGCCTGAGTCGTGCCGTGCGCCGAAACCAGGAAAGCCTGTTGCCGCTGGCCCAGGAAAAGGTCGAACTGAGCATGGCCAGTTATCGCGCCGGCACCGGCGATTTAAACGCCGTGGTGGCCGCCCGGCGTGAACTCATCACCGCCCGCCTGAAACAGATCGACGTGGAAGAGCAGCGCGCACTGACCAGTGCCCGTCTGTATTTTGCTTATGGGGAGCCCAGCCAATGAACCTTAAAAAATCGCACGCAGCCTGGCTGGTCGGTATCTCGATGGCATTCGGGGTTGCGGGGGGCTACTGGTTCGCTCAGCAACGCATGGACACAGCGCCAGCACAGCGCCTCACTTCACCGGATGAACGCCAGGCCCTGTATTGGTACGACCCGATGTACCCGCAGCAAAAATTCGATAAGCCGGGCAAGTCCCCCTTCATGGACATGCAACTGGTCCCTCAGTACGCCAGCGGCGCGGCGGATCGCGCGAGCATCAGTATCGACCCGAGCCTGACCCAGAACCTGGGCCTGCGTTTTGCAACCGTCACCCGTGGGGCCTTTGACTCCAGCCTCGATGTCACCGGTGTCTTGGCGTTCAACGAACGCGATGTCGCGGTGATTCAGGCGCGCACCGCCGGCTTTGTGGAACGGGTCTACGCCCATGCTCCAGGCGATGTGCTCAAAGCCAACGCCCCCTTGGCGGATATCCTGGTGCCCGAGTGGGCAGCGGCCCAGACAGAGTTCCTGGCACTGAAGCGTAATGGGGATGCCGACCTGTTGGCGGCGGCCCGTCAGCGCCTGCAACTCACCGGGATGCCGGCAGCACTGATTGCGCAGGTAGAGCGTGGCGGCAAGGTTCAGCCCTACCTGACGGTCACCAGCCCGATGGGGGGTGTGCTGCAAACGCTGAATGTCCGTGCGGGTATGACCCTGGCGACCGGCGAGACCCTGGCACGCGTCAATGGCTTGGACAGTGTCTGGTTGGCGGTGGCGGTTCCAGAAGCCCAAGCCGGGTCTATCAGCGTCGGGCAGGCCGTGGAGGCGCGCCTGCCGGCCTTCCCTGGAACCACGCTCAATGGCAAGGTCAGCGCGATTTTGCCCGAGACCAATGCCGACAGCCGCACCCTGAATGTCCGGGTGGAACTGCCCAATGCGCACGGGCGCCTCAGGCCGGGCTTGACAGCACAGGTGCGCCTGAACCACTCGACCGGGCGCAGTGTGTTGTGGGTGCCGAGCGAGGCCGTCATTCGCACGGGCCAACGCGCCCTGGTGATGCTCGCCGAAGACGCAGGGCGCTACCGTCCTGTGGTGGTGCAACTGGGGCAGGAAAGCGATGGCAAGACCGTGATCTTGAAAGGCCTGGAAGAGGGCCAGAAAGTGGTGACGTCTGGCCAGTTCCTGCTCGACTCGGAGGCCAGTCTCAAGGGCATTGTGGCCCGCATGGAGGCAGACTCATCCCCCAGCTTGCATGAAGCGGATGGGCAGATCGTTGGCTTCAACGACACAGAAGTCACCCTCGCCCACGGCCCCTTCAAGACCCTGGGCATGCCCGGCATGACCATGACATTCCCACTGGCCAGCCCGGCCCTGATGCAGGGCCTGAAAGCCGGTGATCCGGTGCGCATTGCGCTGGGCCAGAGCGATGACGGTCTACGGGTCGAGCGCCTGGATAAAGCGGGGAGCCAGCCATGATTGCCGCCCTGATTCGCTGGTCCGTCGCCCACCGTTTTCTGGTCTTGCTTGCGACACTCTTTGTCACGGCCTGGGGGATCTGGTCGGTGCAAAACACGCCGATCGATGCCTTGCCGGACCTGTCGGATGTGCAGGTGATCATCCGCACCCCTTATCCAGGGCAAGCGCCGCAAATCGTCGAAAACCAGGTGACCTACCCACTGGCCACCACCATGCTCTCCGTGCCGGGCGCCAAGACCGTGCGCGGTTATTCCTTCTTCGGCGACAGTTTTGTCTATGTGCTGTTTGAAGACGGCACTGATCTGTACTGGGCCCGCTCGCGGGTGCTGGAATACCTGAGCCAGATTCAAAGCCGCTTGCCGGCCAATGCCAGGCCCGCGTTGGGGCCGGATGCCACCGGCGTCGGCTGGATTTACCAATACGCCCTGGTCGACCGCAGCGGTAAGCATGACCTGGCGCAATTGCGCGCCTTGCAGGACTGGTTCCTGAAGTTTGAGCTCAAAACCCTGGCGAACGTTGCGGAAGTGGCCACGGTGGGAGGCATGGTCAAGCAGTACCAGGTGCAGCTTGATCCGTTGAAACTGGCCAGCTTCGGTATCACCCAGGCGCAGGTAAGCGCAGCGATCGGCAAGGCCAACCAGGAAACCGGTGGGGCGGTACTGGAGATGGCCGAGACCGAGTTCATGGTGCGCGCTTCCGGCTACCTGAAAACCCTGAATGACTTCCGTGCAATCCCACTCAAGCTGGGAGCCGGTGGCGTGCCGGTCACCCTGGGCGATATCGCCACGATCCAGTTGGGGCCGGAAATGCGGCGTGGCATCACTGAACTCGACGGCGAAGGCGAGACCGTCGGCGGCGTGGTGATTCTGCGCAGCGGCAAGAACGCTCGCCAGACCATTGAGGCCGTCAAGACCAAGCTTGCCGAACTGAAAAACAGCCTGCCTGCGGGGGTAGAAATCGTCACTACCTACGACCGCAGTAAGCTGATCGACCGTGCGGTGGAAAACCTCAGCTACAAACTGCTCGAAGAGTTCATCGTCATTGCCCTGGTTTGCGGGCTCTTCCTCTGGCACTTGCGCTCATCCCTGGTGGCGATCGTCTCGCTTCCCGTCGGTGTGTTGATTGCCTTCATCATCATGCGTCACCAAGGGATCAACGCCAACATCATGTCCTTGGGCGGGCTTGCCATTGCCATCGGTGCCATGGTCGATGCCGCCGTGGTGATGATCGAGAACGCCCACAAGAAAATGGAGGCCTGGCACGCCGCCAACCCGGGAGAGGAACTGAAGGGCGAACGCCATTGGCAGGTAATGACACAGGCCGCCGCCGAGGTAGGCCCAGCCCTGTTCTTCAGCCTGATGATCATCACCCTGTCATTCATTCCGGTTTTCACCCTGCAGGCGCAGGAAGGTCGGTTGTTCGGCCCACTGGCCTTCACCAAGACATACGCCATGGCCGCGGCGGCCGGACTTTCGGTGACCCTGGTGCCGGTGCTGATGGGCTACTGGATTCGAGGCTCCATCCCCACGGAACAGCAGAACCCGCTGAACCGCTGGCTGATCAGGCTCTACCAACCGGCCCTGGATGCGGTACTGCGCCGTCCCAAAGCCACCCTACTCGTGGCGCTCTTGGTTTTTGTCAGTGCGCTATGGCCGATATCGCGCTTGGGGGGCGAGTTTCTTCCGCCGCTGGATGAGGGCGACCTCCTCTATATGCCATCGGCCCTGCCAGGGTTATCGGCGCAGAAAGCGGCGCAGCTCCTGCAACAAACCGACCGCCTGATCAAAACGGTACCAGAGGTCGAACATGTCTTTGGTAAAGCCGGTCGCGCGGAAACCGCCACTGACCCGGCGCCGCTGGAGATGTTCGAGACCACGATCCAGTTCAAGCCGCACGAACAATGGCGTGCGGGTATGACCCCGGAAAAACTGGTTCAAGAACTGGATCGAGTGGTGCGCGTCCCCGGGCTGACCAATATCTGGATACCGCCGATCCGCAATCGCATCGATATGCTTGCCACCGGGATCAAAAGCCCAATCGGCGTGAAAGTGGCCGGCAGCAACCTGGCACAGATTGATGCTGTGACCCAGGCTGTGGAACGGGTGGCCAAAGAGGTGCCGGGGGTCAGTTCCGCGTTGGCCGAGCGGCTGACGGGTGGCCGCTATATCGACGTGGACATCGACCGCCCGGCCGCCGCCCGCTATGGGCTTAATATCGCCGATGTACAGTCCATCGTGGCCGGGGCGATTGGCGGTGAGAATATCGGAGAGACGATTGAAGGTCTCGCACGTTTCCCGATCAACGTGCGTTACCCACGGGAGTGGCGCGACTCGCTCGGTGCCCTGGAGCAATTACCGATCTACACCCCATCAGGCAGCCAGATCACCCTGGGGACCGTGGCAACGATCAAGGTCAGCGACGGCCCGTCCATGCTCAAAAGTGAAAACGCGAGGCTTTCAGGCTGGGTGTATATCGATGTGCGTGACCGGGACATTGCTTCGGTGGTCGCCGATCTACGCCGCACCGTCAATGAGCAGGTCAAGTTGCAACCGGGCATGAGCTTGAGTTACTCGGGGCAGTTTGAATTTCTCGAACGGGCCAACGCCCGACTCAAACTGCTGGTGCCGGCCACGCTGCTGATCATCTTCGTGTTGCTCTACCTGACGTTCTCCCGATTCGATGAGGCCTTGTTGATCATGGCCACCCTGCCATTTGCCCTGACGGGCGGCGCCTGGTTCCTCTATCTGTTGGGGTTCAACCTGTCGGTCGCCACCGGCGTCGGTTTTATTGCCCTGGCCGGGGTGTCTGCTGAGTTTGGCGTGATTATGCTGCTGTACCTGAAAAACGCCTGGGCCGAACGTGAAGGCCTCGGCGACAGCACTGAGCACGGGCTGGTTGCGGCGATTCGTGAAGGCGCCGTGCAGCGCGTCCGCCCCAAGGCCATGACCGTTGCCGTCATCATTGCCAGCCTGTTACCCATCCTGTTGGGCAGCGGTACGGGCAGCGAAGTGATGAGCCGCATTGCCGCCCCCATGGTCGGCGGCATGATCACCGCACCGTTACTGTCGCTGTTTGTGATCCCGGCGGCCTATCGCCTGCTGCGGCGCCGGCATCTGCGGCGCGGGCCCTCCATCCACCCTTGAGGTTTCCGGCGAGCACCCGCAATCACCTCAAAAAGCCCGCCTCGCGCGGGCTTTCTTATGCCTGGCGACTGCTCAGTCAGTGGGAGGCCGGTGCGCGCAGGGCATGGCGACACCTCAAAAGTAAGTCGTAGCCCCGGCAAAAAACGCACGCCCCGGCACATAGAACGTCGTCGAACCATCCCGCGCATCTTCATCCAGCAAATTCTGCACGCCGCCATTCAAGGTCAACCACTTGGTTACGGCCAGGTTCGCCGTCAGGTCATAGGTGGTGTATGACTTGACGAAGTCATTACCCACCCCACGCTGTTTACCGACATGCTGCGCCGAAAGCTCGGTGTTGAGCGTGTCGGTGGCCTGCCAGTTGATCGCACTGAAAGCAGACAACTTGGGCGCGCTGATCAGGTCTTCGCCGGTGGACAGGTTTTTGCTCTCCAGCATATAGGTGGCGTTGGTGCGCCAGTCCAGGGAGTCAGTCAGCGGTACGCGAACCGAGCCTTCCCAGCCGCGGGTCCGCGCTTTTTCGACGTTTTCCAGCATGGTCCACCAACGGCCCTGGAATTGGCCTAGGGGGGCGTATTCGATCTTGTCTTCAAAGTCGGTGTGGAAGTAGGTCAGGCTGGCCTCCCAACCGTCACGGTCGAAGGACACGCCCATTTCCTTGTTGACGCTGGTCTCTGGCGACAGGTTCGGGTTGCCGGCCATCCAGCAACTGCCACTGACATACCCCAGGGGTTTCAACGAGCCACAACCGCGACCAGCGGACTCGGTGGCGGCACCGGCGCTCCCCTCTTTCAGGCTCGGTGCACGGAAGCCCTTGGACACACCACCGCGCACGGTCCAGTCCGGGTGCGGATGGTAGACCAGGTACGCTCGCGGGCTGTTGTGGTTGCCATAGTCCGCACTGTGGTCGAAACGGTTGCCCAGGGTCAGGGCCAGGTTGTCGAGCAGGTACACCTCATCTTCGATAAACGCGGCCGAGTAGTCCCCCTTGAGCGACGCACCGGAAACCGCGGCGCCTTGGTAGTCCACGGGCACCGTGCCCAGGGTGTCACTGTTGGTCAGTTCTTCACGCTTCCACTGCCCGCCCACGGTCATGCGCTGGCTGAGCAGGAACTCAAACGGAATGTTCAGGCTGCCTTCGGCGATTTTTTCTTCGGCGCTGGACTTGCCCCAGTCGATGTCGTTCTTGAACTTGTTGAGATACAGGTCGACTTTCGAGGTGCCGAAACCCCAGTCCCCGCTGTGGGACACCGAGTAGCTGTCACGAATCAAACGGCCAGGCCCGAAGCCGGCACCGACGGTTTCGCCCCAATCGCCAAAGGTCTTTTTGCTCGACCAGGAGCGCTCGACGCCATGCACGGCCTCGAACGACAGGCTCTGCTCATCATTGATTTTCCAGTCGAGCAACGCGTTGACGCTGTGGTCCTTGGCGCCGCCCGCGCCGTCGCCGTACATGAACTCGCCCTCCTTATCCAGGCGTGCCGTGACCTCATCGGCAGCCCGTCGGGTCAGGTTGGCACCCAGGCGCAGGCCGACGGATTCGGTCAATGGCCCGGACAGGTTGAGGCTGGTCTGGGTGGTCTGGCCACGGTCGGAATCTTCGGGAATCGTGGTGTTGACGTTGGCCGAACCGCTCCAGGTGCTCGACACCTTGCGCGTGATGATGTTGATCACCCCGCCCATGGCATCCGAGCCATACAACGAAGACATGGGGCCGCGCACAATCTCGATGCGCTCGATCATGTTCGGGGTGATCCAGTTCAGGTCCTGGCGCGCCAGGTCGCGGCGATAGCTCAAATCTCCGGAACCGCCGAGGCGTTTGCCATCCACCAGGATCAAGGTGTACTTGTCGTCCAGGCCACGCAGCTTGATTTTCGATTGCTCGCCCACCGGGCCGAAGCCACCGGTAACCCCGGGCACACGCCGCAGCAGGGTATTGAGGTCATACACCGGCTGGCGCTCGATTTCTTCGCGGGTAATCACGCTGACACTGGCCGGCGCATCACGCAGGTCCGTGCCGCCACCGGTGGCGGTGACGAACGAGGTATCGAGTTCGGTAACGGCATGTTTATCGACCTCGCCAATCTCTTCTGCCTGCAACGCCGGGGCGGCGATCAGCATGCCAACGGCCAGGAAAAGAGAGCTGAAAAGGTAGGGGGGGTTATTCATTGCAAACAGTCCTTGTCGAGCCAATGCGCACCATGATGGAGCACTAAAGGCTACAAACTGTAATACGAATCCTTATCATTTAGAAAGAGACTTATGAAAAACCTCGCAACAAACCTACACATCTGACATAGATTTATTTCTGCCCACACGATTGGGCATCGGTCACGATGGCCAAGGTCGGGAGAGGGATTTTGACGCTCCGGCCTCCCCGCTGTTAGTGTCCGCCCTCTCCCCCGCAGCTATCTGCCAGGTGCGACCTACCCGCAAAACAATACCCCCAGGGACAACAGATCATTCTCAAAATGAACGGAGTTCAGCGCGTGCTTTTAATCCCCCGCCTCCAGCGCCTTACCAGCCTTTCGCTGATCGTCGCCGCCCTCGGCCTCGGCGCCTGCCACAGCACCAACACCCCCGACTTGCCGCCCGCCCCGGAGCTGGGTTCGGGCTATCGCACGGACATGAGCGTACGCCACGCCGAACGCCATATGGCGGCAGCGGCCAACCCGCTGGCGGCCGCCGCCGGGAGGGAGATATTGCGCCAGGGCGGCTCGGCGATCGATGCGGCCATCGCCATGCAAGCGGTGCTGACGCTGGTGGAGCCGCAATCCTCGGGGATCGGCGGTGGTGCCTTTATCATGCTGTGGGATGGCAAGCAGGTACGGGCCTATGATGGCCGTGAAACCGCACCGGCCGGCGCCACGGCCGATATGCTGCTCAATGCCGACGGCACGCCGATGGCGTTTGCCCAGGCGCAGATTGGTGGTCGGTCGGTCACCACCCCCGGTGTATTGCGCGCGCTGAAGATGGCCCACGAACACAGCGGGCGCCTGCCCTGGGCACAATTGTTTGCACCGGCGATCCAGCTGTCCGAGCAAGGCTTTGCGATTTCGGCACGCCTGCACAGCCTGATCGCCGCCGACCGCTACATCAGCCAGTCACCGGACATGGCGGCGTACTTCCTCAACGTCGACGGCAGCCCGAAAGCCACCGGCACCCTGTTGAAAAACCCGGCGCTGGCCACGGTGTTCAAACGTATCGCCAAAGAAGGGCCCGATGCGCTGTACCACGGCCCGATCGCCGAGGAGATTGCCCGCAAGGTCCAGGGCCATCACAACACGGGCCGCCTTGCGCTGAACGATCTCAAGGGCTACCGCGCCAAGGAACGCACGCCGCTGTGTACCGACTACAAGCGCTGGCAAGTGTGCGGCATGCCGCCGCCCTCTTCGGGCGGGGTGGCCATTGCGCAGATCCTCGGCACCTTGCAGGCCCTCGAAGCCCGTGACCCACGCTGGGCCCTGGCGCCGCTCAAGCCCGTGAAGACGACAACAGCCGCCGGCCTGGAACCAGCCCCCGAAGCGGTGCATATGATTGCCGAGGCCGACCGCCTGGCCTACGCCGACCGTGCGCAATACCTCGCTGATACGGACTTCGTACCGGTGCCGCTCGCGGGCCTGGTCGCCCCCGGCTACCTGGCCAGCCGTGCAGCATTGATTGGCGAACGCAGCATGGGCGTGGCCAGGCCCGGCCAACCGGCGGGCGTTCAGGTGGCCTACGCGCCGGATCGCTCGCCACTGCGTATTTCCACCTCGCAAGTGGTGGCCGTGGATGACCAGGGCGGCGCGGTGTCGATGACCACCACCATCGAAGCTGCATTCGGTTCCCACGTGATGGTCCAGGGTTTCCTGCTGAACAATCAGATGACTGACTTTTCCTTTATCCCCGAGGAAAACGGCCAGCCGGTGGCCAACCGCATCGAGCCGGGCAAACGCCCGCGCTCGTCCATGGCGCCGACCCTGGTCTTCGACCGCCAAAGTGGCGAGCTACTGGCCACGGTCGGCTCTCCCGGCGGCTCGCAGATCATCGAATACGTGAGCAAATCCCTGGTGGGCATGCTCGACTGGAACCTCGACCCGCAGGCCGCCATCAGCCTGCCCAACTTCGGCAGCCGCAATGGCGCGACCGAGCTGGAGCAAGGGCTGT
This sequence comes from Pseudomonas sp. ICMP 8385, assembly GCF_002699915.1. Taxonomy (NCBI): domain Bacteria; kingdom Pseudomonadati; phylum Pseudomonadota; class Gammaproteobacteria; order Pseudomonadales; family Pseudomonadaceae; genus Pseudomonas; species Pseudomonas sp. ICMP 8385. The sequence continues at coordinate 19,577 of NZ_LKBY01000013.1, read as the reverse complement.
TCAGCGAGCCGTTGAAGGCAGCGCTCAAAGAACGAGGGCATACCTTGAGCGAGATCGACATGACCAGTGGCACCCAGGCCATCGTGCGAGTGCACGATGCCCAGGGCAAGGCGACATGGAGTGGCGGCGCGGATCCACGGCGTGAGGGGGAAGCGTTGGGGGATTGACCCAGGGTTGTATCGCCTTTACAGGCCTCATCGCCGGCCAGCCGGCGATGGCGGTTGAAGGTTAGCGGCTGATCTTCAAACCCTTGCGCGCCGTATGGCGCTCCAGCGCCAGTTCGATCAGGCGGCTGACCAGTTCGCTGTAGCTCATCCCCGCCGCCTGCCACAACTTGGGGTACATGCTGATGCGGGTGAAACCGGGCAGTGAGTTGACCTCGTTGATCAGCACTTCACCGTCCTCGCACAGAAACACATCGACCCGTGCCAACCCGGCGCAGCCCAGCACTTCAAAGGCCTGCACGGCCAGGGCACGGATGCGTTCGCTGGCCTCGACGCTGATATCGGCCGGCACCAGCACTTGCGCGGCCTGGTCGTCGATGTACTTGCTGTCGTAGGAATAGAAGCCGTCACGTACCACGATCTCGCCACAACCGCTGGCAATGGGGCGTTCGTTGCCCAGCACCGCACATTCGATTTCGCGGCCTTTGACGGCCGATTCCACCAGCACTTTTTCATCGAAACCCAGGGCCAGTTCAATGGCGGCCAGGTACTCGGCTGCGTCAGCCACTTTGCTCACGCCCACTGAGGAGCCTTGGTTGGCCGGCTTGACGAACAGTGGTAAACCGAGCTTTTGCCGGGCCTGGTCGAAGGTTGTGCGTGCCGCGTTGCCGCGATTAAGGGTGATAAAGGGCGCCACGGCGATACCGGCATCGCGCAGCAGGCGCTTGCTGATGTCCTTGTCCATGCACACCGCCGAACCCAGCACGTCGGCCCCCACGAACGGCAGATCGGCCATGCGCAGCAACCCTTGCAGGCAACCGTCTTCGCCCAGGGTGCCGTGGACAATGGGGAAGATCACATCAACGTGTTCCAGCAGGCCCTGGCCCGAAGTTTCCACCAGTTGCTGGCTGGCCTTGCCCGGCACCACCGCCAGCTCGCGGTTGGATTGGTTGAGGGCGATCAGCGCCGGGTTTTCCTGGTTGAGCAGGAAGTTGGAGGTGTCATTGAGGTGCCAGTGGCCGGCCTTGTCGATGCCGATCAGCACCGGCTCGAAGCGCGTGCGGTCGAGGGCGTCGACGATGTTGCGCGCCGACTGCAAAGACACTTCATGCTCGGCCGAACGCCCACCAAAAATAATACCTACCCGCAACTTGCTCATAACCTGCCTCACATTGGAAATGTAGGGCTTATTACCACGAGCGCTCAGCAATTTGCCACCGTTGCAGCCGCGCACAATCGTACAAGACCCTGGCAGACAGCCGCCCCAGACTCAGTTAACGTAACGCCATCCGACCTTTTTTGAAAAACATCCCATGGGCAAACCCACTGCAAACATCGACTGGCTGCACCGGGCACCCCATGCCAGTGGCCTGGAGCGGATCGAGGCGTATTTTTCCGGGTTCGGCTTCGACCCTCATCGCCACGATACCTACGCCATCGGCCACACCCTGCTCGGCGTGCAGAGTTTTCATTATCGCGGCAGCCAGACCCACAGCCTGCCGGGCACCACCATGGTGATCCACCCCGACGAAGTGCACGATGGCTGGGCCGGTAGCGACGAGGGTTTCAAGTACCGGATGATTTATGTGGAGCCGGCGCTGATCCAGCAGATTCTCGGCGGCAAGCCCTTGCCTTTTATCCACAATGGGCTGTCCAACGACCCGTGGCTGCACCGGGCCTGCCAGGCCTTTGTGCAGCAGCTCGATTGCCCGCTGGACCCAATGCAGGAACAGGATGCGTTGTTCGACCTGGCCCATGCCCTGAACAATGCGTCGGGCATCAGCGTCAACCGCAAGACCTTCGATTACCAGGCCGCCGAGCGCGCCCGGGAATTTATCCACAGCGCCTTGGGGCGCAGCATCACCCTGGACGAAATGGCCGCGCACTGTGGGCGGGATCGCTGGGCCTTGTCCCGGGACTTTCGCCTGTTGTTCGGCACCAGCCCCTATCGCTACCTGACCATGCGCCGCCTGGACCTGGTGCGCAACCTGCTGGGCCAGGGCCAGTCACTGGTGGACGCGGCGCTGATCGCCGGCTTTACCGACCAGAGCCACATGACCCGGCAGTTTCGCAGCACCTTCGGCATCCCGCCGTCGCGATGGGTGAAGATGCTCGGCCGATAGCCAATAAAAACTGGAGATTTCCAGGGATGAACCTGACATTGACGCCTCCCCAGTGGGATGACGTGAACGAGCTGCTGGCATTCGAGCTGGCCAATCGGGCCTTTTTTGAACGCTGGGTCAATGCCCGGCCCGAGGCGTACTACTGCGTCGCCGGGGTACAGCGCGCCATCGACAGCGCACTGCTGGACGCCAGTGCAGACCGCGCCTATCAGTACCTGATTCGTGAAAACGGTGTGTTGGTGGGGCGCATCAACTTTACCCAGGTGCGCCGCCGCTACTATCACTCGGCATCCCTGGGCTATCGCATGGGGGCCCAGTTCACCGGGCGCGGCCTGGCCCGACAAGCGGTGGCACTGGGTCTGGAGAAAGCCTTTGGCGAACACGCCCTCAAGCGCATCGAGGCCACCGTACGCCCGGAAAACCCGGGCTCGCTGCGGGTCTTGCAGCGCAGCGGGTTCACCCAATATGGGCATTCACGCAAGGCATTCCTGCTGGATGGGCAGTGGTTCGACCTGTTGCTGTTCGAGGTGCATGCCTCCTGAGGCTTACGTCGACAGTTGGTTGGCAAACTGCCCGACCGCGCTGACCACTTTTTGCGCGCCGTCCTGGATCTCGACGATCACCGTGCCCGCCTCTGCCGCCAGGGACAAACCCTGCTCGGCCTGCAGCCGGCCGTCGCTCATCAGCGCCACGGCATCGCGGGCCATGTCCTGGTTCTGGCGCACCACGCCAACGATTTCTTCAGTGGCTTTGCTGGTACGCGACGCCAACTGCCGCACTTCATCGGCCACGACGGCAAACCCCCGGCCTTGTTCACCGGCACGGGCCGCTTCAATGGCGGCGTTGAGCGCCAGCAGGTTGGTCTGTTCGGCAATCCCGCTGATGGTCTTGACGATACTGCCAATCACCTGGGACTGGGCATTAAGGGCCTCGATGCCCTCGCCGGCCTGCTCCATGTGCCTGGCCAGCTCGCGCATGACCTCCACCGCCTGGGTCACCACGGCGGTGCCGCGCTGGGCGCTGTTGTCGGTGTGCAATGAGGTGCTGTAGGCAATATTGGCGGCATCGGCCACGGCGCGCTCCCGGTTGACCTGGTCGGTGATCACCGTGGCGAACTTGACCACTTTGTACAGCCGCTCGTTGGCGTCCATCACCGGGTTATAGGACGCCTCCAGCCAGACCTCATGCCCATGGGCGTCGATGCGCTTGAAGCGCCCGGCCACATATTCACCACTGTTCAAGCGTTTCCAGAAGTCCTGGTACTCGGGGCTGTTGGATTCGTGCGGATCGCAGAAGATACGGTGGTGCTTGCCCTGGATCTGCGCCAGGCTGTAGCCCATGCTTTGCAGGAAGCGGTCGTTGGCCGCCAGGACGTTGCCATTGAGGTCAAACTCGATCACCGCCGTAGAGCGCACCAGGGCCGCAATCAGGTTTTCGTGCTCGCGGGAAGCCTCGATGGTGCGGGTCAGGTCGCTGGAGTACACCGAAAACCGCTTGATACGCCCATCCGCGCCACGCACGGGCTGCACGATGGAGCGCAACCACGCCTCCTTGCCGTTGCCACGCAGCAGGCGCACAGTGCCAGCAAAATGCTCGCCACGGCTCAGGGCATTGTTAAAACGGAGCTGGAACGTGTCGCGCTTGACATGCTCCGGTACAAAACCATGAATGATATGCCCCACTAAGTCACTGGATTTGTAGACCATTTCATCCAGGAAGGGCTGGTTGACCCACTCAACCCGGCCCTCGGGATCCAGGCTCAAGGCCAGCATCTCCCGTTCCAGGCTCTCTCTGACCTGCTGCATGCTCGACAGTTCTTCACGGAGAGCGGCCAGCTCCTGCTTCATGCGGGTATTGAACATAGGAACACCAGAGGGCAGAGAATAGTGAGTGTTAGTGTAGCCATCGGCGCCCTTAGCGTTTTCTAAAGAGTGCTTGAGCCCACAACTCAACTATATTTTGCCCCCGCCTCAGCTCCCGTTGTTACGGCACAGCCCCATAACCTGGTACTCAAGGGTCTTGATCAGGCCACTGGAGTCTTCATAGGTCATGCGCGAAGGCACCACCTTACAGGCCCGGATCGGCGGCGTGACGCTGACCACCTTGGCGATATCCAGTTTCATGCCATACCGGTAGGCCTGCACTTGCGGTGCCGGTTTGCCCTGCTTGGCGGCGTAGCGGCTCATGGCTTGCTGGTTCTGTTGCATCAATTGAGCAATCTCGCGATCCCCTCCGGCTTCAGCCATCGCCCCCAGGGAAAGAGAAAAAACCACCGCGCCCAAGGCCAGTGCTAAACGTTTCATAAAGTCTCCTCGTCTGATTTCAAATCGCTGGAAGTTCAGAGCGAGAGTAACTAACGCACCCTGTCAGAAGGTTCACGTACAAATTACGTATCCGTAATATTCCATCTAACTGGCAAAATTGTAATGTTTACGACACCTCTCCGTTATCTTGCGTTTGCAACTATGACGCGGGCGCCCGGCATCCGGGGGCAGCCCTCCAATAAGAACGCCACAGGCGACTAAAAAGCTCATAGCTGCCAACACCGAGGAGCGATACATGCGCACTAACCGTACACTTTCCCTTTCCATCATGGCGGCACTGATCGGCGCAACACCGCTGGCCAGCACGGCCGCTGAAGATAAGCCTGAAGGTTTTATCGAAGGCAGTACGTTGAACGTACTGGCGCGCAATTTTTACTTCAACCGCGATGACCGCAAAGGCCAGTCCAGCCCGACCGGCAATGGCTACTCAGAGGCGTGGGCCCAGGGCCTGATCGGCAAGTTCGAGTCTGGTTTCACCCAGGGCACGGTGGGGTTTGGCCTGGATGCCTTTGCGATGTACGGCCTCAAGCTCGACTCCGGCACCGGGCGCAGCGGCGGCAAGGGCTCGTTCGGCATGTTGCCGGTGGACAGCGACAATCGCCCCGAAGACAACTACAGCAAACTCGGCGGCGCAGTGAAAATGCGCCTGATGGATACCGTCGTCAGGGTCGGCGATGTCTTCCCGCAAACCCCGGTGGTGTACTACGGTGACTCACGCCTGCTGCCGGAAAGTTTCCGTGGCGTTACCGTGGAAAACACCAGCGTGCAAGGCCTGAGCCTGCAAGGCGGACGCTTGCACTCCATGAGCCAGCCAACCGAAAGCGGCATGCGTGAGGGCTTCGCGACATTTTATGCCGGTAATGTGAACTCGCCCTGGATCGGTTACTTCGGCGGCGACTATCAACTCAACCCGCACGTAAGCCTCAGCCTCTACAGCAGCCGCTTGAAGGACGCCTGGGACCAGTATTACTTCGGTACGGCCGTCAATTATCCGCTGACCGAAGAGGTGTCGGTGTTTGGCGGCTTCAATTACTACAACGCCCAGGACGAGGGCAAAAAGCTGCTGGGTGAGCTCAATAACAACATCTGGAGCGCCAAACTCGGGGTGAAGGTCGGCGCCCACCGCCTGGCCCTGTCGCACCAGCGCAACAACGGCGACAATGACTTCGACTACCTGCGCCAGTCGGACTCGATCTTCCTCGACAACTCGATCCAGTACAGCGACTTCAACTCGCCGAAGGAGCGCTCGTGGGCACTGCGCTATGACCTGGACATGCAACCCTTCGGCATTCCCGGCCTGTCGTTCATGACCCGTTACGGCAAAGGCACCAATGCCGACTACAGCAACGCGAACGCGGTGTATATGCGCCGTGATGCCGCTGGCGATCCACTCACTGACCAGCGGCGCTGGGAGCGCGATATCGAGGCCAAATATGTGTTTCAGGGCGGCACCTTGAAAGACCTGTCCCTGCGGATTCGCCAGGCAACGGTGCGCTCAAGTGCCTTTGAGTCGGACCTTGAAGAGTTCCGGCTGATCATGGAATATCCGTTGGCCATTCTCTGATAAACCACAACGGCAAGTGATTACATTCACTTGCCGTTAACCAGCACTTCTTCACAATTGGCAACCTGTCAGAACTGTAATATACCCCTCACGTTCTCGTTAAGTTGCACTTCATATACTGCCTGCATTGACTGGCCGAAGAGATTTCCCCAACTAACGGCACAGGTCTTTTCTGGAGAAAGTTCATGAAGCCCATGCACATTTTATTGATCGGTCTGCTCAGTGGAGCATCCAGCGTTGCACTGGCTGACGACGGCGGCGAGCGCTCCCGTCAGTGGCTGGCTGAATTCCGCCAGCAACAGCAACAGATCCACAGCACCGAGGCCGTGGCCCAGCAAACCCCAGCCCCCTCGGACACTCCGGCTCCAAAAGCCATCTGAGCGGCGCACCCCGAGCAACATTCATCTCTTGAAGCTTTTTTTGTTGAGCTCCTTTGGAAAGAGATGAATTTTTAGCGCCCCTGACGGGCGCTTTTTTTTGCCCGCTCGATGGAATCGCCCCCTCCCCCGCGACCAATCGTCGCACCCGTACCCAGATAACCCGATTCTGCGGGGATGCACCTTGACCCTGAAGTAGCTTCAAGGCTCAGAATTTTCCTACATCCCGGACTACAGCCCTTATTCCGCGTAGCTCCAGTTACCCATCCGCTTATCAGTAAGAGGTCTATCTGCATGCGTATTCTTGTGGTTGAGGACGAGCCAAAAACTGCCGACTACTTACACCAAGGCTTGAGTGAGAGTGGTTATGTCGTCGATCGTGCCGCCAGTGGCATTGATGGCCTGCACCTGGCCGGGCAACACCATTACGAATTGGTGATCCTTGATGTCAACCTGCCGGGCAAGGACGGCTGGCAAGTGCTGGAGCAACTGCGCCGGGACAGCACCTTGCGGGTGATGATGCTCACCGCCCGCGGCCGCCTGGCCGACAAGATCAAGGGCCTGGACATGGGCGCCGATGATTACCTGGTCAAACCTTTCGAGTTTCCCGAGCTGCTGGCCAGGGTGCGTACGTTGATGCGACGCAGCGAACCGATCGCGTTGCCGGAGATATTCCGGGTTTCGGACCTGGAGCTGGACCCGCGCCGCCATCGTGCGTACCGGGGCACACGGCGCATTGACCTGACCACCAAGGAGTTCGCGCTGTTGCAGGTGCTGATGCGCCAGAGTGGTGAAGTGTTGACACGCACGCAGATCATTTCCCTGGTCTGGGACATGAACTTCGACTGCGACACCAATGTGGTGGAAGTCTCGATCAGCCGGCTGCGGGCCAAGGTCGATGACCAGAGCGAGGTCAAGTTGATCCATACCATTCGTGGCGTGGGGTATGTACTGGAAGCACGCCAATGAGGTCTGGCAGTTTATCCATGCGCCTGGGGCTCACCGTCAGCCTGATGGGCGCAGGCCTGGTGCTGTTGCTGGCGACCCTGGCGTACCTGGCCCTCACCCATGAGCTGGAAAACCTCGCGCGCAAAGGCCTGGAGAGCAAGATGGAACAAATCGAGCACAGCCTGCAGCAGGACCTCAACACCCGCGACATCAGCGCCCGGCCCCATTCGCTGCTGGACCTGGTGATGGGCCACGATAACTTTTACCTGACCATCATCAGTGCCGCCCCCGCCAACACCGTGCTGCTGAGTGTCGGCGCCAAGCCCCAGGAGCCCTTGCTGCTCGACTTTGCCGCCAAGCAAACCCTGGGTTTTCTCAACTGGACCGATGGGCGCGGCAACCAGATCCTCAGCGCGTCGAGCCTGATGCGCCTGCGCACCGGGGAAAACGTGCAGGTGTTGTTGTCCCTGAATCGCTCCGATGATCAGGCGCTGCTCAGTGCCAACCTGCGCTCCACCGTGATCGCCCTGCCGCTGCTGCTGATCCTTATTGGCATGGGCGCCTGGTGGCTGGTGCAGCGCGGGCTGGCCCCGTTGCAGCAATTTAGCCGCGTTGCCGGCAAAGTCACCACCCAGGACCTGACCCACCGCCTGAAGGTCGATAACCTGCCCCGGGAACTCAGCGAACTGGCCCAGGGCATCAACGTGATGCTGGACCGGCTGGATGCCGGCGTGCAGCAGTTGTCGCAATTTTCCGATGACCTGGCCCACGAACTGCGCGCCCCCCTGACCAACCTGATGGGCAAGGCCCAGGTAACCCTGTCCCGCGCCCGTGCGCCGCACGAGTACAAACTGGCACTGGAATCCAGTACCGAAGAACTGGACCGCCTGGCGCGGATCGTCGCCGACATGCTGTTTCTCGCCCAGGTCAGCCACCCGGCGGCGCGGGCGTCGTTTACCACCGTGAACCTGCGGGATGAAGCGCTGCGGGTCATGGAGCTGTTTGCCTTGAGCGCCGAAGACAAAGGGTTGAGCCTGAACCTGACCGGCGACGCCTGGGTCAAGGGGGATCGGCTGATGATTCAACGGGCCATTTCCAACCTGCTGTCCAACGCGATCCGCCACAGCCCCCAGGGTTCCGGCATTTCCTTACAAGTCCAGAGCCACGACCAGCGTGTCTCGCTGACCGTGAACAACCCGGGCCCGGGGATTGAAGCGCAACACCTGCCCCACCTGTTCGAGCGTTTCTACCGCGCCGACAACAGCCGCGCCCGCACCGAAGGCGGCACCGGGCTGGGGCTGGCGATCGTACGTTCGATCATGAGCCTGCACCAGGGCCTGGCCGAGGTCAGTAGCGTGCCGGACGGCATTACCGTGTTCCGATTGGTATTTCCCGTCCTGCCCACAAACCCCGTAGTCACTGCCGAACGTTAGCGAGGCGGCGCCCGGCGGCGCAGCCTCGCTGGAGTTCGGCAGCAGCTACGCTACCGGCTCCTCATCGCGCCGATGGGCCCACTGGTAAAGCGCAGGCAGTACCAGCAGCGTCAGCAACGTCGAAGAGATAATCCCGCCAATCACCACTGTCGCCAGCGGCCGTTGCACTTCAGCACCGGTGCCGGTGGCCAGGGCCATGGGGATAAACCCGAGGGATGCCACCAGCGCGGTCATCAACACCGGACGCAAGCGGGTCAGCGCCCCTTCATTGATCGCCACCGACAACGAACGCCCTTCCTCACGCAGGTTGCGGATAAACGCGATCATCACCAGGCCGTTGAGCACGGCCACCCCCGACAGCGCAATAAACCCCACCCCAGCGGAAATCGACAGCGGAATATCCCGCAGCCACAGCGCCATGATCCCACCGGTCAGGGCGAAGGGAATCCCGGTGAACACCAGCAACCCGTCCTTGAGGTTGTTGAACATCATGAACAGCAGGCCGAATACCAGCAGCAACGCCACCGGCACCACCACCCGCAAGCGCTCGGACGCTTCCTTGAGTTGCTCGAACTGCCCGCCCCAGGTGGTCCAGTAGCCGGCGGGCACTTTTACTTGGGCGGTGATCGCGGTTTGCGCCTCCTCGACAAAGGAGCCGATATCACGCCCACGCACGTTGGCGCTGACAATCACCAGGCGCTTGCCGTTTTCGCGGCTGATCTGGTTCGGCCCAAGCACCAGGTCCAGGCTTGCGACTTCCGACAAGGCAATAAAGCCCAGTTGCCCCGTGGTGTTGTTGGCCAGCGCCGGGATCGGCACCAATAGCCGCGACAACCCCTCGATATCGGTACGCAGCGTGTCGGACAAACGCACCACCATGTCAAAGCGCCGGTCACCTTCGTACATCGTGCCCGCCTGGCGCCCACCCACGGCCACGGCAATGGTGTCTTGGACATCGCCGACATTCAGGCCAAAGCGCGCGGCTTTGTCACGGTCGATATTGATGGTCAGCACCGGCAGGCCGGAGGTCTGTTCCACCTTCACTTCAGAGGCGCCGCTGAGCTTCTTCAAGGTCTCGGCAATCTCCCCGGCGGTTTTGTTCAGCACCGCCATATCATCGCCAAACACCTTCACCGCCACGTCACTGCGCACCCCGGAAATCAACTCGTTGAAACGCAGTTGGATCGGCTGCGACAACTCGTACTGGCTCCCCGGCACAATCGCACTGGCCCGCTGGATCTCGGCGATCAATTGTTCGCGGGATTTCTTCGGATCCGGCCACTGGTCCTTGGGCTTGAGCATCAGGTAGCTGTCGGAAATATTCGGCGGCATCGGGTCGGAGGCGATTTCCGCCGTACCGGTACGGGCAAATACGCGCTGGATTTCCGGCACCTGGGCCAGCAAGGTTTTTTCCAACTGCTCCTGCATCTGCACCGACTGCGTCAGGCTGGTGCCCGGTACACGCATGGCTTGCTGGGCAAAGTCACCTTCGCTGAGGCTGGGGATAAATTCACTGCCCATGCGGCTGGCCACTGCGCCAGACACCACGATGGTCAACAGCGCCATGCCAAAGGCCAATGAACGGTGAGCCATCACCCAATCCAGCACCGGCGCATAGCCCCGGCGTGCGGTACGCATCACCCAGTTTTCTTCTTCCTTGACCTTGCCGGTGACGAACAGCGCAATGGCCGCCGGCACAAAGGTCACCGACAGAATCATCGCGCCCAGCAACGCCACCACCACGGTGAAGGCCATGGGGTGGAACATTTTCCCGGCCACCCCGGTAAGGGCGAAGATCGGCAGGTACACCACCATGATGATCAACTGCCCGAAGATCAGCGCGCGGCGCGCCTCCTTGGCGGCGGCAAACACTTCGTGCAGGCGTTCGCTGCGGGTCAGCAGGCGGCCGTGGCGGTGCTGCGCATGGGCCAGGCGGCGGATGGAGTTCTCCACGATCACCACCGCGCCATCGACGATGATCCCGAAGTCCAGCGCGCCCAGGCTCATCAGGTTGGCACTGACTTTGTTGGTGAACATCCCGGTAAAGGTGAACAGCATGGCCAGCGGAATCACCATCGCGGTGATCAACGCGGCGCGGATATTGCCCAGGAACAGGAACAGAATCACGATAACCAGCAGCGCACCTTCAAAGAGGTTTTTCTTCACGGTGGCAATGGCTTTTTCCACCAGGTTGGTGCGGTCGTAGACCGTCACCGCCACCACGCCTTCGGGCAGTGAGCGGTTGATCTCTTCGAGTTTTTTCGCCACCGCCTGGGACACGGTGCGGCTGTTTTCGCCGATCAACATAAAGACGGTGCCGAGTACCACTTCGCGACCATTTTCGGTGGCCGCGCCCGTGCGCAACTCGCGGCCGATATCGACCTGGGCCACATTGCGCACGCGGATCGGCGTGCCATCTACCGTGTTGATCACGATATTGGCGATGTCGTCGATGGACGCCACCTGCCCCGGCGCGCGGATCAGCAACTGCTCGCCGCTGCGCTCGATATAACCGGCGCCGACGTTGGCGTTGTTACGCTCCAGCGCGGTGACCAGATCGGTTAACGTCAGGTTATAGGCGGCCAGGCGCTTGGGGTCTGGGGCAATCTGGTATTCCTTGGCAAAGCCGCCAATGGTATTGATCTCGGCCACGCCGGGCACGTTGCGCAGTTGCGGCTTGATGATCCAGTCCTGAATCACCCGCAGGTCGGTGGGGGTATAGGCCGAGCCGTCCTCCTTGCGCGCACCGTCTTCGGCCTCCACGGTCCACAGGAAAATTTCCCCCAGACCGGTGGAAACCGGCCCCATCATCGTCTCGATCCCGTCAGGCAATTGCTCGCGGGCGACCTGCAAGCGTTCGTTGACCAGCTGCCGGGCGAAGAACAGGTCGGTGCCGTCCTTGAAGATCACCGTGACCTGGGACAATCCCGAACGCGACAACGAGCGGGTCTGCTGGAGACCCGGCAGGCCGGCCATCGCGGTTTCGATGGGAAAGGTGATGCGCTGCTCGGTTTCCAGCGGGGAAAAACCCGGCGCCGCCGAGTTGATCTGCACCTGGACGTTGGTGATGTCCGGCACTGCGTCGATGGGCAGTTTCTGATAGCTGGCGATGCCGACACCGGCCATCAACAGCACCGCCAGCAGCACGATGATGCGCTGCTCGATGGCAAATTGAATTAGACGCTCAAACATGGGAAATCACTCGCAGGATCAATGGGCGTGCTCGGCCGAAGCCTTGCCCAGCTCGGACTTGAGGACGAAACTGCCGACGGTCGCCACCTGTGCCCCGGCCTCCAGGCCCTGGCGCACTTCAACAAAGCCGTTTTCACTCACCCCAAGCTCCACATGGCGGGTCATGAAACCTTCGGCGGTGCGCACAAAGACCGACGGCTTGTCTTCCACGGTCTGGATCGCCGCCGCCGGTACGGTGACCGCCGCCGCATAGGTGTCCGTCGAGACCTGGACCGCCACGAACAAGCCGGGGCGCCATGAATCGTCAGGGTTGGGCACGGTGACGCGCACCGTGGCCGTGCGCGTCTGCTCACCCAGCAAGTTGCCGACATAGGCCACGGTGCCCATCACGTCGGTGCCCATTTCCGTGGAGCTGACCTTCACCGGCTTGCCGACCTGGACCTTGTTCAAATCCTTGGGGAACACGCCGAAGGTGACCCACACCTGGGACAGGTCCGACAGGGTGAACGCGGCGCTGGTCTCACTCACCACCTCGCCGACACCCAGGTGTTTTTCCACCACCACCCCGGCAAACGGCGCACGCAGCTCATAACGATTGCCGCCGGCCAACACGGCGCTGCCACTCAGGGCGTTCATTTTTTGCCGCGCATTGTTCAGGGCAATCTCGGCTTCTTGCAGGGTCTGGCGGGCCAGCAGGTAATCCTGTTCGGCGGAGATCTTGTCCTGCCATAACTGACGCTCGCGCTGGAAGGTAGTGCGCGCCAGTTCGACCCGGCGTTCGCTGGCCGCCAACTCGCTGCGCTGGTCGGAGATCTGCTGGCTGGCGATCACCGCCAGCAACTCGCCCTGCTTCACTTTCTGCCCCAGGTTGACCTTCACCGACTCCACCACGCCCGCAGCACGGGGCACGATATGGGAGGTGCGGTCTTCGTCGAATCGCACTTCGCCCGGCAGTGACAGCAACGTGCTGATTTGCCGGGGTTGGGCCAGGGCCAGTTGAATGCCGGCAGCCTGGATCTGTTGGTCGTTAAGCACCAGCGCGCCCTCTTCCTCTTCGCCTTCCTCTTTGGGCGCCTCGGCGGCGGCCACGGTGGGCTGGGGCGCGACGCTGGTGGCCGGCCAAAACGCCACCACCCCGAGGGCCACGGCTACCGCAACGGCCAGAGCCATGCCTTGTTTTTTGTTCATGGGTCACTCCTGATAGATCAAATGCGGGCGAGGTCGCCGTAAATCCGTTCGATGCGCACCCAGGCGTCGGTGGCCTGGGCGAGTGCGGCGAGGTATTGGGTGCGGGCGGCGATCAAGGTGCGCTGGGCGTCGAGTACGTCGAGGAAGTTGAACTTGCCCATCTCGAAGCCACGGGTGGCACTGTCCACCGCACTTTGGGCGGCAGGCAGGATCACTTGGTTGAAGGCGCTTACTTCACTGTTGGCCGTTGCCCACAGGTCCAGGGCCTGGCGGGTTTCGGTGCGCAGGCGCAGTTCAGTGGCGTTGCGCAGGTCCCGGGCCTGATCGGCGCGGCGGCTGGCGGCCAGGACATTGCCCTGGTTGCGGTTGAACAGCGGGATCGGCATCGACACACCGACCAGGTTCACCCGTTCGCGGACACTGGCGTCGTACTGGCTGCCGATGGACACGTCGAGGTCGGGAATGCGCTGGGCTTTTTCCAGGCCCAGGCCGGCTTCCCGTTGCCGGATTTGCAGTTCAGCCAGACGCAATTCGGCAGTATTTCCCAGGCGCGCCAGCAATTGGTTGGTGGACGGCAGCGCCGGAATGCTGGCGGCACCGGCCTCGACGCGCTGGAAGTCGATATTGGCGCTACCGGTGATCGCCGCCAGCCGGCGGTAGGCCTCGGTCACTCCGATCTCGGCGCGGCTGCGCTCCAGGCGGATTTCCGAAACTTGCACCTGGGCGCGGGTGGCTTCGACCGGCGACGACTTACCCGCCCTGACCCGGCCATCGGCAACCACCAGGCCGCGTTCGGCCAATGCCATCGAGCGTTGGGCCAGTTCCAGGCGTTCCTGGGCCCGCAGTGCACCATAAAAGCCATCGATGACCTCGGCGCGCAGCAGGTTGCGGCGCTGCTCCAGTTCCTGGGCTGCCGCATCCTGTGCCCGTGAGGCCAGATCGATCCGCGCCCCGCGCTTGCCGCCCAGTTCCAGGGTCTGGGTCAACTTGATCGTCGTGGTGCGGGTGCGGCGGCGGGTGTCTTCGGCATCCCAGGACGCCACCGGGTTGGGAATCAGCCCGGCCTGCTGCCGACCGCCCTGGGCGATGTCGATTTCCCATTGCGCCGCGGCCAGGTCCGGGTTGCCGGCAAACGCACTTTGCAGGGCTGATTCGAGGGTCAGGGTCTGGGCGCTCGCCATTTGGGCTATCGCCAATACCCCCACAACGGAGCACACAATTGTTCTTAAAAACGTTGGCATAACAAGCGTTCCACACCCATGAGTTGGCGGATAGATCCAAGCAGGGGCAATGTAACTTTCGCGACTTATCAGAGGGGTGGCCAGAACATTACAAATCCGTTAGCAAAGGCTCTGGTCCGGGGTTTTGCTTTAACCTTCGCGGCGACATGCAGATAATTTCCCTGGCACCGAGGCACGCTCGACATGCGAATCCTGGTTATCGAAGATGAACTGAAAACGGCCGATTACTTGCAGCAGGGCCTGAGCGAAAGCGGCTATGTGGTCGATTGCGCGGCCAGCGGCGCCGACGGTGTACACCTGGCGCGGCAACACGCCTACGACCTGGTGCTGCTGGATGTGAACCTGCCGATCATGGACGGTTGGGATGTGCTGCAAAGGATCCGCCAGACCAGTAACACCCGCATCATGATGCTGACCGCCCAGGGGCGCCTGGCCGATAAAATCAAAGGCCTGGAGCTGGGCGCCGACGACTACCTGGTCAAGCCTTTCGAGTTTCCCGAACTGCTGGCCAGGGTCCGCACCCTGATGCGGCGCAGCGTCGAGACCGCCGTGCCGGATGTGTTGCGGGTGGCCGACCTGGAACTGGACCAGGGCCGCCACCGTGCCTTTCGCGGCAGCCAGCGGATTGACCTGACCACCAAGGAGTTCGCCCTGCTGCACCTGCTGATGCGCCAGAGCGGTGTGGTGCTGTCGCGCACACAAATCATCTCGTTTGTGTGGGACATGAACTTCGATTGCGACACCAATGTGGTCGAGGTCTCGATCCGCCGCCTGCGCGCGAAGATCGACGACCCGTTCGAGCGCAAGTTGATCCACACCTTGCGCGGGGTGGGCTACGTGTTGGAAGACCGCGAATAGCGGTCAGTGCGCAATCGGCTCCTGATGAAAACCCTCGCCCTCGATCTGGATAGTGACGTGGGAAATATCGAATTGTTCATGCAGTAATTCGGTCACCTGGGCGAGGATCTGTTGTTCAGTACCCAGTGCCAGGTCCACCACCAGATGGCTGCTCAGCACGTTTTTGCCACTGGTCAGAGCCCAGATATGCAAGTCATGCACCTCCTTGACCCCAGGCACCGCGCAAATGCCCTGCTCTATCGCGTCGATATCGAGGCCATCCGGCACGCCTTGCAGCAGCACGTTCATGCTGGCCTTGAGCAGTGTCCAGGTTCTGGGCACCACCCAAAACCCAATCGCCGCCGCCACCACCGAGTCGACCCAGCCCCAGCCGGTAAACATGATCACCACTGCCGCAATGATCACGCCGACGGAACCGAGCATGTCGCTCCAGACCTCCAGGTAGGCGCCCTTGACGTTCAGGCTCTCGCCACTGGCCGCGCTGAGCAGGCGCATGGAAATCAGGTTGACGATCAGGCCCAGCACGGCAATCACCAGCATGCCGGTGGACTGGATTTCGGCCGGTGCCCGCAAACGCTGGTAAGCCTCATAGAGGATGTAGAACGCCACCACGAACAGCAGCAACGCATTGAACGCGGCCGCGAGGATTTCGAAACGGGCGTAGCCAAATGTGCGTTTACGGTCGGCGGCGCGCTTGGCGACCTGGATCGCCACCAGGGAAATGGCCAGCGCCAGGGTATCGGTCATCATATGGGCGGCGTCGGACAGCAATGCCAGGCTGCCGGTGACAAAGGCGCCGATCACTTCGGCAATCATGAAACTGCCGGTCAGCCCCAAGGCTAACCATAATTTACGCTCGTGGCCGGCGCGTACGGTGGCGTGGCTGTGTCCTGCGCTCATAGAGTGTCCTCGTGGGGGAATGTGCGCTGATCATAGAGCGATAAAGGGAAACTTTTGGTATGAATTACATAATTGTCATGTGACTGCCATTAAGCCGTATGGCAGAAGGCGACCACATCCCCTGTAGGAGAATGCGGCGGCGTCAAAAAACAGGGCGCCGACCAAACCGCAATGCACTGGCCACGCCGACCGCGCCCATCACCACGCAGTAAAAAACGCAGATCCATGGGCTGGTGGGCATCAGCGCGATCAGCATCAACGGCGTAGTACTGGCCCACAGCGCGTAGGCAATGTTGTAGGTGAAAGAAATCCCCGACACACGCACCGGCGCCGGGAACAGGCTGACCATCACCGACGGCACCGCGCCCACCACCCCGCAACTCAACCCCGCCACAGCATAGGCCACGCCCAGCCACACGCCACCCGCGATCAGGCTGGCGTAGAGCACGGCGATGCCGACGGGTAACAGCAGGCTGTAGACCAGCACCGCGCGCCAGGCGCCGATGCGGTCCACCAACAGGCCGGCGAGTACGCAACCGATATTCAGGAACACGATGCCCAATGCGCTCAGGGCAAAGGTGTGGCTGGGGCTCATGCCAAAGGTTTTCTGCATCATGGTCGGCGTGATCACCACCAGCACCACCACTGCCGAGGTGAGTACACAGGTCAGCAACATGGCCGGCAGCAACGCTTGGCGGTGGTCGCGCAACACCGTGCGCAGCGGCAGTTCGGCATCAGCCTGGCGGCGCGCCTGCATGGCCAGGAACACCGGGGTTTCGCTCAGCCAACGGCGCAGCCACACGCCAATCACGCCAAACACACCGCCCAACAGAAACGGGAAGCGCCAGGCGTAATCAAGGATTTGTTCAGCGGTGAACAGCTGCGCCAGCAAGGTCGCGGTCAAGGCCCCCAGCAGGTAACCGAAGGTCAGCCCGGCCTGCAGGAACCCCAGGGCATAACCGCGATGATTGGCCGGCGCGTGCTCGGCGACGAAGACCCAGGCGCTGGGCACTTCACCACCCACCGCGGCGCCCTGCAGGACGCGCAGCGCCAGTAGGATCAGGGGTGCGAAATAGCCGATTTGCGCGTAGGTCGGCATGATCCCGATCAACAGGCAGGGCAAGGCCATCATCAGGATACTCAGGCTGAACACGCGCTTGCGCCCCAGGTGATCGGCAAAGTGCGCCATCAGGATCCCGCCCAGTGGCCGCGCCAGGTAGCCGGTGACGAAAATCCCGAAACTTTGCAGCAGGCGCAGCCATTCGGGCATTTGCGGGGGGAAGAACAGCTGGCTCAGGGTCAGGGCAAAAAATACAAAGATGATGAAATCGTAGATTTCCAGGGCACCGCCCAGGGCGGCCAGGCCCAGGGTCTTGTAGTCGGAGCGGGAAAAACGCTGCGCCTGTGGATAAGCGGTGGCAGTCATGGAGAAGCTCGGCAGACAGACAAAATGGCGTGCAGGTTATGAGCTGGGCCGGATCCTGGCAATGCCGTGGATATATTCGTTTTACTCATTGATCCATGAAAATAACAACCTTCCCAAATAAATAACCTTGGGCCAAGATGCGGCGATACCTTGCACAGCCCCTGGCGCTTACATAATAACGACAAGAGGTATTCCCACGTGGCCGATCCTATCGAAGACAGCCGCTATGCCCGCTTTGCCCTGCGTTGCTCGAACTTTGCCGAGCGCTGGTTTCCCGACTCCTGGGTGTTTGCCGCCCTGGCCGTGATCATTGTCAGCGTGGCGACCCTGGGTATGGGCGCCGCCCCCACCGATGCGGCCAAGGCCTTTGGCGATGGCTTCTGGAGCCTGATCCCGTTCACCATGCAGATGGCCTTCGTGGTGATTGGCGGCTATGTGGTGGCCAGTTCGCCGCCCGCCGTGAAGTTGATTGATCGCCTGGCGCGCATCCCGAAAAACGGCCGCTCGGCCGTGGCGTGGGTGGCGCTGATCTCGATGGTCGCGTCGTTGCTCAACTGGGGCCTGTCCCTGGTGTTCGGCGGGTTGCTGGTGCGGGCGCTGGCGCGGCGCACGGATTTGCGCATGGATTATCGCGCCGCCGGCGCGGCGGCCTATCTGGGCCTGGGCGCCGTGTGGGCGCTGGGGTTGTCGTCATCGGCCGCGCAATTGCAGGCCAACCCGGCCAGCTTGCCGCCGTCGATCCTGGCGATCACCGGGACCATTCCCTTCACCGACACGATCTTTCTGTGGCAATCGGGCGTGCTGTTGCTGGCGTTGATCGTGGTGTCGCTGCTCATCGCCTACGTCACCGCGCCAGGCCCCAACTCGGCCCGTGACGCCAAGGCCTGTGGCGTGGACCCGGCGTTCAACCTGCCCAAGCTGCAACCGCCCAGCCGTCCGGGGGAATGGCTGGAGCACAGCCCGTTGCTGACCCTCTTGCTCGCGCTGCTGGCCGCCGGTTGGCTGTTCCACGAGTTTTCGACCAAGCCGGCGATCAGTGCGATCTCGGGGCTCAACACCTATAACTTTTTGTTCCTGATGCTCGGCGCCCTGTTGCACTGGCGCCCGCGCAGTTTCCTCGACGCCGTGGCGCGCGCGGTGCCCACCACCACCGGGGTGTTGATCCAGTTCCCGCTGTACGGTTCCATCGCGGCGCTGATCACCGTGGTCAAGGGCGGCGACGGCCAGACCCTGGCCCACCATATCTCGACCTTCTTCACCTCCATCGCCTCCCACGATACCTACGCGCTGCTGATGGGCGTGTACTCGGCGGTACTGGGGTTCTTTATCCCGTCGGGCGGTGGCAAGTGGATCATCGAGGCGCCCTATGTGATGCAGGTGGCCAATGACCTGCAATATCACCTGGGCTGGGCCGTGCAGATCTACAACGCCGCCGAGGCCCTGCCGAACCTGATCAACCCGTTTTACATGCTGCCGTTACTCGGCGTGCTGGGGCTCAAGGCGCGGGACTTGATCGGGTTTTCGTTTGTGCAGTTGCTGGTGCACACGCCCCTGGTGCTGTTCCTGCTTTGGGCGCTGGGAACGACGCTGAAGTACATGCCGCCGGTGATGCCTTAATCTTTGGACGTTGCACCCGTTGTTGTGGCGGGTGCAGCCAGGTCGACATTGAGCGCCTTTTTTCCCTCTGAATATTTCAAGGAAGGAACCCAACACGACTGAAAAACCACCTATATGGTGTCTTTTAGGGAAACTCTGAAAAAGACTTTCTGATTTGGCAAAATACCGCGACCCCACCCACCGAGTTTCCCGATGAAGCAGATGACCTTCGCCGACGCCGAG
>NZ_LKBY01000012.1:0-1937 GCF_002699915.1 Pseudomonas sp. ICMP 8385 | reverse complement strand
CTCGTCGAATTGATTGTTTTTTGATCATTTGGCGAGTTTAAAAGTTGCGCTAGGTGGTATGCCGGGGAAATACATGGCTACTTCAGACCATCCCTAGATTTCAGGCCTGCTGCCTAAATTATAATGAACTCATAAAATCTTTATTTGGCGCCAGCCTTGGCATAGATAAACATTTATCTTTTAGCCTTCAGTTCTCCTCTTTGAACAAGGATCAAGTTGACAGATTATCCCAAGCAGACGGCCTCCCTGAAAATATTCGAGCCTATATAACTTCGTTTGACTTGGCTCTAACCGATGAAGAATTCAACGATCCGAAATTTTCTTACCGTGTATTCTTTGTTCCTAAAACCGCAAATCATAAAGGCCAGGCGGATCAGGTAATTGAATTTATCAAGCCAGGATCTGAAATGGCTCAAGGAATGAATACCAAGTATATTCAAATCAAAGAGACCGAGCGCCCTAAATATCTGCCTTCAAAAATTGTCGAAAAAGTAAAGAACGCTGGCTATCCAAAATTCAATATGATGCATCACACTCAGATGTGGCAAACCAACGAAGCAAAAAAACAAGGCAAAGGTTTTGGTGTTACCGTCATGAATACATGGTACTGGTATGAGACATGGCTGGAAAAAGTGCTAGCCGAGTGTGAAATCCGAAAAATTGAATTCCTATAAGTATACGCTGCTGTTTTCGATTCCTAGCAGCTGTTCGAATATCGTCGAGAGCTCATCTTCCGTAAAATTATCTAGATATTGGAGTAAAAATTGTTAAAGCTTCATACTCAGTTGATTTGCGTTCATCACATGAACAATGCAGACGATCCTTCTGAAATTGTGCCAGCACCTGACAGACGTGCAAATAAACCAATTGGCATTCACGAGACATCCACGAACAAAACAGCTTTTTTTCAAAAAATAATCAAACCAAAAATTGGTTCAAATACAATTACATTGGCGCTCCCCAATGAGATTACTTTAGCCATAAGTGTCGCAACCAAGGCTTTGCAGCAAGCCCAAAAAATCAAAGTGGATCTCGAGCGGCTATCGGAATTCACCGAGTCTATATATGACCGCAATGTAGGCCTTGCCTATGATTATCTTGAGAGTATTCAAGTGGCGACGATATTTGCATACAAGGCAGTGGAGTCGTTTTGCAATGCGGTAATTCCTGATACATACACATACAAAAAAACCACGAGCAGATCTACTGAGCATTATAGTAAAGAACAGATAGAACGATGGATATCAACTTCAGAGAAGGTGGCGTCCATATTGCCACCAATACTGAAGTGTTCGCCACCTCAATCAGAAAATTTCTGGTCTGACTTCAAGAGTCTTGAGCGCTTAAGAAACGAAATTATACACAGTAAGTCAAGTAATACGGATGCAATACTGGAAGAGCTATTCGCGGAGCACGTATACCGATATATACAGTCCGCCATGGCTTTACTCGAACACTTTATCTCTATAGACCCATCTAATCCAATTTTTCCATTAGGTTTTGGGATGTCCATGGTGCGAGTTTTGAACGTAGAAAAGGCGGAAGATATATTGGGTAAAATCGGGGGGTGAATCACCCATGGTTTCGTGGCCATTCCCGACTGACTGCTTATGGCCGACTGCTGCCCTTCGCGGAAGGCAGCTTAGGATCGCATACGACCGCAGGGAAACCAGCTAAACGATCCTTCCGAATGATGGATTGGATGGATTCGCCCCTGTACCCGCCGGTCCGCTTGCTTGATAGCGCTTGCGCTGTCGTTCCTGTAGTAATTATTTAGCAAAAAATAGCTTGGCGTCCCTACATTGGTGACCGCGGCCTGAGAAACTGATGGCCCAATGCTTAGGGAAACTCTGAAAAAGACTTTCTGATTTGGCAAAATACCGCGACCCCACCCACCGAGTTTCCCGATGAAGCAGATGACCTTCGCCGACGCCGAG
>NZ_LKBY01000011.1:0-2069 GCF_002699915.1 Pseudomonas sp. ICMP 8385 | reverse complement strand
CTCGTCGAATTGATTGTTTTTTGATCATTTGGCGAGTTTAAAAGTTGCGCTAGGTGGTATGCCGGGGAAATACATGGCTACTTCAGACCATCCTTAGCCATACTGGTGTGCTGTACTCAAAGAATTCGTTTACGATCACTCACAAAGGCTTCAACCTTAAGTGTGATTTGTATTGTTTCGGCGTCAAATATATCGTTGATCTTGATTGCCTTTTTTTTGCCATACTTAGTTGCTAGTAGCTCAGTGGCGTGTTTAACGTCTGGGCTTTCCAAAAGCTTTGCCTTAGGATATTTTTTCATTTCGTGTAGTTTGCCAATCCGCATATCTACTTGCGCTTCAGCAGCCTCACACATTAAAAAGCCGAGTTTTTCATACATGCCTACTAGGCTCGGAAAACAACAAAGAGCAATATCTGTATAATTTGACTTTAAGTAATCAATCATTAAAGTCATGAGCCCTTGTTTTCTGTATTTGGAATCAACGCACACATAATTAAGGCCGCACGCGGTGCATGAGTCGTTAGCGCGAGTGAAGGTCAAAAATGCGATTGCCTTTGAATTTACGTCACTAATAAGGATAAGTTCGCAGTCAAGTTGTTTGCCAGAGTGTGCAGTTATCTGCTGTTCTAGATCAGCTAACATCCAAGCGCTGGCAAGACCGAACATCGGATGGTTAGGCTTAACAGGCCGGTTCATAAGTTCAGCGCTGTTGCGCTGTGCTAATCGCAAAATATCGTTTTTTTGGGATTGTTTTAGGGTTGTAAGATCGTGAATGTGCAAAATGTTCATGGACTGTCCTTAGTGTTTCCGCAAGTATATTACTTTGACTGACGAATATTCCACTGATCTCCAAATTTTGAATTTGGCATTTCGATGTCATACCTATGCTGGTTGGAATAGCTTGCACGACATCTGCGCCAGGGCCGGTACGGGCAAAGTTGAGGCGGCCACAGTCTTTGAAAGCTATCTGGGTCCTGAAACCCGCAAGGCTACGCAAGGAATCAGCGTCTGCTCCTACGTCAGTCTCATCCTTTCCGTTGGTAATGAGGATCGCCTGGATCGTCTGAGACCCATCAACCGCAACGGTGTATTGCAGAGTACTCTCGTGCGTTTTGGGGTGCCACTGACCCGCTTTTTCGCCGCATCTTGTTGTAAATCGCAACCAAGCAATGAGAACGCGACAGCGACGAAAAATAGTTGCCACATAAAAGGTGCTACCCTAAAAATCTGCTCACATGCCGCAAAGCGTCGAGCAAAAGCTACGGAAGTTAAGTAAGGGCTACTGAAATTCCGAATTAGAATAATGCGAATTGATGTCCGTTAATTTGCTTGGTCGTTGGCAATGGCTTGATACATTCATCTGATATATGTACTGAATCCCGTTGTGAATTGCTTCGTTCTTGAGTGTTCCCTAGTTTATAATTCCAACCTCCTAGAATATGCGCAGGGGTGTACCACAACTCACGCTCTTCCATCATTAGCGTATTGCCGAGGATTACGATTGCAGGAATATGCAGAATGCTGAGTTGAAGATAGGTCATATGAACTGCTCGTGAATCTAAATCCTGTGCAACTACATGAAGGGCGCTTTGGAAGCTTACTCCCTTGCTGGTTAATGCGTCGGCGAAGGCAATAGGCATGGCTCCCGCGCCACATGCGGGTTCAGCTACAGTTATAAAACCCCGCTCCTGCAGTCGTTCATGTAGATCTTTACCGTCGCCTATAAGTTGTGTGGCCATTATTTGACAGACAGGGTAGGGGGTAAAGAACTGCCCTCTTGAGCTATTACCGAGTTCCAACTCACCGAATACTCGGCCCAGTACATCATCAGGGCCATACTCCATTGCCATGGTTAGTTCCGCGAGCATTTGGGGAAACCGGTGCAACTCATTCGGTTCATACTTCTTAATAAGGCTCAGATAGCGGTTTTCACGCTCATTACGGTGCGCCAGGTCCACGCTGTTGCTCATCGCTAAGGAATCTCCGAACAAGTTTTCAAATGTGCTGAAATACGCCTGACCACCTGATCCGAGCCGCCTATGAGCCAGATGAGCTTTTCCGATTTCGAAT
>NZ_LKBY01000010.1:0-2191 GCF_002699915.1 Pseudomonas sp. ICMP 8385 | reverse complement strand
CTCGGCGTCGGCGAAGGTCATCTGCTTCATCGGGAAACTCGGTGGGTGGGGTCGCGGTATTTTGCCAAATCAGAAAGTCTTTTTCAGAGTTTCCCTAAAGGTATTTTTTGCAGCCTCCAGCGACCCTGCGCCTGGCTTAAAGTGGCCTGATGCATTATCCACCGAGTAAATCTTTCCGCCCCTTATCTCAACTAGGCCAGCCCCCAAAACCTGAGGATTCTCGCCTCCAACAAGTGTTGGGTGAGGCATTTTCTGACCAGAGCGCGTACCCAATATCAAGTTACCTTTCTGGTCGATTACATACATAAACTGACCATTTGTATTTTTACTTCCCACCCGTCCTGAGTCAGTCAGTAAATCGCTCATATTCTTGGCTGTTGGATTCTTAATGTATTGGCCATTAACTAAAACCCCAGACGTCTTGTCTGCCGCTTGCATTGCTGGATCAACAGTCCATGTCTTAGAGGCAGTTGCCTTTGCACCGACTTACAGCTTGATAAAGGCAAAAACCTCTCTAAATACACCTTCAATATCTGGCGACGCTTCAAGGTGAGCAAGCGCTTCGCTCGGGGTTAAAGGCATGTCGTAAGGCTTAAAACCTCGACGGACGGCAATACCATACAATGCATACTCGTCACCCTCCGAATGCTCCCAATGGGGCACATAGCCAATTATCTTATACACCTTAAAAATCTCATCATGAAAATCCATCAGATCATATAGAAATATTGGGGCTTTATTCAGTGATAACGCTTGAGCGCACCAAGTATTGAGTTCTTCCTTGCTGATAGCTCCACAAAATAGACAAGTAATGACGAAGGCCATCAGCTCATCGTTGAAACTGCCAAACTCAATAGAATTCACATTCCACCCCCCATTGCTTCGCCACCAATATGTCCTGTTTTTTTATGAACCAACTCAGGTACAAGTTGCATTCGCCCACTATCCTGATGGTGATGCCACGTATACCCATCGATTTTCTTTGCCCCTGCACTAATTTGCTGGAGTTGCTTGGCAGTAAAGTTTGAAGCCTTTACTTGGCCTTGTTGTATAGCACCCGATAAATCCTTGGTTGCGAGCTTCATCTGTCCTTCATAACTCGCTGACTTAAACGTGTCAATTGATATACGCGTGTCAAACGCAGTCACATCATCAAATATAGGAAAGCCCTTGTTATCGAACACGACGCCCGTCACCGGATGCCGCTGCCCTGCAAGATGCACATTCCGACCGTCAACTGGAGGAACCGTAGTGGAAACGACGTTGTCACGGCCATAAGTAGACTCAAGCTCACTTCTGCTGGTTTGTGAGTTGTACGGGGCCTGGGAGCCTTTACCTTTTGCACCGCTTAAAACCGGCCCATCAACCAGTCCACCAGCCTCAGCCCCTGCCACCGCACCAGTCTTGCCCAGATTACTACCAGCACCGACCACACCGCCACCGTAAAGCGCGCCAGCCAACCCTAAACTATTCAAGACACCTTGAGCCAACCACATAGCTCTTTCTGCGTCCGTCCCCTTCTCTCCAGTGATCAGGTTCTTGCCGCCACCAGCCATATGCAATTGACAACCGATTCCAACAGGCCCCATTCCACCGCAACCTGCATTGAGCAGTTCCTTGGACTTGTCATACAGAACCGTTTTGGCTTCCTCCTGCTGCGCCTTATCTTTTGCGCTGCCACGCAACGACTGCTCAAAGCTGGCAGGTTCCAGAATCCATTCCTGCCCCATATCAGTTTTCACCGACTGGTTTGTTACTGTGCAGTATCCGTTGCCCGAAATCGCGCACGACACAATCTGGCCGGGAACCGTGCTGATGACTTGCTCTGGAATAAAGTCACTGCCGCCAATAGTTTCTTGTTTGAGGGTACTGCCTGCTTTTACCAAAAGAGCATTGATATCATTCGAAAGCGCCCTACAGCCCGGGGAGTCCACCCCGGCGCAGTTTGCTGCAAACTCTTGTTGTTTTCTTTCCAGTACTGTTGGTTCAAAAATCGACAGGTGGTTATTCTCAACCGCATTCTTCCCAACCTGCGCCGCCGCCACCGCACTCAGCGCATCCTTGCCCACCGCAGAACCCGCAACCCCCGCTACCAACGTCGACAACGCTGAGATCGTCTGTTTCTGCTCCGCTGTCAGTTCCTGATTACTCACATCTCCATACAGCTGGTTACGGATCAACTTCGCCGTGG
>NZ_LKBY01000009.1:0-2333 GCF_002699915.1 Pseudomonas sp. ICMP 8385 | reverse complement strand
CGAAGCCGTCAATCGGACAGTAGCGAGGATCAATCTACGCCCGCGCAAGCGCTTGGGCTGGAAGACGCCGTACGAAGTGCATACAGGGGTGAGCGTTGCACTTATGTGTTGAATTCAGGCGCTTCCAACTTGCCGGTGGCGTTATCCCAGGTGCCCTCGGCGGTGGAGGGGCCGCACTTGCCGCCCAGGCCAAAGGCGTGCACATCGACGCTGATCTTCGACATGGAGCCGCTCTTGGCATCCTTGGCCACCAGGATCCACGGCAAGTTAGTGGCTTCGACGCGGCTGCACTTGAGGCCGCCGTCGAACTCGACCTTGTCGACATTGACGTGCGAACCATCCGCCGCGACCTTGCCCGCCACCTTGATGGTGCAGTCGGCGCTGATCAGCGCGCCCTTGGAAAAACTGATGGGGCCCTGGGCAGTGAAGGCGCTGCCGGCGGGTTCGATACGTGCGGCCTGGGCCTGGTGATAGGCAATAAGACCCAGTACAGCGAGCACGATATGCGTTGTGAACTTGGCAGGTGTGTGCATGGTGTACGCCCTTCCCTTGATTTTATTTTTGTTAGGGTCAAACAACTTTCTTGCAACTTAAAGCACTCGAAACCAGCAAACCGTGGGCGATGAAAACCTGCGCGATACACAGACCCCGAGTGCGCCTTACAGCAGTTGATTCACATTAGAAGGTGCTGGTCTTGCCGTACTTCTCCAGTATCTTCAAACGTTTGGATGGCTGGATATTGGCCAGGGTGACATCCCCCGAATAATGCCGCAGTACCCGATGATCCATGCGTCGGCGCCACAAGTAAGGAACATAGGCCCAGACAATCATGCTCGCGTAGCCATACGGCAGTTGCGGCGATTCATCAAAGTGGCGCAACGACTGATAACTACGGGTCGGGTTGGCGTGATGATCGGAGTGGCGCTGCAACTGGAACAAAAAGATATTGGTGACAATACGGTTACTGTTCCAGGAGTGGCGCGGTGAGCAACGTTCATAACGGCCATTGGGCAACTTCTGGCGTTTAAGCCCGTAATGCTCGACATAGTTCACCACCTCCAGCAGCGAGAAGCCGTAGATGCCCTGGATCAACAGGAACGGAACCACCGCCATGCCCAGCCAGGCGATCATCGCGCCCCACAACACCACGCTGTACATCCAGGCGCTGAGTACGCCGTTCTTCCAGTGCCACGCCGGCAGGCCAAGCTTGCGCAGGCGTTCGCGTTCCAGGTTCCAGGCCGAGCGCGCACTGAACCACACCGAGCGCGGCAGGAAGGCCCAGAAACTCTCCCCCAACCGCGAGCTGGCCGGATCTTCCGGGGTGGCGACGCGCACGTGATGGCCACGGTTGTGTTCGGTGTAGAAGTGCCCGTAGAAGGTCGGCGCCAGGGTGATCTTGGCCAGCACGATCTCCAGCAGGCGCGGCTTGTGCCCCAGTTCATGGGCAGTATTGATCGCGATGCCGGTGGCGGCGCCGGTGGACATGGCCATGCCCAGGTAGGTGAACCCACTCACCTCGCCATGCAGTTGCACCCGGGCCGTCAGGAAGCTGGCGGTGTGTGCCAGCCAGCTCGATGGGTCCATGGACGCCGTGAGTTGCAGCAGCCCACCGTTGATCATCCAGTCGATGCCGCTGACCGCCAGCCAGCCGGTCATCACCAGGGATGAAATAACCAACGACACCCCGGTGTAAACGATCCAGCGGTAGTACTGCTGCGATTCAAGACCGCTGACAGCGGATTCTGGCGGGTTGCTGACGTCTTCGCCGAGCAGGCCGTCGATCAACGGGATCAGGCCGAAAATCACCAGCACACCGACCCACCACAGTTGTTGTACACCGGTGGTGATGGCCAGGGCGCCAGACAGCAGCGGGGTTGCCAAAGGCATGATGCCGAGCCACCACAGGTGGCGCTTGCCGTCGGTCCAGACGTGCGGGGCGGCCAGGGTCTGATTCATGACAACCTCCGGCTGCACTGCGCGGCAGGGAGGGAGAGCGAAGCAAAAGAGACAGGAAACAGGT
This sequence comes from Pseudomonas sp. ICMP 8385, assembly GCF_002699915.1. NCBI lineage: Bacteria > Pseudomonadati > Pseudomonadota > Gammaproteobacteria > Pseudomonadales > Pseudomonadaceae > Pseudomonas > Pseudomonas sp. ICMP 8385. The sequence goes on along the minus strand of NZ_LKBY01000009.1, from coordinate 313 downwards.
TCAGGCGGCACTGAAGGCCACTTGAAATAAACCATGCGATAAAAGGCGTTTTTTTCATTATTTTATTCGCTCTTAGGCATTTCAAAAATCATTTCAAAATAAATATTGAAATATTTTTTTAAATAAATAGCGCGGAACCAATAGGTCGTCAACTACTTTTTCGAGGCCTTTTTTACGTGACCGGACAGTCTCTTTTTCATCCGTTCGGTCAGGTGTCTAGGGATGGTCTGAAGTAGCCATGTATTTCCCCGGCATACCACCTAGCGCAACTTTTAAACTCGCCAAATGATCAAAAAACAATCAATTCGACGAG
>NZ_LKBY01000008.1:0-2384 GCF_002699915.1 Pseudomonas sp. ICMP 8385 | reverse complement strand
GGATGGTCTGAAGTAGCCATGTATTTCCCCGGCATACCACCTAGCGCAACTTTTAAACTCGCCAAATGATCAAAAAACAATCAATTCGACGAGTATTTCTTACGTTTTCGCCACCCGGACCCCACTCCGGTGGCCATTTCCCGCATTACAGGCGCACCTCTCCTGCATTCGTCAGTAAATGTCGGCGCGCCATCCACAGGTTCGACAGAGCGAACAGTGTCACCAGTTGCGCCGTGTTTTTGGCCAAGCCGCGAAAGCGCACCTTGGTGTAACCGAACTGGCGCTTGATTACCCGGAACGGATGCTCGACCTTGGCGCGCACCTGAGCCTTGGCCTTTTCAATCTTGCGCTTGGCTTTGTACAGCACGCTGCGCTTATCGAGTTTTTTGTAGGTGCTGCGGCGTGCCGCCACCTGCCAGATAACTTCACGTCCTTCATGCTCGGGCCGCTTTTCGACACCGGTGTAGCCTGCATCGGCGCAGACCACGTTTTCGTCGCCATGCAGCAATTTGTCCACCTGGGTGACATCCGCCACATTGGCCGCCGTGCCCACTACGCTGTGCACCAGACCCGATTCGTCATCGGCGCCGATGTGGGCCTTCATGCCAAAATAATACTGGTTTCCCTTCTTGGTCTGGTGCATTTCCGGGTCGCGCTTGCCGTCCTTGTTCTTGGTCGAACTGGGCGCATTGATCAGCGTTGCATCGACGATGGTGCCCTGGCGCAGCGACAGGCCGCGGTCGCCCAGATAGCCATTGATGACAGCGAGGATGCCGGCCGCCAGCTCGTGTTTCTCCAGCAAGCGGCGGAAGTTGAGAATGGTGGTTTCGTCGGGGATGCGCTCCAGGTTCAGCCCGGCAAACTGGCGCAGGATCGTGGTTTCGTACAGCGCTTCCTCCATCGCTGGATCGCTGTAGCCGAACCAGTTCTGCAGCAGATGCACACGCAGCATCGCCATCAACGGGTAGGCCGGACGGCCACCTTCACCTTTCGGATAATGTGGCTCGATCAAAGCAATCAAGCCCTTCCACGGCACCACCCGATCCATCTCGATCAGGAACAACTCCTTGCGGGTTTGCTTGCGCTTGCCAGCGTACTCGGCGTCGGCGAAGGTCATCTGCTTCATCGGGAAACTCGGTGGGTGGGGTCGCGGTATTTTGCCAAATCAGAAAGTCTTTTTCAGAGTTTCCCTAGCGCTTAAGAACTGATCGATCTTCGTTGTCATTTGGTGTTCGATTTCATGCCTCAAACCGATCAGAAATCGAAGATTGTTAGCGGCGCTCAAGGCTACCGGCGATTCAGGTTGATTCAAACACTTCTCCAGCTCCCAATGCTTTACAGCACCTTTAGCAGTTTTGTGAAATCGCTTTCGCGTACCTTCCATCTTGAAGTATCGATATTCAACTCCATTTTTTCGATAAAATGCGTGAAGGAGATAAGTCCAAGATATCATCATCAAAACAATAAATATTTCAGACTTGAAGGTGAGCGCAGGGTTATTGAATATCTGCACAGAGGCGAGGGCCGCCTCCCTGGATTTCTTGATAAGCTCGTCAGCTACAGAGCCAACCGATCGTACTCTCTTCTCTGCCGCCATTCTGATCATCCTTGGAGTGAACGATATTTATGCGCGCTTACTAAGAATGGCCATCGTGCGGGCTCGGAATGGTCCTACTCTTCCCTTAAACAATAGCGACAGATGGTCGGAAATCCAGTCTGGGCAAACGATTAACTGTATTTGCTCTCATCCCGCTCTGACACTATGCCCAACGTGGTTGTATAAGCGGAATCCTTGCCTCTGAATAGCTTTCAAACGTTGCTGTCGTGGTAGCTACAAAACTTCTCCGCGGGAGCGTCCGCTTTTGGCCGCTTTCTGCCGGTCAAGGCCCGCCCCGTGGGCTGGTCAGATCCCACGCAAACAACTGGTCAAGTCGAATGCAAATGGCTGGTCAGTGGCAATGCAAACGGGTGGTCAATTGGAATGCAATTCTCCACTTGTAGTGGTCAACTAATCCCGGACACGACGTTAAGTTTTTCCTCGGCCCGCGCTGGCGCCAACCCATCGTTGAATTGGTGAGGCCGAATCCAGTTGTAGCGATGCATCAAAAAATGGCTGATATCGCGCTGTGCTTCCTGCGCAGTTCGATAGCCCACGGTCGGCATCCATTCTGTTTTCAATCTGCGAAATACGCGCTCCATCGGCGCGTTATCCCAGCAGTTTCCTCGTCGACTCATGCTCTGGCGCATGCGGTATCGCCACAACCGCTGGCGAAAGAGTCGGCTTGCATATTGCGATCCTGGTCCGAGTGGAATAGCAGATCCGAAGGCCTGCCACGCTGCTCGTAAGCCATATCCAGCGCTTTGATCACCAGCTCAGCGTCTGG
>NZ_LKBY01000007.1:0-2400 GCF_002699915.1 Pseudomonas sp. ICMP 8385 | reverse complement strand
CTCGTCGAATTGATTGTTTTTTGATCATTTGGCGAGTTTAAAAGTTGCGCTAGGTGGTATGCCGGGGAAATACATGGCTACTTCAGACCATCCTTAGCAAGATTCCGGAAAAGTACTTCAGTAAAGAATTTCAGGGGTACAAACCCTATGCGGACTGACTTGGTTGGTTCTTGGGGGATTTATCCGTGGTTTCCCGAGTTGGGCGATGATTTAGTCGCCCCTGACTCTCTGGATGTGGTCAAGTCCATCAGGCCATATGGAAAATTATTTAATTGCTCAGGTTTTTCTAATGGGTATTTGACTTTGAGATATAGAGATCAAGAGCTTTTTGTAAGGCCTGATCTCTATGTTGCCGTGCAAAGCCCAAAGTTTGAATTTTTAGATGAGGCGAAGGTTGCGGGGGCTGGAAAGATCGGTGTGATTATCGATATTGAGTGGCACTACAAAAGGGCAGAGCCGATTTTTTATCTTGAGTTTAGTGGAAAGAGATCATCTAAACAGTACTTTCAGTCTGAGCTTGTGCCGGCTCAATGAAACTCGGTGGGATATGGTTTGACAACCAAACCCCATTATCAGCCTGAAAGAATTTGAAGCCCTGTTGGTGCATCCGCAGGGCTTCAATTTTGAGTACCGCAGGCTTTCCATAGCGCTGCCCAACAGCAATGGCCGTAGTTATGTCCTGCGATAGGTGTACATGGTGGCGAGAGCCAGCGATCAACCCTTGTTGCTGTATCGACTCCAGGAAGCGTGTGGCGGTGCCATGGTAGAGAAATTCTGGCGGTTCTTTCTCTACGTGCTGAAGGCTCACGTTGGCAGTTGAGTGGCCCTGTACGGCGCGGATGCGCAGGCCATCATTCGAGATGCTGAAACGCTTTTTATCACTGCTGTTGACGACCGTTTGAATAAGGGAAATATCTAAAGTCCATCCATCTTTAGCCGCACCTGCTATCAAAGATTCGATATCTGCCCAGCCTTCGCTGTCCAGCTGCAAACCGATAGCTTGAGGTTCATGTCTGAGCACATAGCTAAGAAACTTGCTGGTCTCGTTGAGTTGCTTGGTATCCATCCTGCTTAACGCCTCAAAATCATTCATTAATTGGCAGCGGTTTGCATCATCGGCGCATCATTTTTGCCACATGCCTGCATCACGCCGACCGAACTGCTATTTTGTGCTATCTATCGGTTATCTGTTGCTACCTCTCAGCTATCGAACGGCTATCTTTCTGCTACTTCTCGGCTCACGATTTTTCTGTGGTGAGCTTTGGGGTGAGATGATCTGTTTTTGGCTTGCGCAACTTCGATCTTTAATAATTTGGTTTTATTTTTTGTGCCTGATGCCTCTAAGCTCAATCAGGATGGGCGGCAATGAGCCGCCCACTTTATTTATGAGATCTGCGAACTCAATCTACGCGTAATCACATCCATCAAGTCACAGCCATCACGCAACGGAATGGTTAACAGATGTGCAAAATCGTGAAGGGTGATGGCGTCACTGCTGAATTCCTCCCTGAAGGCGATGTTTTCCAACAGCTGGGTTACGGCTTTTATGCGATGCACGGCCGCATCGTGCAGAACGTCGAGTGGAGCCTGAGTGTCGATCAACAGGGCGGGGATTGTGCAGTCGTGGCCGGTAAGGGGCATGAATCGATTCATTTGAAAATCTCGTTTTATGGGGCTGAGAACGACCACTCCCTCGTCGCCAAACGAGAGGGTGGCAGCTGTACGCAGGTTGGCGAACCGGAAACGAGTAACCGGCAGACCCGAGGATCTCCCGCGCACAGCCGCCATAACAGCGACTCTGCGGGCGCAAAAGAGTTTGCAAAGGAAAGCAAACAGCTTTTGCACTCGTTAAACGGATCGCCAAATCCGATCGCCATATGAGCGACCGGCGGACTATAAGCCTCCAGCTTAATGTGGCGCAAGGCGCAATAACCTCAACAGCAAACCACCACGCTGCAAGGCGCGGTGATTGCCAGTGAAGCCAGTNGTGCCGACAAGAACCACCTCGACACCGATCGCCTGCTGACCAGCGATATCAAGAACACCAGCAAGATCAAAAGCACCTCGGCGAGCGCGGGCATCTCGGGCAGCAGCAGCGGGCTTGTGATGGGCCCGCCGATGGGCGCAGTGCTGAGTGAATCCGACAGCAGCAAAACCCGGGCAGCCGTCAGCGAAGGCACGATTGTGGTACGCAACCCTGAGGGCGCCAGCGACCTGGTGGGCCTCAACCGCGACACACAAAACGCCAACAAGCACCTGGACAAGCCGGATGAAAAAGCCATGCGCGAACGCATGGACCTGATCAACAGTTCTGCCGAACTGGCGCGCACCATTGGCAGCACCATCGCCAAGGCGAAAATCGACGAGTCCGAAGACCCCAACAGCGACACCGGCAAAGCG
>NZ_LKBY01000006.1:0-2453 GCF_002699915.1 Pseudomonas sp. ICMP 8385 | reverse complement strand
GGTACCGATAAAGTCACCACCGTCGTGACGGATACCCCGAGCACCGATAACACCACCACCGTCACCCTGACCGCGCCAAGCGCCGTCAACGAAGGTGGCAAGATCACCTACACCGCCACCTTGAGCAACAAGGCTGACACCGACGTCACCCTGACACTCGACAACAAACAAACCATCACCATCAAGGCCGGTGAAACTATCGGTACCGTGACGGTGGATGCCCCTGGCGATGACGTATTCATCGACAAGAGCACCCAGACCGTCAAGATCACTGACACCGCCGGCGGTAACTTCGAGAAGCTCGTGGTGGCTGGCAATGGTGCGACTACCACGATCAACGACACCATCGACAAAGTCGATGTCCATCAAGGCCGGTGAAACCGTCGGTACCGTGACGGTGGACGCTCCAGGCGATGACGTATTCATCGACAAGAGCACCCAGACTGTCCAGATCACCGACACCGCCGGCGGTAACTTCGAGAAGCTCGTGGTGGCTGGCAATGGTGCGACTACCACGATCAACGACACCATCGACAAAGTCGATGTGGTGCTGACCGCAACCAAAACCGTGGGCGAAGGCGGCCAGATCGTCTACACCGCCACGCTTGTGGATAAAAACGGCACACCGGTGCTGAACACCACCGGCCCGCTGACTATCACCCTGGATAACAAACAAGTCATCACCATCGGTGTGGACCAATCGAGCGGTACTGTTTCGGTTGTTCCACCGGCCCGCTGACTATCACCCTGGATAACAAACAAGTCATCACCATCGGTGTGGACCAATCGAGCGGTACTGTTTCGGTTGTGGCCCCGGATGATGTGTACAAAGGCGATCAAACCGTTACTACCGGCATTAAAGAAGTCACCGGCGGCGAGCACTTTGAAAACCTGGTTCCAGGTACCGATAAAGTCACTACCGTGGTGACGGATACACCGGGCACCGATAACACCACCACCGTCACCCTGACCGCGCCAAGCGCCGTCAACGAAGGCGGCAAGATCACTGCACCGATAACACCACCACCGTCACCCTGACCGCGCCAAGCGCCGTCAACGAAGGCGGCAAGATCACTTACACTGCCACCTTGAGCAACAAGGCTGACACTGACGTCACCCTGACACTCGACAACAAACAAACCATCACCATTAAGGCCGGTGAAACCGTCGGTACCGTGACGGTGGATGCCCCTGTCCCTGACACTCGACAACAAACAAACCATCACCATTAAGGCCGGTGAAACCGTCGGTACCGTGACGGTGGATGCCCCTGGCGATGACGTCTTCATCGACAAGTCTTCGCAAACCGTCCAGATCACCGACACCGCTGGCGGTAACTTCGAGAAGCTCGTGGTAGCAGGCAATGGCGCCACCACCACCATCAACGACACCATCGACAAGGTTGATGTGGTCCTGACGGCCACTAAAACCGTGGGCGAAGGCGGCCAGATCGTCTACACCGCGACCCTGGTGGATAAGAACGGCACACCGGTGCTGAACACCACTGGTCCGTTGACGATCACCCTGGATAACAAACAAGTCATCACCATCGGTGTGGACCAATCGAGCGGTACTGTTTCGGTTGTAGCACCGGATGATATCACCCTGGATAACAAACAAGTCATCACCATCGGTGTGGACCAATCGAGCGGTACTGTTTCGGTTGTAGCACCGGATGACGTGTACAAAGGCGACCAGACTGTTACTACCGGCATCAAGGAAGTAACTGGCGGCGAGCACTTTGAAAACCTGGTTCCAGGTACCGATAAAGTCACCACCGTCGTGACGGATACCCCGAGCACCGATAACACCACCACCGTCACCCTGACCGCGCCAAGCGCCGTCAACGAAGGTGGCAAGATCACCTACACCGCCACCTTGAGCAACAAGGCTGACACCGACGTCACCCTGACACTCGACAACAAACAAACCATCACCATCAAGGCCGGTGAAACCATCGGTACCGTGACGGTGGATGCCCCTGGCGATGACGTATTCATCGACAAGAGCACCCAGACCGTCAAGATCACCGACACCGCTGGCGGTAACTTCGAGAAGCTCGTAGTCGCAGGCAATGGCGCAACCACCACCATCAACGACACCATCGACAAGGTCGATGTAGTCCTGACGGCCACTAAAACCGTGGGTGAAGGCGGCCAGATCGTCTACACCGCGACCCTGGTGGATAAAAACGGCACACCGGTGCTGAACACCACTGGTCCGTTGACGATCACCCTGGATAACAAACAAGTCATCACCATCGGTGTGGACCAATCGAGCGGTACTGTTTCGGTTGTAGCACCGGATGACGTGTACAAAGGCGACCAGACTGTTACTACCGGCATCAAGGAAGTAACTGGCGGCGAGCACTTTGAAAACCTGGTTCCAGGTACCGATAAAGTCACCACCGTCGTGACGGATACCCCGAGCACCGATAACACCACCACCGTCAC
>NZ_LKBY01000005.1:0-2677 GCF_002699915.1 Pseudomonas sp. ICMP 8385 | reverse complement strand
GGGTATGCGGATTTAATGGTTGATATGTGAAGTAGAAAGCGGAAGGGAAAACTAAATCCACAACGGACTAAATGGTTGATAGCTAACCGTGCCGGTCTTTCCAGATCCCCTTCCCTATAGCCATATGTAGGGAACACTTGAAAACTAGGCATATCTGTCTTGACAATAGCCCCGGTACAAGAAGCGGGTGTCGTTGTGCTCAGCCAGCCTTTCTTCGCCAAAAGCAATATTGCCACGAAGAGTGGTAGCCTACGGGCTCAGTACCTCCCCAGTTGGGTCATCGCCCGGCTAGAAGGTATTGAGGCGGCTCGGGGTGCATTGCACCATGTCGCGCCGGTCGGCAAGATGGAAGACTACATTGAGCGGATGTTGCGTAATGTCACGCCCTACTTGAACGAGGTGCACTGACCATGCATATCCAACCTACTCCCTTGAGGTCACAACAAAGCTAATGATCGATCTACTTGTTTTCCTCCCGGCATGTTTCGCACTGAACCTGGCGTTCGGCCCCAATAACCTCGTTGCGATGACACACGGTGCGCAAAAGGGCGTAGGGTTTTCCTTTATGGCAAGCACAGCACGGCTTGCCGTCTTCGTGCCCATGATTGCTGCTAGCGCGCTTGGTTTAGGGATGCTTTTGTCTGCTTCGGCGTTGGTCTTCAACGTGATCAAGATCGTTGGTGCCGCCTATCTGGTCTGGATGGGCATCAAGCTCCTCAGAACAACATCTGGCTCGACTAACCTAAACGCAGATGCAATGAAACCTTCGCTTCGTAAGGCATTCCGTAGTGAGGCGCTGATCGCCATCAGTAACCCCAAAGCAATCCTCATTTTCGCGGCATTCTTCCCGCAATTCGTGGATATAACGAATTACTGGCTGAGCTATGCAACTCTTGGGACGGTTTTTATCGCGCTAGAGGCCGTTGCAATAGCGATATATGCGTCAGCAGGGCGTTTTGCAGCAGCTTTCGCAGCAAACAAGCTGCACTGGTTTCAACGCGCCTCAGGTGGAGGAATGATTGCTTTCGGCATCCTGCTTCTTCTTAGTCGCCAACCTTCGCGTGTTGCCTAGGTTCTTAAGAACGCTTTAGCCAGTTGCTAGTCGTCTTAAGAGAATAACGTATGACCGAAATGCCCGACAACATCCTGCACCTGCCCTCATACCAGGTGCTGGGCTGCAAAGCCACCGACGATGAAATGCACTTCCAGGTAGACGCGCCCGATCCCATTGCTTGCGAGGAATGCGGGGTGCAGGGTGAGTTCGTGCGTTTCGGCAAGCGTGATGTTCCCTATCATGATCTGCCCATCCTCCGATCCCATTGCTTGCGAGGAATGCGGGGTGCAGGGTGAGTTCGTGCGTTTCGGCAAGCGTGATGTTCCCTATCATGATCTGCCCATCCACGGCAAGCGGGTCACCCTCTGGGTGCTCCGCCGCCGGTACATCTGTCGGGCCTGCGAGGCTACCTTCAGGCCCCAGCTACCGGAGGTGGTGGACGGCTTCCGCATGACACTGCGGCTACATGAATACGTAGAGAAGGAGTCCTTTAACCACCCCTACACTTTCGTGGCGCAGCAAACCGGATTGGACGAGAAGACGGTGGTGGACGGCTTCCGCATGACACTGCGGCTACATGAATACGTAGAGAAGGAGTCCTTTAACCACCCCTACACTTTCGTGGCGCAGCAAACCGGATTGGACGAGAAGACGGTACGGGACATCTTCAACGCCCGCGCCGCGTTCTTAGGCCGCTGGCACCGCTTCGAAACGCCTCGCATTCTGGGCATCGACGAGCTGTACCTGAACAAGCGCTACCGCTGCATCCTGACCAACATTGAGGAGAAGACCCTGCTCGATCTGCTGGCCACTCGCCGTCAGGACGTCGTGACTAACTACCTGATGAAGCTGAAAGACCGGCAGAAGATCGATATCGTCAGCATGGACATGTGGAATCCATATCGAACGGCGGTCAGGGCGGTGCTGCCACAGGCCCGCATCGTGGTCGATAAATTCCATGTGGTGCGCATGGCCAACGATGCTCTGGAGAAGGTGCGCAAGGGGCTCCGGAAAGAGCTGAAACCAGCCCAGATCCGAACCCTCAAGGGAGACCGGAAAATCCTGCTGAAGCGCGCTCACGAAGTCTCAGACCGGGAGCGGCTGATCATGGAAACCTGGACAGGCGCATTCCCGCAACTGCTGGCTGCCTACGAGCACAAGGAGCGCTTCTACAGCATCTGGGACGCCACCACACGACCCCAGGCAGAAGCCGCCCTGGACGAGTGGATATCCACCATCCCGAAGGGCCAGAAAGAAGTCTGGAGCGATCTGTTTAGGGCGGTGGGCAACTGGCGCGAAGAGATCATGACCTACTTCGAGACGGACATACCTGTCACCAACGCTTTCACGGAGTCCATCAACCGACTGGCCAAGGACAAGAACCGTGAAGGACGAGGTTATTCCTTTGAGGTGATGCGGGCGCGAATGCTCTACACCACGAAGCACAAGAAGAAGGCCCCGACTGCGAAGGTCTCTCCGTTCTACAAGAAAACCATCGGTTACGGACTGCCAGACCTCGCAGAGGAGCTCAACTACGGGGTCGATCTATCAACCATCTGAGGGTAGCATCAGGTTGGTGAGGGGAAGGTGCCCCATCAACCATTAAATCCGCATACCCCAATT
>NZ_LKBY01000004.1:0-2913 GCF_002699915.1 Pseudomonas sp. ICMP 8385 | reverse complement strand
CTCGGCGTCGGCGAAGGTCATCTGCTTCATCGGGAAACTCGGTGGGTGGGGTCGCGGTATTTTGCCAAATCAGAAAGTCTTTTTCAGAGTTTCCCTAGTCGTGCAGGTATCTCTACTGCGGTTGTGGTTGATGGATGTTCATACGTTTTTGATTGTGGTATGGGCAGTATTCGTAACTACCGGTCTCATTGTACTTGGGATCAATTAAGAGCGATTTTCATAACCCATCACCATTCTGATCATATTTATGATCTGGGTTCGTATCTGCTTACCGGCTGGCAAGTGCCGGGAGAGTCCTTTAGTCAACCGATTCACGTCTACGGACCCGCTAAACCGCCACGTGTACCCGTCCTGCATACTCATGGCGATCATCTTGTCGTGCCCGGTTGCTGTGGTGGAGATCACCCGATGGTCGGTACTGCTGATATCGTGGATGCGTTGATCAACAAGGTTTTTGCGTCTGACGTAGCCATTCGCATGGCCGACGAAGGGCGTTCCAGCCCCAATCAGTGGGTTTATGGCCACGACATTGAGGTGCCGGCCGAAGCCAAGGCTGATCCCGTGCTAGCCCGTCATCCAGTCATGGATCCTTTTGTGGTTTATCGAGACGCGCAAGTCGTTGTTTCGGCCATTCTGGTGGACCACCGTTTATGCTACCCAGCTTTTGGCTTCCGCATTGACAGTAAGTACGGATCGGTAGTGATTTCCGGTGACACGACTTACTCGGAAAATTGCATCCGCCTGGCCAAAGGTGCCGACATGCTTCTGCATGAGGTCATCGATCTGGACGCGATCCTGGCCACTTTTCCAGAAGGGCCTGCCCGCGAAGGAATCGCCGTACACCTTGAGGAGTCTCATACTTCATACGAGCAGGTGGGAAAAGTGGCCCAGGCGGCTGGTGTCAGTCAATTGATTCTGCATCATATCGTACCCAATGTGCCGGGCGCGGCTGACATCGAAAAAATGCTCCGGGCCGCCCATCGTGACTTCAGCGGTAAGGTTTTTGCGGCAGAGGATAACGACAGCTTTCGCGTAGGTAGCAATATTAACGCCGCATCCTTGAGCGAAGTTTCGCACAGCTCTGAAAACGTAGGGGTGTGCGTATGACGGAGTTAACTCAAACTGCTTATCCGCCTCACACATTGCGGGCGGCGCTCGCTTCGGGGCAGATGAATCGCCGCGCCTGGCTTATCACCGGGATGCTAGTGATTTTTCAGATGATCAACTTTGCCGATAAGGCCGTTTTGGGATTGGTTGCTGAGCCTGCCATGCGTGAACTCGGTTTATCCGCGAGTGAGTTCGGTTTTATCGGCAGTGCGTTTTTCTTTCTTTTCGCCGTTAGCGCAATATGGGTCGGCTTTCTTGCGGCTAAGGTGCCGACCCGATGGATTCTGTTGACCATGGGGGTGCTTTGGTCGGTCTTGCAGTTTCCGATGTTGCTTGGTGGAGGCGCTGCAGTATTGCTTGTAACCCGGATAGTGCTTGGTGCTGCCGAAGGGCCTGCGATGCCAATTACCCTGCACCATGTACACGGCTGGTTTCCAGCCAGGGAGCGCGGTTTGCCTAGCACTCTGGTGGCGATAGGCTCTACCTTGGGGCCGATTTTTGCAGCGCCAATCCTTGCCTATATCATTGCCCATCCGCAGTGGGGTTGGCGCTGGGCATTTGGTTTCCTCGGTCTCGTCGGCTTGATTTGGTCAACATTATGGCTGGTGATCGCCAAAGAAGGCCCCTACAGTCATATCAAGGGTAAGCATCAGGAGGGCGCTCTCCGCGCAGAAGGTGCGAAACACCAGGCATCTCCCAAGGATCGAGCCAGCATTGCCGAAAAATCGGACAGTCTTAAACACGTCCCCATTTTTCGGGTTTTTTCCTCCAGTATGTTCATCATCGCGACACTCGCCGGTGCAGGTTGCTTTTGGGCTCAGGGCTTCCTGACAACGTGGTCGCCCCGTTACTTGAGTGCGGTAGTGTCGCTTTCACCCGAAATGGTGGGGCTAGTGTCTACCTTTCCGTGGTTGTTCGGCGCACTGACTCTGGGTGTGTTGGGTTATGCGTCTCGCGTAATGATGAGATGCGGCCTATCGGTTTACTTGTCATTGGGCGCATTGTTCGGTTTCGTCTTGATCTTGTCCGGGGTCTGCTTCCTGATTCTTCCTCACCTGGAGGGATACGCTGCGGTCTCCTTGCTGGTTATTGCCGCAGGACTGGCTATGACCTTTCCCCTCGCTCCGACGGCAGTGGCCTTTTGCGTCGCCTCCAAACAACGTGGTGCAGTCATGGCGACTCTGACTGCCATTGCGTCTCTAGGGGGCATCGTGGCGCCGGTTATGGTCGGTATGTTGATGGAGCGTGCAGGTTACGTGCAAATGGTCAAAGGCGGGCCACAGACCTTGGAAATGAGCAAACGGTTGGCCGAAGGGATGAACGCTTCTTTCGACTACATTGGTTTTTACTTGGTGACAGTAGGCCTTATCAGCATCTTCTGTCTAAATCCCGACCGGACGGCGAAGAAGCTTCAGCAGTACTTTACTTAAGGGCACGGCGAACACGCCAGCGGCAGGCGTCCATCCGCCGTCTCGTGATTACGCCCAACCGCCGCTGGCAGAGTTCAACGCAAGCCAGAGGTTGCCTTGGTTTATGCGTATTGCCGGCGGACTTTTTTATTACTTGCCTTACCTGTCTGGTCGCGCCTTCCACTGATCCGGTAAAGCGAGCAGGATTTGTGTCAGGGGGCGACGAGCTCGATAGTTGGGTGTGGGACTTTTCTATTTTTTCAGCAAGTGGTCATAAAAATAACAATGCGGCTTAATGGCCTGGCTTGTTGGCGCTGATTTAAAACTGACCCACCCTGCCGATTGAAAATTGACCCAGGACGGATTGCTGATTTTTGCCCCAGCAATTGTGGATAAG
>NZ_LKBY01000003.1:0-3014 GCF_002699915.1 Pseudomonas sp. ICMP 8385 | reverse complement strand
TGTTCTCCTGCTCAAAAAGTGAGCAGAAGCAGTTGAACACCTGGGTCAGTTTTCAGTCGGCAGAACAGCCTCTACTGGGTCAGTTTTCGGTCAGCGGCAACAGGCCAAGCGAATGATCTTCGCGAACCTGCCATACCTCGGAGCATGGACATCAGCGATCCACGGGATGATTTTTCCTGGCATGTGCATTACCGGCATCGCTTGCTGCGTAAGCTTGTCGATCAAGTCAGCATTGGTTGTCACCAGCGTGATATCGAACATAAAGAGCCGGCGAAACACGGCAATGAACAGGCGGTGACATTTGGAGTTTAGAAAAAGAGATGACGGTAGGTTATTCCCGCCGGTGCTACCAAACGGCGATTTCATAGGCGTTGCCCATGGGAGCCAACTCCGGCAGGTTCTTTTTTCAGTGCGAGAAGACGGCCTGTACGGGGAGGGTGTATTTCTCCTATGGCACGAGATAGCCGGCGTATCCATCACTGACGCCAAAGGATTCCAGATTCGGAGCGGAAAATATGCCAGCGGCGGAATTGGATTTAACGCAGGGGCATCTGCGCTGCTCGATCTGACTGGGGAAATCGTTACCCGGATAGACGGATACACTGTCGACTACTGCCTGATGAATCGCATCAGCTACGAGTCAAAACGAAAGGTGTTACCCAGTCATTAGTAGTGAGGCGACAGCCCAGCAAGACGACTGGGCCATCAACCGTGTTAGAAGTGAAGCGACTTACTTCCATAAAATAAACTTTGGTGGATCTTGTAGAGGTCAACCTGTGTCGCGTAGCGGATAGCCCTGACGGCCGAAAATAGATGAAATGACGAGGCAGGCATGAGCAAGCTAAAGGGGATACGTCTGTACGGATCAAGTGGCGATCAAGCTGTATACCAATTCTGTATTCCCGGCGAACCGAGTTGGATACGGCAGATGTTTGTTGAGCTAGAAAGGCGCGTCCCTGGAAGTCATGACCTGCTGATTGTGCTGCTTAATGTACAGAAGTGTCGAGAAATGAGGGGGCTTGGCTCTGAGGCAGTATTCCGTCTGCTTAAAGATGCGGAGGAAGAACTTAACGCTGGAGATCGCAATTTTCTGTTGAGAACGTTTTACATTGGTTTTCTCACAGAACTAAAAATCCTGTTTGATCGTTTGAACACGATGCGAGTTGATGAGCGGGACAAGGTTCTTGATGGCATGCGTCCATACTACAGATCTACAGGGAGCTATATGGAAACCTCATTCGATGAGCTTGAGCGAATCTTACTTATGGGAAATCAAAATATTGAAAGTTATTGGTCTGCCGTGAAACGCGATCTATGAAATGTGTCGCGAAGCGGATGAATGCAGGCCGTTACGGTGACCTACAAAAATACGGAATAGATGTTTTATGTATGGAGTTAATGAGTTGATCGGGGCCAGCGTTAGTTTTTCTTTCGATGGCTACAACCTACCTGGTGACATGGGGTCGTCTGAGGAAATATTAGAGGTCCTGCATGCGGACATTCCTGGAGTCAGGATCTCCTAAATGCAATCTTGCTGACTCAAGAGTGTGCAGAGTTGCGTGAGCGAAGTTCTATGGTGATGGCGGTATTGCTTAGTGAATACGAGCCAACACTCGGGCACGCTGATGCGTTGCGAGCAAGAACTTTTTTTGCCGCGGCTATCACAGAGCTGAAGATGGTTCTTGATGAAATTAAAGATTATCCGCAAGCAGAGCAGGAAAAAGTATTGTCGCGTTTGGGTGATTATTTAGGGAATCTCCGAACAAGTTTTCAAATGTGCTGAAATACGCCTGACCACCTGATCCGAGCCGCCTATGAGCCAGATGAGCTTTTCCGATTTCGAATTGGAATCTCCGAACAAGTTTTCAAATGTGCTGAAATACGCCTGACCACCTGATCCGAGCCGCCTATGAGCCAGATGAGCTTTTCCGATTTCGAATACGCCGGCAAGCGCAAGCAGACACGCCGCGAACGCTTCCTCGCCGAGATGGATCAGGTCGTGCCCTGGACGGGTCTGCTGGGCCTGATCGAGCCGTTCTACCCCAAGGCCGGTGGCGGCAGAAAACCCTATCCTCTGGAAACCATGCTGCGTATTCATCTGTTGCAGAATTGGTTTTCCCTGAGCGATCCGACCATGGAAGAAGCGCTCTACGAAATCACGCCCATGCGCCAGTTTGCACGTTTGACCTTGAGCGCCCCGATACCTGAAGACACCACGATCATGAATTTCCGGCACTTATTGGAAAAGCATCAGCTTGCACCTGCAATCCTCGCGGTCATCAATGGTTATTTGCAGGACAAAGGCATGTCTCTGCGTCAGGGCACTATCGTCGATGCCACCATTATTCATGCTCCCAGTTCGACTAAAAACGAAGAGGGAAAGCGCGACCCCGAGATGCATCAGACCAAAAAAGGTAACCAGTATTTCTTCGGAATGAAGGCCCATATTGGCGCTGATGTCGAGTCCGGCTTGGTTCATCACGTCCACGGCACCGCCGCCAACGTCGCCGATGTCACACAGGTCGCCGAGCTTTTGCATGGCGAAGAAAATGCAGTGTATGCAGACGCCGGATACACCGGCGTTGAGAAGCGTGAAGAGCATGAAAATCGTGAAGTGATCTGGCAAATCGCGGCGCGCCGCAGCACCTATTCCAAGTTGAATAAACGCAGCGTGCTCTACAAGGCCAAGCGCAAGATTGAGTACTGCAAAGCCCAGACACGGGCCAAGGTCGAACATCCGTTTCGGGTGATCAAATGCCAATTTGGGTACGTGAAAGTGCGCTTTCGTGGGCTGATGAAAAACACGGCTCAGTTGACCACATTGTTCGCCCTGTCGAACCTGTGGATGGCTCGAAAACAACTGATGGGTATGGGCGAGTTGCGCGCTTAACATGGAAAACCGGGCGAAAAACGCCCTCGATGAACACTGCATCAGGTCGTTTTGAGCAAATAGCGCTGCGTGCCGTGCAAATTACGACTTGCGGCCGCCGCGCAGCAAGTTGATCGGAGCATCC
>NZ_LKBY01000002.1:0-169696 GCF_002699915.1 Pseudomonas sp. ICMP 8385 | reverse complement strand
GGCTGCTCCTTGTCGACAACGGCCTTGAGCAGCTTGGCCACGGCCAGCGAGGTCAGTTCTTCAGCGGATTCGACGAGCACGGCACGGTCGGCACCCAGCGCCAGGGCGGTACGCAGCTGCTCTTGAGCAGTGGATGGCCCTACGGAAACGACGACGATTTCAGTCGCGATGCGCCCTTCTTTTATAGAGAGCTCTTTCAGGCGTACGGCTTCTTCCACGGCGATTTCGCAGAAGGGGTTCATCGACATTTTGACGTTAGCCAGATCGACGCCGCAATTGTCCGCCTTGACGCGAACTTTCACGTTGTAATCGACCACTCGTTTGACTGCGACGAGGACTTTCATAATGGCTCTCTCAGAGTGAAAAAAACGGCATTCAAGCGGCGTCCAGCAAGGCGGCATAGGCCTTGAGGTGATAGTCGTCGTCACCGAACTGATGGCTGAGCATCACCAGACGCTTGGCGTGGTGCGCCAGGGCGTATTCCCAAGTCATGCCGATCCCGCCGTGCAGCTGGATCGCCTGCTCGGCAATGCTGCGCGCGGCCCGGGTGACGATGAACTTGGCGGCGGCCAGGGTCCGGGTGCGTTCAAGGCTGTGCGCTTCGTCGCAGCAGCATGCGGCCAGGATGGCCATGCTGGTGGCCTGTTCCAGTTCGGTGCGCATGTCGACCATACGGTGCTGCAGCACCTGGAACTGACCAATGGCCACACCGAATTGCTGACGGGTCTTGAGGTAGTCCAGGGTCAGGCGACAGGCTTCCTGCATGCTGCCCAGGGCATCCGCGCACTGTGCGGCAATGGCCCGTCCTTGTTGATAACGCAACGCTGCCAGGGCCTGGCCTGGTTCACCCAGTACCTGAGCGGCAGAGACCTGCACCTTGTCCAGGTACAGGTCGCAGGCTTTGCGACCATCGACCGTGGGATAAATGCGGCGCTCGACACCGGCGGCCTGCGGATCAATCAAGAACAGGCCAATGCCCTGCTCATCACGACTTTCACCGCTGATCCGCGCGCTGACCAGCATCAAGCCGGCCTGATGCCCGCCTATCACCACAGCTTTCCTACCGGTCAGCGTCCAGCCCTCGGCCGTCTGTTGGGCGCGGGTCTGCACATCGTTCAGGTGGTAGTGGCTCTGTGGTTCTGCAAAGGCCGTGGCCAACAGCAATTGGCCGCTGGCCACTTGTTGCAACAGGTGTTGCTGGGCCGGGCTGCCGAGCTGCATCAGCAACCCTCCCGCATAAATCACCGACTCCACATAAGGTTCCAGGCACAAGCCTCGGCCGAATTCAGTCATCAACAGCATCGTGTCGACGCCGCCCCCGCCAAAACCACCCAGGGCCTCGGGAAACGGCACTGCCGTCAGCCCCAGCTCACCCAGTTGCTGCCAGAAGGCAAGGCTCAAACCCGCATCGCTCTGGGCATAGCGCTCTCGCGCCTCGAAGCTGTAGGCATCGCGTACCAGGCGTGCCGCCGTGTCTTGCAGCATTTGCTGCTCTTCGGTCAGTTTGAAGTCCATGGTCAGAGCCCCTTACAGTTCGAGAATCATCTTGGAGACGATATTTTTCTGAATTTCGTTGGAGCCGCCGAAGATCGACAGCTTGCGCAGGTTGAAATACTGGCTGGCCAACGCCACGCTGTAGTCGGCGTGCAGGGGTTCGCCCGGGTAATCCAGGTCCAACTCTTCTTCCAGAAACGGCAACGCGTACGGCCCGATCACCTTGCGCAGCAAGTGGCTGATCGCCTGGCGGACTTCAGTGCCCTTGACCTTGAGGATCGAACTTTCCGCCCCCGGCACCCCACCGTCCTTGGCCGCAGCCAGGGTGCGCAGCGTGCTCATTTCGGTGGCCATGAGTTGCATCTCCACTTCCGCGACCTGGGCGCGAAACAGCGGATCGTCGAATATCGGCCGGCCTTCGCTCATCTGCTTGCGGGCAATGCGCTTGAGGTGGGCCAGCGCGGCCTTGGACGCGCCGATCCCCGCCAGGCCCGTGCGCTCATAGGTGAGCAGGTATTTGGCGCACGTCCAGCCATGGTTTTCTTCGCCAACCAGGTTCTGCACCGGCACTTTGACGTTGTCGAAAAACACCTCGTTGACTTCGTGCTCGCCATCCAGGGTGATGATCGGCCGCACGCTGATGCCTGGGCTGCTCATATCGATCAACAGGAAGGAAATACCCCGCTGTTTCTGCGCCTGCGGGTCGGTACGCACCAGGCAAAAAATCATGTTGGCGTACTGGCCCAGGGTGGTCCAGGTTTTCTGGCCATTGACGATGTAAACGTCACCCTCGCGCACCGCACGGGTTTTCAGCGAAGCCAGGTCAGAACCGGCGCCTGGCTCCGAGTAACCCTGGCACCACCAGTCCTCGCCGCTGAGGATGCGCGGCAGATAGTGGTCTTGTTGCTGTGGCGTGCCGAACTTGATCAGCACCGGGGCCACCATGTTGACCCCAAACGGAATGCTGCGCGGCGCCCCCACCAGCGCGCATTCCTCTTCGTAAATGTGTTTCTCAACTGCACCCCACCCAGTCCCACCAAAGGCCACTGGCCAATGGGTGGCATACCACCCCTGAGCGTTCTGCACCGCCTGCCAGCGCAAGTGGTCATCCTTGGACAAGGGCTTGCCCAGGCGCACCTTGTCGGCCAGATCCCGGGGCAGTTTGTCCTTGAGGAAGGACCTGACTTGATCGCGAAACGCCAGTTCTTCAGCGGTAAAATGAATATCCATGTTGTTTCTCCAAGCCGTTGATAGACCGTGAAGCAGGCCGTTATGAATCCAGTTTCCAGTCGGCGAAGCGCCGCCCTTGCGCTGCCAGTTCTTCCAGCAGCGGCGCCGGCTCCCACCAGGCGCCAAAACGTTGGTGGAACTCGCGAATGCGGGCCAATACCTTGTCCAGGCCAAGGCTGTCGGCATAAAACATCGGGCCTCCCCGCCAGGCGGCAAAACCGTAGCCGTTGAGGTAGATCACATCGATGTCGCTGCTGCGCCGGGCGATGCCTTCCTGAAGAATTTTTGCGCCCTCATTGATCAAGGCGAACACGCAGCGCTCGACGATGTAGTCATCACTCAAGGCGCGGCGCTCGATGCCTTTCTCGCGGGAGACGGCTTCCAGCAACGGCAACAGTTCAGGGTTCGGCTCGGGACGGCGGGAGCCGGAGGCGTAGCAGTAGAAGCCCTGGCCGGTCTTCTGGCCGAGCATCCCGGCCGCGTACAACGTGTCGAGGACCCCGGGCAGCGGGTAGTTCGATGGCAGCGTGGCGCGCTGGCGTTGGCGAATGCTCCAGCCGATATCCAGCCCGGACAGGTCGCGCATGGCATGCGGGCCCATGGCCAGGCCGAAGTTGCGCAAGGCTGTATCGACCTGCTCCGGGGTGGCGCCCTCCTCCAACAAGAACTCGGCCTCACGGCCATACTGGAAGATCATCCGGTTGCCGACAAAACCATCACAGACGCCCACCACCACGGCAATCTTGTTCAACCTCTTGCTCAGTTGCATCACCGTGGCCAACACCTCAAGACCGGTGTACCGACCGCGCACGACTTCAAGCAGCCGCATGACGTTGGCCGGGCTGAAAAAGTGCAGGCCCACCACGTCTTCAGCCCGTGAAGTGAAACTGGCGATAACGTCCAGATCCAGCGACGAAGTGTTGCTGGCGAGGATCGCGCCGGGCTTGCACACCTGATCCAGGCGTTCAAACACCTGGCGCTTGACCTCCAGGCTTTCAAACACCGCTTCGATCACCAGGTCGGCAGTGGCCAGTTCGCGGTAGTCCACCCCGCCATGCAGCAGTGCCAGGCGCTGCTCCATCACGGCAGGGCTCAAGCTGCCACGGGCGACGCTGGCTTCACAGGTTTCTCGGGCACGCTGCAAGGCGCGCTGCAGGGCGGGCTCGTCGACTTCCATCAAGATCACGGCAATACCCGCGCTGACAAAACTCAAGGCGATGCCCACGCCCATGGTGCCGCCACCGATGACTCCGACACGCTCAATGGCACGCACGGGTGTGTCCTTGGGCAAGCCGTCGATATGAGCGCATTGGCGCTCGGCAAAAAAACCGTGTACCAGGGCCGCACGTTGCTCGGAGGCCAGGCATTCCTGGAACAGTGCGCGCTCGCGCTGCAAACCTTCGGTCAGCGGCAACAAAGTCGCCGCTTCTACGGCGGCGACACAACGGGGCGGAGAAAAGAACCCCGGTAAACGCTTGGCGACGTCGGCGCGCTTGGCGGCGATCAATGCGGCGTTGTCGACGCCCTCGAGTGCCGCAGCCTGCTCGCCGGTACGCCGCACGCCTAGGCCGCTGTCCAGGATCCGTTGAGCAAAAGCGATTGCGGCGGCGCGGGGATCGCCGTCAAACAGCTCATCGACAATGTGATGTTCGTAGGCTTGAAGGGCATTGATGGGCTGGCCTGAGACAATCATCTCCAGCGCCTTGGCCACCCCCGCCAAACGGGGCAAGCGCTGCGTGCCACCCGCCCCCGGCAGCAACCCGAGCTTGACCTCCGGCAGGCCGACCTTGGCATCGCGGCGCGCGATTCGATAGTGACAACCCAGAGCCATTTCCAGACCGCCGCCCAGGGCCGTGCCATGGATCACCGCTACGCAGGGCTTGTCGCTGTGTTCGTAGGCATTGACCACTTCCGGCAGGCTCGGCGCCTGAGGGGGTTTGCCGAACTCCTTGATATCCGCCCCGGCAATGAACGTGCGGCCACTGCACAGCAACACCAGTACCTTGGCCTGCGTGTCGATCTGGGCCTGGTGCAAGGCCCGCAGCAAACCTTCGCGCTGGGCCTGGCCAAGGGCGTTGACCGGCGGGTTGTTGAGGGTGATCAGTGCAACCTCGCCTTGACGCTCGTAGTTGACGCTGGAATTCATCTGAGCCTCGACACATTGTTTTTATTGGAACCATATTCCGCGCTGCGGAACATATGAGTCAATATTATCAAAGAGACATGTTTTGGCAAACGGTTTATGGAAAGATCTCCGCTTAAAAAAAAGCTGACACCTCGGAAGGTGTCAGCTTGGCCAGCGGGAGAAATTGAAGGCTCAGGCGTCAGCCGCCGGCACCTGCCGGCCAGGCACCACCACGGTGGGATCCTTGGGTGCCCAGCTTTTCAGGCGCTCCAGACTCTCGCGGTATGAGCGCAGGCCAACCGTCAAAATCACCACCGCCAGCACCAGGGAGATGCCGGTCACCACGGCCAACGAATAACCCAGTGCCGAATCACTGCCAAACACGTAATCCGTCCCCAAGGCTACGGCGGTCGGGCCGATGCCCAGGCCGATCAGGGTCACGGCAAACTGATAGAGCGCCGATGCCTGCCCGCGCATCGGGCTGGGCACGACTTCCTGGACCGCCAGGGGGCCGACACCGAACGGCATGCTCACGGTAAACACGTGAAACGCCATCAGCACCAAAGCCAGGTTCTTGTCATCAACCAGGTAGCCCAGGTTTGATGGCAATGTCAGCACTGCGGCGAGGATCGCGATGCGCAGCGGTGCATCCCGATGACCACGCTTGACCAGCCAGTCACACAGGCGCCCACCCACCAGCAGGCCGAGGGAGCCGCAGATCGCCAGCATGCTGCCGTAGATCACCCCGACTTGCGGCACGCTCATATCGAACGAACGCACAAAGAACGTCGGGATCCAGGCACTGCTGCCGTAGGCCGTGAAGGTCAGGCAGGCAAACCCGAGGTTGTGGCAGAGCATGGTCCGACGGTTTTTACGCAGGTAGTCGACAAACTCCGAGAACGGCAATTGCAGCCCCGCGCCAACCCCCTGGCGCACCGGCTCGCGCAGCAACAGCAGGCACAATGAGAAGACCACGCCAATGGCGCCAAGAATCAAAAACACCATCTGCCATGGGCGTACGATGCCAATCAGCGGCAACGTCATATCGCCCTGGCTGGTTGCAAAATGCACCGCGACGCCGCCGAGCAACAGCGCCACGCCCGATCCCAGGTAGATCGCCGTGGAGTACACGCTAAAGGCAGTGCCGCGACGCTCAGGCGTAAAGCTGTCGGAAATCATCGAGTAGGCACAAGGCGCCAACGATGCCTCGCCCGCCGCCACCCCGATACGGCAAAACAGAAACTGCCAGTACCCCTTGGCCATCCCGCACGCGGCGGTCATGCCACTCCACACCAGAATCCCGCACATCAGCAGATTGCGCCGGCTCTTGCTGTCGGCAATCCGCCCCAGGGGAATCCCGCAAAAGGTATAGAAGATCGCAAACGACAGGCCCATCAGCAGGCTCATCTGGGTGTCGCTGATGTCCATGTCTTGACGAATGGGCCCCACCAGCAGGTTGAGAATCTGCCGGTCCACGAACGATAAAACGTAGGCCAGCATCAGCACGCTGACAGTGAACCAGGCGCGTACCCGTGATGGATAAAGTGTGTTCTTCATAGCCGCTACGACCTCATTGTTGTTATGGACCCGCCCGGAAGGCTGTCATCGACTCGACTACAGGAGTGGCAAGGTGTAACTGATGATCAGGCGGTTATCGTCCAGATCACTGCCAAAGTGATTCATGCGCAGGGACGAGTTACGCCACTTCAGCCCCAGGTTTTTCAAGGTGCCGCTCTGGAATACGTAGGCGATATCGGTATCGCGCTCCCATTCCGAACCGCTCGGTTTGCCAGCACCCAGCTCAATCCCGCTGCCATAGATGTAGCGGGTCATGAAGGTCAGGCCCGGGATACCGACAGCGGTGAAGTTGAAGTCGTAGCGCGCCTGCCAGGACTGCTCGTCCCGATTGGCAAAGTCGTTATTGGAAACAAAGTTGGGCAGGAAGGCATCGGCGCCATGGATATAGGCATAGCCGGTGTCGCCACTCATTTTCTGATAGGCCAGGCCAAAGGCATGGCCGCCCAGGGTGTAGGTGAACATCGCCGCCAGGGCCGTGTTGTCGATATTGCTGTTGCCCTGGTTGGTCGACCTTGCGTAGCGCACGTCACTCTTGAGCGACTGGCCTTCGCCCAGCGGCAATAGATGCAACAGGCTGAAATTGTGCTGGCGGTAGAAACTGTCGAGCTCACCGTAGAAGTAATTGCCACTTAACTGGTTGCTCCACTTGTAGCCGACACCGGCGAAATTGAACTCATCGGTGGTCGCGCCCTTGGTCACACGGATGCCCTTGGCGTTGGCCACCGACGGCGCCAGGTCTTCACGGTTGGTCGAATCGCGCTGGGTCACCTGGCGGATCTGGCCCGCATCGACGGTCACATTGGCAAACTCCTGGGAGTTCAAATGCACGCCCTCGAACGTTTGCGGCAACAAGCGAGTGTCATTGAATTGCACCACCGGCAAACGCGGATGCAGCGTACCGATCCTGAGCAGGCTCCTGGACGCCCGCACCTTGGCCGTCAGGCCAAGGGCGCCACTTTCATCGACTGAACGGCCATCTCGTTGACGAGGCAACAAACCAGAACCGGCACGGTCCAGGCTGGAGTCAAGCTTCAAACCGGCCAAGCCGATTGCATCCAGCCCAAAGCCGACAGAGCCTGCCGTGAATCCTGATGCGTAACGCAGCAAAAAGCCCTGGGCCCACTCTTCTTGCTTGGACTGAGTGGTACTGGTCTGGCTGAAGTCGCGGTTGATGTAAAAATTGCGCAGCTCAATGCTGGCCTTGCTGTCCTCGAAAAAACCGGCCTGCGCCGATGCTGGCAGGCCGATCTGCCCAATGGAAAACAGCAGGCACGTGGCAATAACGCGGGAATGGCGTTCCATGATGCAGCCCTATTTTTGTTGTTATGTATGAAGCTCCTGCGGCTCCTTGCCAGGGGCAAAGGCACGCTACAGCTTTTACAACTCAATCAGTTTCGCTATGCGAAATCATGTTTTGAATTAACAACAAAATATAAGCACTTCAAAAAATTTAAGTAAAGCGCTCGCAGGAAAAAAGAATCGATTAATAGGTAACTCATTGTTTTATATTTATTATTTTTAATAAAAGCCTGGACATCATTTGACCGAGCATTTCGCCAGGCAAAACACTCAACGGTTTTAGACGAAAACCTGGAAGCCACAGCGCACAAACAAAAAACCCCTGAAAGGCTCAACCATTTCAGGGGCTATTGATTCAAGCCAGAACCCGCCAGGCGCAGTGGCGATTTAAATCGTCACAACAGGGCTTCGCGCCAAAAAATCAGCGCCCCTTGATCGCTCGGGTCACGCTCGCACTTAATAATGTCCTCCAGGGCACTGAGCAATGCCTCTGCCTGCTGGCGATGCCCCAATAAACACAAGGATTTGAGGATGCGAGTAATCCGTAGGTCGTTGTGGCTCTTCTTGAATGCCCAGTTCGGGCTACGCCTATCCCACTCGCGCGCCTTGTTGATGACTCCCGACGCCTCCTGACGCAGGCCGTAGAAACGCAGCATACGGTGCATAGCACGCTCCACCCCGGCCCTGACGCGCTTGTCGACGCCAAGCGCTTCAAACTCCGCATGACTCGCCACCGGCGCATGGAGGTTGAAAGCACTGGGTTCGGTCAGCGGAAACCACCACTGGACAAAATCATGGGTGCTTTCAAGCATCTCATCATCCCAAGCCAGAGACTCGTCCAATGTGCGATGCAAGTGATCCGGGCCTCCGTAGCCCAGATAACGACAAATGGAGTCCTTTGCATTCATAGCCTGTCCTTGCATTACGTTTTATTGGCCACCAGCTCTAGCGTCTTACGGATGCTTGCAAGCGTCACATCCGGCGAATCCAGCGGCGTTTTCTGGAAAACAACGATCGTGATTTTTTTGCGGCTCTGTCGGCCAACGCCATACCGAACGCCCTCCGCCAGTGCCAACACCAGCCCCGCGAGTGCCAGCGGCGGATCAATACCACCGTGTCCGGCCCCCAGCACAGGCATCACTACTTCATTGATCCGTTTGTCCGCCAATAACTTGAACAACTCCCCTACACCATCGAACACATAGGACATTCGCGCAGCCAGCCCCTGCCCGGCCGTTTGCGTCGTGGTAGAAACCAAAGCGATGCCCGCTACGTTATGCGAGGGGTCAGAAACAAAAATAGAGCGGCCCGAGCCATAGCTTTCGCTTAACTCACCCTCAGCCTTTTCCTTTAGAGTTCCTTCACCGAACTTCTCCTGACACTGCTGCCTGACCGATGCAAAAAAAACCGATGCGGTTGCAGCGCAATGTCGCTGGATATAGACACCCAGTGCGGTTCGGCTATCAGTCGCGCAGTGGTCTTCAAAATACTCATTGCAAGGCAATACGACGGCGGTTTCCCGCCCGGCCGGATACTCTTCGATACGCCCGAGCACAATGCTGATTTCGCTCTCGCCCACACGAGTGCGGTAACCACCTGCGCATTCCCAGACATTGTTGGAGTTATCTATAAACCGCACGATTTTTTCGATGAAATCACACAAGGTTCGGTGCTGGAGTGCCTGGGCACCCTCGGGCTTGGCGATGGAGAAATGATCCGACTGCGGCACCTTCAGCGCCTCGCCAAAATACGTAGCGCCACTGAACGGAGGCACGACTTGTTCGGCTCGAAACAAGCGCTTGAACGCCACAAACTGGTCTTCCACCAGTTCCCGGCCATGAATGACCAATTTGCGCAGTGCCAGTAGATTACGGAAGTCGCTATTAAGATCATTGAGCCAGGCATTGCTCTGGCAAAACGTCAAGGCCCGTCCCTGAGCATGCCCCATGACCTTGGCGATCGGCTCAAGCCAAGTGGCATAGGACGAACCCAATGAAGGCGAGGCAATCAGGAAAAGCCCCACCTGCGCACCACGCTCTACCAATTCATCAGAGCGTTGCACGATATAACGCCGCGCCACGATGCCGCCCATGCTGTGAGCGACAAGGATGATTTTTCGCGCCTGGTTGACACCATCAAGGTGCAGGCACTCCTTCAGGGCACTCACTACATCGCTCAGGCTGTAGGAACCACTAAAGATATCCGTGTGGTAGGTAAACTCGTAAACGCCAACGCCAGCCATGGTTGGGTGGTTGGAAAGCAGTTCTGGCCAGTAAGTACCATTCTCATGGCGCCAGCACGCTTCACCATCGGACAGCACCCCGTGTAAAAACACCACGGCCACTGGCGACACGGTATCGCCCATGCCCTTGATCCATCTTCCAGCCATTACGCGCCTCTCATTTCCATTTGATAGATGGGTAAATAGTTAAAATGCTTGCCTGATCAATTCAGGTAATAACTCCCCGGCCCGCCCCCTCAGGTTCCATGTGCAAACACCATCAAGTGCGCTTTCGACCAGGTTGATCTGAATGACCTTACGCCCTGCTTTTTTCGCATCCCTGGGAAGCCTCGCGGCCGGGTCAACCTTCCCCGAACAACCGACTACGATCAACAGATCGGATGAACGAGATGAGTTGAATGCCCCATCAAGAATGTCCGCAGGCAAATACTCGTCAAACCAGACGACGCCTGGCCGGACCAGCCCTCCACACGCCTGGCATTTTGGCGCAGGCACCCGCCAACCACCTGCGGGCTCTTCGGGAATACCATCAGGCAACACAAAAGGGTGCGCGCAATCGAAACAGCGCGGATGATGGAGGGAGCCGTGAAGGTGTTGCACATCGACGCTTCCTGCCCGCTCATGCAGGTTGTCCACGTTCTGGGTGAACAATGAAAGTTGCGGGACGCGACGAGCAAGCTCGGCGAGCGCCCGGTGAGCCGCATTTGGCTGCGCTGCAAGCACCTGCGAGCGCCGCCACTCATACCATCCCCAAACCAGGGACGGGTCGCCTAGGAACGCATCGGCGGTAGCAAGCGTGTGCGCATCAAAATTCTGCCAAAGGCCAGTTAATGCATCGCGGAATGTCGGGATGCCGCTTTCAGCGGATACACCCGCCCCTGTCAGCACGGTAATCCTGCGCGCACTTTGCAGAGCAGCGATTAATACGGGGTCAAAATCAGCGGACACTAGGGTACCTCCCTGACATTTTGCGCCACACATCAGGATGTGGAGCATCAGAATCCATTCTTGGAACCTGTGCGAATCAATCTAAAATCCGAACCTGCTTGCGCTTTTACAACCCGAGTGCAAATGGGCATACATTGTCAAGCAAGAAACAAAAAAGCCCCGTAAATCTTCATTTACGGGGCTTTCATTTGTATGGCGGAGAGATAGGGATTCGAACCCTAGGTACCGGTGAAGGTACAACGGATTTCGAATCCGTCCCATTCGGCCACTCTGGCATCTCTCCAACGGCGCGCATCATAACAGTCTGTTTCGTGGAAGCAAAGCGCCGAAGCAATTTTTTTCCGTGCTATCAGATGCTTGCGTCGATTACAGCGGTACGCCAAGACGGTTGGCGACTTCTTCGTAGGCTTCGATCACGTCACCGAGGCCCTGGCGGAAGCGGTCTTTATCCATCTTCTTGCGGGTGTCCTTGTCCCACAGGCGGCAGCCGTCCGGGCTGAATTCGTCGCCCAGGACGATGGAGCCGTCGTGGAATACGCCGAATTCCAGTTTGAAGTCCACCAGCAGCAGGCCGGCGTCGTCGAACAGTTTGCTCAGCACGTCGTTGACCTTGAGCGACAGTTCTTTCATGCGCGCCAGTTGCTCAGCGGTGCCCCAGCCGAATGCCACGACGTGGGATTCGTTGATGAACGGGTCGCCCTTGGCGTCGTCCTTGAGGAACAGCTCGAACGTGTAAGGGTTGAGCTTGAGGCCCTCTTCTACGCCCAGGCGCTTGACCAGGCTGCCGGCGGCGTAGTTACGCACGACGCACTCGACCGGGATCATGTCGAGTTTTTTCACCAGGCATTCGTTGTCGCCCAGCAGTTTGTCGAATTGGGTCGGGATGCCGGCCGCTTCGAGTTTCTGCATGATGAAGGCGTTGAACTTGTTGTTCACCATGCCTTTGCGGTCGAGCTGTTCGATGCGCTTGCCGTCGAACGCCGAGGTGTCGTTGCGAAACAGCAGGATCAAGCGGTTGGCGTCGTCGGTCTTGTATACCGACTTGGCTTTGCCGCGGTAGAGTTCTTCACGTTTTTCCATGATGGGCTCCGCTTGGTAAGTAGGTGGGCTAGGCGATATGTCGCCAGTCGAGCCCTGAATCTTGATCGGCCAGTTGCAGCCAGTCCGGGTCGCACCCGAGGGTGTCGACAAAACATTGCCGGGCAAGCTGCGGCAGGTTGTTCTTGCTGCTCAGGTGGGCCAGGACCAGGTGTTGCAGGTCTTGCCAGCCCAACTCATACACCAGGTACGCCGCCTGGTGGTTGTTCAAATGTCCCCGTTCGCCGCCAACCCGCTGCTTGAGAAAGTACGGGTAGTGACCGCGTGCCAGCAGGTCACGGCAATGGTTGGACTCGATCATCAAGGCATCGAGATCCCGATAGCCTTCGAGCACCTTGGCACAGTAGGAACCCAGGTCGGTCAGCAGGCCAAAACGGCGCTCGCCATCACTGAAGACATATTGCGTGGGCTCGTGGGCATCGTGGGCCACGGCAATCACGTCGATGCTCAAGGCCCCCACCTGCAGTTGCTCGCCACCGGCCAGGAAACCTGCGGGTTCAATGGGTTTGCGCATCCCGCGCAAGGTGCCGCGACTCAGGTACACCGGAAGATTGTAGCGCCGAGACAGCAAACCCACGCCATGCACGTGGTCGGCATGTTCGTGGGTCACTAGAATCGCGCTCAACTGCGCCGGGTGAACCCCCAGGCGCAGCAGGCGGCGCTCGGTTTCCCGCAGGGAGAAACCACAATCGACCAGGACATACGTGTCGTCGTGGGCTACAAGCGTGCCGTTCCCTTGGCTACCGCTGCCGAGAATAGCAAAACGCATCGGATCAGCCCAGGTTGTCCTGAATCACGCCCAACACTTTGCGCGCCGTTTCTGCTGGCGCCACGGTGTTGATGTTCTTCTCGACGGTGACTTGCACGTTGTCGCCGACCTTGCTCAGGCGAACCTGATAACGCTCGGCGCGGGTCTCGATCTCTTCCTTGGTCGGCTCGCTGCCGAACAACTTGCTGAAGAAACCACGCTCGTCGTCTTTCTTCTCGGCCTTTTCCGCCACGTTGATGTAGTACAGGCCCAGGCTGCGGTTGATGTCTTCGACACGCCATGGCCCTTGCTCCAGGGCACGGCCGACGCTGGCCCAGGCACGATCCAGGTCTTCACCCAGGTTGAGCACGACGTTACCGCTGCCGTCCTCGGTGAGGCTGACACGGCTAGGGGTGTCGTAGTCACGAGCGGCGAGCAGGGATACGGAACCGCCCTTCTCGGAGATGCGGCTCATGCTGGCAAGCATCTCGTCGACCAGCGCAGCATCGACACCGCTGTTGACCGAACGATTGGTGAACTCGACGTTGGCGGTGCTGCCGGCAGGACGCTCGGCGCTGACCACGTAGACTTCACTGGTATTGCGCTGCACGCCTGGCTCGATGCGCACGCGGATGCGGCTTTCGCCATCGGCGGCGACACCACCGGATTGCAGGCGCTTGGCCATGTTGGCCGATAGTTCGCTCGGTTGCTGCCACGCCGTGGTGAACTCACCGGTCTGCGGGCGTTGCTCGTCGAGGCGGAAGCCATTGTCCTGGAAGAACTGCACCGCCACCGGCCAGACTTCGGCAGGTGGGCGCTGGGCCATGATCCAGCGCGAATCGCCGCTTTTTTGCAGGCTGTAGTCGCTGGCATCGGCCTGGGCCGAAATCGGTTGCGGACGCGGCACTTCGTACTCGCCCTTGACGGTGTCGTCGGCCACGTTGCGCGGGATCGGCAACAGCGGGTCAAGGCGCTTGGCGACATTGACGTCCGGCGGCAATTGCATCGGTGCGGTTTGTTGTGCTTCCAGGTAATCGCTGCCGCGGTCACGGAAGTAGCCTTCCGGGCCCCAGATCCAACCGCAGCCACTGGTGCTGGAGATAATCAAGGCAAGTGCGGAAAGTCCGGCCAATCGCTTCATGCGTAGTGCTTCCTCAATTAAACCAGGACGCCGGACTGGCGCAGGGCCTGTCGCAGCGGTTCGTGACAGGCTGGGCTGAGCGGGGTGAGCGGCAGACGGATACCGTCCGGCATCAGGCCCATCTCATGCAGCGCCCATTTCACGGGAATTGGATTGGATTCGATAAACAGGGTTTTGTTGAGCGGCATCAGTTGCTCATGAATCGCCCGGGCCTTTACGGCATCACCGGCGATTGCGGCGGCACACAGTTCGCTCATGGCACGCGGGGCCACGTTGGCGGTCACCGAGATATTGCCCTTGCCACCCAGCAGGATCAGCTCCACCGCCGTGGCGTCGTCGCCGGAGTACAGCAGGAAGTCGCTGCTCACGCCGGCCAGGATGTCCTTGGCGCGTTGCAGGTCGCCCGTGGCTTCCTTGATACCGATGATGTTCGGCACGGTGGACAGGCGGATCACGGTCGCGGCCTGCATGTCGCACGCCGTGCGACCCGGCACGTTGTAGAGGATCTGCGGGATGTCGACGGCTTCGGCGATGGCCTTGAAGTGCTGGTACAGGCCTTCCTGGGTCGGCTTGTTGTAGTACGGCGTCACCAGCAGGCAGGCATCGGCGCCGGCTTTCTTGGCGTTTTTGGTCAGCTCGATCGCTTCGCGCGTCGAGTTGGCGCCCGTACCGGCAATCACCGTGATACGCCCTGCCACGCGCTTGACCACAAACTCGATCACCTTGATGTGTTCTTCCACATCAAGCGTGGCCGATTCACCTGTGGTGCCGACGGCCACAATGGCGTTGGTGCCTTCTTGCAGGTGAAAGTCCACCAGTTTGCCCAGGCTGTCCCAGTCGAGATTACCTTGTGCATCCATGGGTGTGACCAGTGCCACCATACTGCCCGCAATCATGCAACCGCTCCTGCCGGAAAAAGAGAGCCGTAATGGTACTGGCGCCAAGATGCTTGCACAAGCGAAGTACCCTCTGAGGAGGTGTTCTGGATCAACTTAGTTGCCAGCAACGCCCTCATTGGGCCAAAGCACGGCCAGATGCCGCTGAAGATGCAATGAAAACGCCACGTCCTAGCCCTTGGCGGCGCTTTTCGCTACCCTTGATCCTTTGATCGGTACCGCTCGTTCGTATCGACCGCTCATCGCTTTAGGAAGGCTGCATGTCCACCCCCACAGTCCGCGAACAATTCCTTGTTATCAGTGCCCTTGGCGCCAACCCCATGGAGCTGACTAACGTCCTGTGCCGCGCCAGCCATGAAAACCGCTGCGCCGTCGTGACCTCCCGCCTGACCCGCCATGGCGAGTGCAGCGCGCTGGTCCTGCAGATTTCCGGGAGCTGGGACGCCCTGGCGCGCCTGGAAACCGGCTTGCCGACCCTGGCCAAGAAGCACGACTTCACCGTCAATGTGGTGCGCAGTGCCGCCCTGGAGAACCGTCCCCAGGCGCTGCCGTACGTGGCTTATGTCAGTTCGGCCTACCGGTCGGACATCGTCAATGAGCTGTGCCAGTTCTTTATCGACCATAACGTCGAGCTGGAAAACCTGACCTGCGACACCTACCAGGCCCCCCAGACCGGCGGCACCATGCTCAATGCCACCTTTACCGTGACCTTGCCGGCCGGCGTACAGATCAGCTGGTTGCGCGACCAGTTCCTGGATTTCGCCGATGCGCTGAACCTCGATGCCCTGATCGAACCGTGGCGCCCACAGAACCCAATGTAAGGAAGTTTTTCATGGCGGTAGTCATCGACACACCGGTCGCCGATATCCAGGCCCCGGCGACCAGCGGGCAGACGTTCAGCCTTGCCGGGCTCAAGGGCAAGCAAGTGGTGCTGTATTTCTACCCGAAGGACAGCACCCCGGGCTGCACCACCGAAGGCCAGGGTTTCCGCGACCAGTACGCCGCCTTCCAGGCCGCCAACACCGAGGTGTTTGGGGTGTCCCGGGACAGCGTGAAGTCCCATGAGAATTTCAAGGCCAAGCAGGCCTTCCCCTTCGAGCTGATCAGCGACAAGGATGAGGCAGTTTGCCAGCTGTTTGATGTGATCAAGCTGAAGAAGCTGTACGGCAAGGAATACCTGGGTGTGGACCGCAGCACCTTCCTGATCGACAAGGATGGCGTACTGCGCCAGGAATGGCGTGGCGTGAAGGTGCCGGGGCATGTGGATGTGGTGTTGGCGGCGGCGCAGGCGCTGGACAAGGCTTGATGTTGTGGGTGGCAGTTAGATAGCTATCGCAGGCAAGCCAGCTCCTACATGGGATCGGTGCTCGACCAGACAACTCGGTAGTGGTGGGAGCCGGGCTTGCCCGCGATGGGGCCATCAGGCCTTGCGCAACCAGTAACGATACACACCGTTATCGGCTTCCTCGTGCAACAGCACATGCCCCGCCAGCCTGGCAAACGTGCGGAAGTCGCGCTGGGAACCCGCATCCGTGGCGATCACCTTGAGCACCGCACCACTGGCCAGCCGATTGAGTTCCATCTTGGCCTTGAGCAGTGGCAACGGGCAGTTGAGGCCACTGGCATCAAGCTCGGCGTCGTGGTTTACAGCAGCGGTCATGGTTTTGCTCCAGGCGGCGTCAGGGGCGCTTAGAATATCTGGTCCCGGGCTCAGTGTCCGGCTACAGTAATGTCTTTGTCGAAAGGCTTTGTGCATGACTTTTTTGCGCCCTACCCTGCTGACGCTCGCTTGCCTGCTTGCCTCTCCAGGCTTCGCCGACGACCTGCCGTCACTTGGCGACGCCAGTTCTGCCATTGTCTCGCCACAACAGGAACACCAACTGGGGCGAGCGTGGCTGGCGTTCCTGCGCGGCCAGGTCTCGGTCCTCAATGACCCGCAACTCAAGGATTACGTCGAGACCAGCGTCTACAAGCTGGTGGAGACCAGCCAGGTCAACGACCGGCGCCTGGAGTTCATCCTGATCAACAGCCCGCAGCTCAACGCGTTTGCCGCGCCGGGCGGGATTGTCGGGGTCAACGGCGGCCTGTTCCTCAACGCCCAGACCGAAGGCGAATACGCCTCGGTGATGGCCCACGAATTGGCGCACTTGTCCCAGCGTCACTTCGCCCGCGGCGTGGAAGCCCAGCAACGGATGCAGATCCCGATGATGGCCGCGTTGCTCGGCGGGATTATCGCCGCCGCCGCCGGTGCCGGGGATGCCGGGATTGCCGCGATTGCCGGCAGCCAGGCCGCCGCGATCCAGGAGCAGCGGCGCTTCTCCCGGCAGAACGAGCAGGAAGCCGACCGCATCGGCATCCTCAACATGGTCAAGGCCGGCTACGACCCGCGCTCGATGCCGACCATGTTCGAGCGCTTGATGCGCCAGTACCGCTTCGATGCCAAGCCACCGGAATTCCTGCTGACGCACCCGGTTACCGAATCGCGGATCGCCGACACCCGCAACCGCGCCGAACAGGCCAAAGCCGGCGGCACCGAAGACAGCCTGCGCTATCAACTGATCCGCGCCCGGGTCCAGCTGTATTACGAAGACACGCCCGGGCTGGCCGCCAAGCGCTTCCGTGCGCAGTTGGATGAGAACCCGAAAAGCGATGTAGCGCGCTATGGCCTGGCCATCGCCCAGATCAAGGGCACCCAGCTCAATGAGGCGCGCGAGACCCTCAAGCCGCTGCTGGCCAAGGCGCCCAACGATATCACCTACAACCTGGCGCAGATCGAGCTGGATATCACCAACAACCGTATGCCCGATGCGCAGCAACGCACTGACCGCATGCTGGCCCAGTACCCCAGCAACTACCCACTGAACCAGGTGCGTGTAGACCTGCTGCTCAAGCAGAACCGTACCGCCGACG
The DNA here is from genome assembly GCF_002699915.1 of Pseudomonas sp. ICMP 8385. Classification (NCBI taxonomy): domain Bacteria; kingdom Pseudomonadati; phylum Pseudomonadota; class Gammaproteobacteria; order Pseudomonadales; family Pseudomonadaceae; genus Pseudomonas; species Pseudomonas sp. ICMP 8385. The sequence continues at coordinate 151,987 of NZ_LKBY01000002.1, read as the reverse complement.
CGGAAAAAGCCCTGGAAGGCCTGCTCAAGTCGCGCGCCGACGATCCCGATGTGTGGTACCAGGTGGCCGAGACCCGTGGCCTGTCTGGCAATATCATCGGCTTGCACCAGGCCCGCGCCGAATACTTCGCGCTGGTCGGCGACTTCCAGCAGGCGATCCAGCAATTGGACTTCGCCAAGCGCCGGGCCGGTAGCAACTTCCCGCTGTCGTCCCGCATCGATGCACGCCAGCGCGAGCTGATCGAACAGGAACGCATCGTCAAAGGCATGATGAGCTAAATCCGGTGCCACAAAAAAGCCCCGCTCTCGGCTTTCGAGAACGGGGCTTTTTATTGACCTGCCGCTAGCGGATTACTCAGCCAGCTTGAAGGTAATGAAGCTGGCACGCCCTTGACGCAGGACTCGCATCGACACCGAGCGATTCTTCGGCAACGCCTTGGCGATGTCGGTGAACTCCTTGGTGGTGTTGATGGCCTGGTTGTTCAAGTGGGTAATCACGTCGCCCGGCTGCAGGCCGATCAGGGCGGCCGGGCCGTCCTGGACTTCCTTGATTACCACACCGCTCTTGAGGTCGAAGCTCTTCTTCTGCTCGTCGGTCAACTCGACCACGGCGATGCCCAGGCGGTTGCTGCTGCGCTCGGCACCCGACTTGTTGAGGGCTCCCAGCTCCTGACCTTCCTCGGGAATGGCACCCACGGTCAGCTCAACGTTCTGGCGCTTGCCTTCGCGGATCACTTCCAGCCTGGCCTTGCCGCCAGCCTTGAGTGCGCCCACCAGGTGCGGCAGGTCGGCCGACATGACAATCGGCTGGCCGTTCATGCTCAGGATCACATCACCCACCTGCAAACCGCCTTTGGCAGCCGGGCCGTCGTCCTGGATCTGCGCGACCAGGGCACCGGCCGGTTTGTCCAGGCCAAAGGACTCGGCCAGGTCTTTGTTCACTTCCTGGATCACCACGCCCAACCAGCCACGGCTGACCTTACCACCGGCTTTCAATTGGTTGGAGACGTCCATGGCCACATCAATCGGGATGGCAAAGGAGACGCCCATGAAACCGCCGGAACGGGTGTAGATCTGCGAGTTGATCCCCACCACTTCGCCCGCCAGGTTGAACAGCGGGCCGCCGGAGTTACCCGGGTTGATCGGCACGTCGGTCTGGATGAACGGCACGTAGTTTTCGTTCGGCAGGCTGCGGCCGATGGCACTGACGATACCTTGGGTCACGGTGTGGTCGAAGCCAAACGGCGAACCGATGGCCACCACCCATTGCCCGGCCTTCAGGTCCTGGGACTTGCCCAGTTTCAGCACGGGCAGGTCCTTGCCTTCGATCTTCAGCAGGGCCACGTCGGAACGTGGGTCGGTGCCGACCAGCTTGGCCTTGAGTTCACTGCGATCAGCCAGGCGCACGAGGATTTCGTCAGCGTCGGCGATCACGTGGTTGTTGGTCAGGATGTAGCCATCAGGCGAAATGATAAAGCCCGAGCCCAGGGACTGGGCTTCACGCTGGCCACCACCGCCGCCACGCGGCGAACGTGGCTGGGGCATGCCGCGCTCGAAGAACTCCCGCAACATCGGCGGCAGGCCTTCAAGGTCGGGCATCTGCTGGTTCGAGACTTTACGATCCGGCAGCTTCTGGGTGGTACTGATGTTCACCACCGCAGGCGATGCCTGCTCTACCAGTTGGGTGAAGTCAGGCAGCTCCGCCGCTTGCGCGGTAACGGCCTGACCCAGCACCAGCACCGTGGCGACTATGGAAAGGTAAGACTTCAAACGTGGTATCGACATACAGCTCCCGTTACGACGAGCAGGGTTGGGCGACAAGGTTCAATAAACGCCAGAGACTACTGCTACCAGCGTCAAGATTGCGTGAACAAAACAAGGCCAGGGCCGAGAAGTTCTGACCTATAAAAAACATAAGGAGATTTTGCAAGTGAAAATACTCTCCAGACATTTCATGTTCTGTGCAGCAAAGCAGGCATTTCCTGGATCACTGTGAACGATCTGGATGAGCATAGGATTAACGGCTCACGGTTTTTCGGGCGCCGGGCCGCTGCGAACCGACAGGGCGATCCGTTCGGCGGTGCCCAGGGGAATCTCCCCGACCACCGTCGCCACGACCTCGCCTTGCGGGGTGTTCATCCGGCGCGAAACTGCAACCGTTGGCCCCAGTTGAACCCGACTCTCTGTCGCGGCCTCGCCACTGACAGGTTCAAGGAACAGCGAAAAACGCGCCAACCCATCCTCGTACATCTGGCTGTTTACCACCGCCTGGGTCCGGGAATCCTTGCGTGTCGTGCTGCGGACCAACTGGAAGCCCGGCGGCAGCCAGCTCGGATGCCACGCCTGGGCGGCCGGCACGTCATCGGCCTGGCTACTGGCGACCGACAATGGCTTGCAGTCCTTGCCGGGCTGCAAATCCCGCTCATCCGGGGCCTGGGTGCTCAATTGAGTGAACTGGAAACGTTCCAGCAACTGCCCTTTGTCATTGATCAATAATGATTTGAGCGGCAATGCGGTTTCTCGATCCAGGTGCAGCTCGAATCCGTAGCGGTACTGATCCCGTGGCGCCAGCGAGATAATCACCGCCTTGCGGCCAGCCACGCGTGATTCGCCGATAACGGCAAGCGTATAAAAAGAATTGAGTTTTTGTGGATCAAGAACCTGGGCTGAAGCGCCCGGGGAGTTGCCAAGCCCCGCCACCAGGCTGCCACTGACGCACTGGGTGCGCCCATCGACCCGGACAACTTCCTGGGCCGAACCATCGAGCTGCAACAGGCGTTCGCGGACCTGGCCATCCTGGACACGGTGCCAGATGTCATGGGTTGAGAAACTACCGTTACGCTCGTAGATAAACGTACCTTGGTAGCTTTGCTGCTGCTCTGCCCGCCCAAGACGCTTGAGCCAGTCTTGGGCTTCATCGGCATGGGCAGGTACGGCAAACCAGCCACTGAGCAAAAGCGCAAGGAGCGGTATGGCACGCATAAGGCTCCTTAGCGGTTTAGCGGTTTTCCAGGCTTGCAGCACGAGCGTATGGCAGCGCGCTTTCGGTGCCTTTTACCGCCGATTCCTGAGCGTGCTGGCGAAGGTAGCCTGGCAGACGCTGATCCTGCCAGCCGGACTGCCCCTGAAGCACACCATTGGCCATCGGGCCAGTTGCCTCAGCGCTTTCCTTGTAGCCCGCCAGAACCGCCGGACCCTTGACCTGCGGACCGGCCATGACCGGCTGCTGGGTTTGCTGGGCCAGTTCGGCACCGGCGATTTCGTCCTGGTTGTACAGGCGCACACCGGCCAGTACGGCCACAGTCACCGAAGCAGCGACTGCCAGGCGACCGAGGCTACGCCAAGGGCCACGTGCAGCTTTTGCCGGAACGGCTTCATCGGCCAGCGCAGCAGAAACGGCCGCAGCAATATCCAGACGAGGGATTAGTAGATCCTTGTGCATCACCGCCCGAGCGACTTGGTAACGAGACCAGGTATCACGGGTTTGGGCATCATCAAATGCGCTGAGCACTCGACGAAGTTCCAGTTCATCCGCTTCGTTATCCATCACTGCGGACAGCGATTCCTGCAGGGCATCACGACTCATGGCGGTTCCTCTCTTGGCTGTCGCCGCTGTCTTTAGTTTTCCTGCAACAACGGTTGCAGGGCTTTATCGATGGCTTCCCGAGCCCGGAAAATCCGGGAGCGTACGGTCCCCACCGGGCATTGCATGACGCTCGCAATGTCCTCGTAACTCAGACCATCGAATTCACGTAAAGTTAACGCCGTACGCAAATCTTCTGGCAGTTGCTGAATAGTACGGTGGACGGTGCCTTCGATCTCATCGCGCAGCAATGCACGCTCCGGCGACTCGAGATCTTTGAGGCCGTGATCACCATCGTAAAATTCTGCATCTTCCGAACTCACATCACTATCGGGTGGGCGGCGGCCGCGAGACACCAGATAGTTCTTCGCCGTGTTGATGGCGATGCGGTACAGCCACGTGTAGAACGCACTGTCACCGCGAAAATTACCGAGTGCACGGTAGGCCTTGATAAAGGCCTCCTGTGCAACGTCCTGCGCTTCATGGGTGTCGTGCACGAACCGCACGATCAACCCGAGAATTTTGTGCTGGTATTTCAGCACTAGCAGATCAAATGCGCGCTTGTCGCCGCGTTGAACGCGCTCGACCAGCTGCTGATCCTCTTCCTGGGTTAGCATGAACACTCCTCGTTGTACTTGCAGGAGGCGTGCATAACTAAACGATCAGGCTTGCAAACATAGACTAGGACTTTTCGCAAAAGTTCTCCCCCTTCAAGCAAGTTTCCGGTGGGCTCTGTTTTGGCACACACGAAAAACGCAGCGCGGGCATAGCCGGCTGCGTGAATAATCTTGTCGCCGGTTTTCTGACGCCCCATGTTCCAGGCCAATCAGTAAAACCAACGTTTTCCCAGCTTTCGGGCATCCTGTTATGGAGTCGGGGCGGATGCAAAAGTTCCCATCTCGACACCCGAGCGCCTCATCAAAGCCGTGCAGTTCGTTCACCGTAGTCTCACAATGCCACGAATGCCCGGCTATTGTGCCGATAGCCCCCTCTATATACTAGTGGGCCGTGTGACCCTTTGATTCGCCGATCCAGGCGTCCTGTTTGCGCCACCCCTCGGATCGCTTTTTGCGGAATCCCATAAATGAGCCAACAGTTTCAACACGATGTCCTGGTGATTGGTAGCGGCGCCGCAGGCCTGAGCCTTGCACTGACCCTGCCGAGCCATCTGCGCATAGCCGTACTGAGCAAGGGCGACCTGGCCAACGGTTCGACGTTCTGGGCCCAGGGTGGGGTTGCCGCCGTGCTCGATGACACCGACACGGTGCAATCCCACGTTGAAGACACCCTCAACGCCGGCGGCGGCCTGTGCAATGAAGACGCGGTGCGTTTCACCGTCGAGCATAGCCGCGAAGCCATCCAGTGGCTGATCGACCAGGGGGTGCCATTTACCCGCGATGAACATGCCGGCAGTGATGACGGCGGTTTCGAGTTCCACCTGACCCGCGAAGGCGGCCATAGCCACCGGCGCATCATCCATGCCGCCGACGCCACCGGCGCCGCAATCTTCAAGACCCTGCTCGCCCAGGCCCGGCAACGGCCGAATATCGAACTGCTGGAGCAACGGGTCGCCGTCGACCTGATCACCGAAAAACGCCTGGGCCTGGCGGGCGAGCGCTGCCTGGGGGCCTACGTGCTCAACCGCGCCAGCGGCGAAGTCGATACCTACGGCGCGCGCTTCACCATCCTGGCCTCAGGGGGCGCCGCCAAGGTCTACCTCTACACCAGCAACCCCGATGGCGCCTGCGGGGATGGCATCGCCATGGCCTGGCGCTCGGGCTGCCGGGTGGCGAACCTGGAGTTCAACCAGTTCCACCCCACCTGCCTGTATCACCCCCAGGCCAAGAGCTTCCTGATCACCGAAGCCCTGCGCGGTGAAGGTGCGCACTTGAAGCTGCCCAACGGCGAACGCTTCATGCAGCGCTTCGACCCGCGGGCCGAACTGGCGCCACGGGATATCGTGGCCCGCGCCATCGACCACGAGATGAAGCGCCTGGGCATCGACTGCGTCTACCTGGACATCAGCCACAAGCCCGCCGACTTTATCAAGACCCACTTCCCGACGGTCTACAAGCGCTGCCTGGCTTTCAATATCGATATCACCCAAGGGCCGATCCCGGTGGTGCCGGCGGCGCATTACACCTGTGGCGGGGTGATGGTCGACCAGCGCGGCCGTACCGACGTGCCGGGTCTGTATGCCATCGGCGAGACCAGCTTCACCGGCCTGCACGGCGCCAACCGCATGGCCAGCAACTCGCTGCTCGAATGCTTCGTCTACGCCCGCTCCGCCGCCGCCGACATCCTCGAACAACTGCCACGCATCCCGGTGCCCGCCGCCCTGCCCCGCTGGGATGCCAGCCAGGTCACCGACTCGGACGAAGACGTGATCATCGCCCACAACTGGGACGAGCTGCGGCGTTTCATGTGGGACTACGTGGGGATCGTGCGCACCAACAAGCGCTTGGCGCGTGCCCAGCATCGGGTGCGCTTGCTGCTGGATGAAATCGACGAGTTCTACAGCAACTACAAGGTCAGCCGCGACCTGATCGAGTTGCGCAACCTGGCCCAGGTCGCCGAACTGATGATCCGCTCGGCCATGGCGCGCAAGGAAAGCCGGGGCCTGCATTACACCCTCGACTACCCGCAGATGCTGCCCAAAGCCCTCGACACTATCCTGGTGCCAACCACCTACGGCGGCTGAACTTCAAGCGCACCCGCAGGCGCCGATGCACATCGGCGGCCTGCGAATCGCGCGGCACACAGATCGAGCGCACCCGCCAATCACCCGGCAACCGGTAGCGCAGCACCACCATCAGCGGCAATGCCAGGCTGTCGGGGCGCAACTGCACGGCGTGCCAGCCCCGTGCCGCGCTCCACAATTGCCAGCCGTCGGCATTGCGCCGCAGGCCACGAACCGACGAAGGGTGGGTCAAGCGAATATGCCGCGGTAGCGTCCACAGCCCATGAGCCAGGCACGCCAGCACACCGAGTGCAGCCATCGAGAAAGGTACAGCCAACAGGCACAGCGCACCGAGCGCAAGCACCTGGGCGAGGAGATACGCCGCCAGCAAGCGCCCACTGGCCTGCCAGCGGCACTCGAAGGTATTACTTGGGCTGGACACGATCCAGGATCATCCGCACCATGCGCTGCAGCTCCGGGTCTTCTGATTCGGCACGCTCCATAAACCAGCCGAACATGTCCTGGTCTTCGCAGGTCAGCAGCCGGACGTAGAGGTCGCGATCGACCTTATCGAGGGTCGCGTACACCTCTTTGGTGAACGGCACCAGCAACACATCCAACTCCAGCATGCCGCGACGGCTGTGCCAGTACAGGCGATTGATTTCTACATCTTCGACCATGGAGCGCTCCTCAAATAGGGCGCAAGTATACAGGCCCGCGCCCCTCGGAACAGTCGGCTTTGGTCGGGCTGATGAAACTACCCATTTGCCGGGCACCCCTCTATGATGCACCCATGACTTTCCAACTGCGATGACCCATGGCTGACTCTGCTTTCTTCTGTCCCCTGTCCCACGAAGGCGTCCTGGCCGTTCGCGGCGCTGACGCGGCCAAGTTCCTCCAGGGGCAACTGACCTGCAACCTCAACTACCTCAACGACACCCACGCCAGCCTCGGCGCGCGCTGTACCCAAAAAGGGCGTATGCAGTCGAGCTTCCGTATCGTGCTGCAAGGTGACGGTGTGCTGCTGGCCATGGCCAGCGAGCTGCTGGAACCGCAGTTGGCGGACCTGAAGAAATACGCGGTCTTTTCCAAGTCCAAGCTGACGGACGAAAGCGCTGCCTGGGCCCGCTTCGGCCTGGCCGATGCCGACCAGGCCCTCGCCAGCCTGGGCCTGGAACTGCCCGCCGAGACCGACAGCGTGGCGCGCCATGAAGAGCTGCTGGCCATTCGCGTCTCCCCCGGCCGCGCCGAACTCTGGGGCCCTGCGGCGCAAGCCGACACCCTGCGCAGCCAACTGGCCGCAACCCTTGCCGAAGGCGACCTCAATGCCTGGCTGCTGGGGCAGATCCGCGCCGGCCTCGGCCAGGTCATGGCCCAGACCCGCGAGCTGTTCATCCCGCAGATGCTCAACCTGCAGGCGGTCGGCGGCGTGAGCTTCAAGAAGGGCTGCTACACCGGCCAGGAAATCGTCGCCCGTATGCAATACCTGGGCAAACTCAAGCGCCGCCTGTACCGCCTGAGCCTGGACGGCACGGCATTGCCCGAGCCGGGCACGCCACTGTTTGCGCCCAGCCATACCAGCGCCATCGGTGAGGTGGTGATCGCCGCCCGGGCCGACGAAGGGATTGAACTTCTGGCGGTGCTGCAAGCCGAAGCAGCCGACAGTGGCGATGTGCATTTAGGTACGCTGGAAGGCCCGGGCCTCATGTTGCTTGACCTGCCTTACCGACTGGACCGCGATCGCGAGATCCAGCGTTAATTGCCGCACCCTTTTGCAACACCCTAGAGAGCATGAATGAACAAACTGGCGGAAAAAGTCCAACAGGCGTTGGTGACGGCCATCGATAACGATGACCTGGTTCTGCCCACGTTACCGGAAGTGGCCCTGAAAATTCGTCAGGCCGCCGAAGACCCCGAAGTCAGCATCAGCCATTTGAGCAAAGTCATCGGCCGCGACACCGCCCTGAGCGCGCGCCTGATCAAAGTGGTCAACAGCCCGCTGTTGCGGGCATCCCAGGAAGTCACCGACCTGCACACCGCCATCACCCGCCTGGGCACCAACTACAGCAGTAACCTGGCGATTGGTTTGGTGATGGAGCAGATATTCCATGCCCGCTCCGAAGTCGTCGAACACAAGATGCGCGAAGTCTGGCGCCGCAGCCTCGAAGTCGCGGGCGTCTGCTACGCCTTGTGCCGCAACCACAGCCAGCTCAAGCCGGACCAGGCGGCACTCGGCGGGCTGGTGCACCAGATCGGCGTGCTGCCGATCCTGACCTACGCCGAAGATCACTATGAACTGCTCTCCGACCCGGTCAGCCTCAACCATGTGATCGATAGCATCCACCCGCTGCTGGGGGACAAGCTGCTGCGCGGCTGGGACTTCCCGGAAATGCTGGTGAATGTGCCCGCGCACTACCAGGACCTTGAGCGCGAATCGGCCAGCCTGGACTATGTCGACCTGGTGCAAGTGGCCGTGCTGTATTGCCACAAGAACACCGAGCACCCGCTGGCCAATGCTGTGCTGTCGAACCTGCCGGCCTTCAAGAAATTGCGCATCGACCCGCTCAATGAAGCGGTGCGCACCGAACTGGACGAAGCGCGCTCGATGTTCGACTGAGCCCCCGTAGCCAGGCAGGTTTAACCTGCGATAAAGCTCACCCGCACCTTGAGCCCTTTGCGCTCGCCATCATGCAGGCTGATCTGGGCCAGGTGCGCGCGGCAGATTTCGCCGACAATCGCCAAGCCAAGGCCCGAACCTGCGCCCTGCTGATTACGCCGGTAGAAGCGCTCGAACACCCGATCCCGCTCGTCCAGTGGAATGCCCGGGCCATCGTCTTCCACTTCCAGCACCGCCGGCGCCGTGACCCGCAATATCACATTGCCGCCTGACGGTGTATGCGCCAGGGCGTTATCCACCAGGTTGCTCAACAGTTCATTCAGCAAGGTCGGCTCGCCACGCAACCACACCGGCTCATCGGCCTCCAACGCCAGCGCCACGCCCCGCGCATGCGCCAGGGGCGCCATGGCCATGCCCAACTCACGGGCCAATTGGCTGAGGTCGAGCAACTGCGCGCCACCTTCGGCAATCGCCCGCGCACCGTTTTCGATGCGGGCCAGGGACAGCAACTGATTGGCCAGGTGGGTCAAGCGATCCGTGCCTTGCGCCGTTGTTTCCAGGGTGCTGCGCCAGATCGCCGGTTCCTCGGCGCGCAGGCCCAACTCCAGCCGGGCCTTGAGGGCCGCCAGCGGGGTGCGCAATTCGTGGGCCGCATCGGCGATAAACTGGGCCTGGCGCTCGAACTGCCCGCGCAGGCGTTCGGTAAAGTGATTCAACGCTCGCACCAGCGGCCCGAATTCGTGCTGCACCTCAACCAACGGCAAGGGGCGCAGATCATCCGGCTGGCGCTCTTCCACTGCCGTGCGCAAGCGCTCCAGCGGGCGCAACGCCGCACTCACCGCGAACCACACCAGCAACAAGGCACCGACGGCCAGCATGCCCAGGCGCAGCAGAGTGTCGGCCATCAGGCTGCGGGCCATGCTGACGCGGGCTTCGTCGGTTTCGGCCACACGGATTTCGGCCATGCCGTTCATGTTCGGCTCCGACACCGCCTTGAGCAGGCTCACCACCCGCACATTCTGCCCCTGGTACTTGGCGTTATAGAACCGCGCCAGGGCCGGGTAATCGTCGGTGCGTGGCGTACCGGGCGGCGGGCCAGGCAGGTGTTCGTAGCCAGAAATCAGCTTCTGGTGAATATCATTGACCTGGTAGTAAATCCGCCCGGCACTGTCGTAGGCGAAGGTGTCCAATGCCACGTAGGGCACATCGGCGCTCAGGGTGCCGTCACGCTGGGACAACCCGGCAGCGATGGTGCGGGCCGAGGCCAGCAGGGTGCGGTCGTAGGCGGTGTCGGCCGCCTCGCGACCGTTCCAGTAGGCACTCAAGCCGCTGGCCAGCATCAGCACCACCAACAGCAATGCCAGGTTCCACAGCAAACGCCAACGCAGGCTGCTGTGCTTACGCATCGCGGGCTTCCAGCAAGTAACCAAGGCCGCGGAAGGTAACGATGGCAACCGGCTGGCCATCGAGTTTCTTGCGCAAACGGTGCACATAGATTTCGATGGCATCCGGGCTGGCTTCCTCGTCCAGGCCAAATACCTGGGACGCCAGTTGTTCCTTGCTCATGACCCGGCCAGGACGGGCGATCAGCGCTTCAAGCACCGCCTGCTCGCGGGAGGTCAGCGTCAGCAGTTCACCGCCGAGGGTGAAACGCCGGGTTTCCACGTCATACACCAGCACCCCACAGGTCTGCTGCCGCTCGCCGCCCAGTACACTGCGGCGCAACAGGGCCTTGACCCTGGCTTCCAGCTCGGTCAACTCAAAGGGCTTGGCCAGATAGTCATCGGCCCCCAGGTTAAGGCCATGCACCCGATCCTTTACATCGCTGCGGGCGGTGAGCATCAACACCGGCAGGTTTTTCCCACGGGCCCGCAAGCGCGCCAGCACCTCGAAGCCGTCCATGCGCGGCAGGCCCACATCGAGAATCGCCACCGCGTACTCCTCGCTGCTCAAGGCCAGGTCCGCAGCCACGCCATCGTGCAGCACATCCACCGTCAAGCCCGTGCTCTTGAGCGCTTGGGCCACACTTTCGGCGAGTTGCAAATGGTCTTCGACGAGCAGGACACGCATGGATTCTTACCTCGTTAAGGGGTGGCCGACGCCGCCCCGGGTTGACCAACTCGCGGCGCAGTTTACAGCCGCAGCCTGTGCTGTGAAGCCCGAAAACATGGAAAGGGCGTTGAAAGGTTAGTGAAAGGTTCGCCCATTAGCATCCAAAAACGGATGGTTATACCTTCCGAGCTATCTGACCTATAGCGCCCGAAAAACGCCCTGATGCGTTTTCGCCAAATAAAAACAATAAACGGAGTACACCCCGATGCTGCCTACACGGCCCAATACTTGCCCGTCTGTTCGTTTTTCCCGCCTGACCCAGACCGCCCTCGCCAGTGCCGCTACCCTTGCCGGCTTTTCGCCGCTGGCCCAGGCTGCCTTCTTTGAAGACAGTAGCGCGACCCTGGAAACCCGCAACATGTACTTCAACCGCGACTTTCGCGACGGCACCAGCGCCCAGCAATCCAAGCGCGACGAGTGGGCCCAGGGCTTTATGCTCAACCTGCAGTCGGGCTACACCGACGGCACCGTCGGCTTTGGCGTGGATGCGCTGGGCATGCTCGGGGTCAAGCTCGACTCCAGCCCGGACCGCACCGGCAGCGGCCTGCTGCCGACCCACGATGATGGCCGCGCCGCCGACGAATACTCGAAGCTGGGCCTGACCGGCAAAGTGAAAATCTCGGCCACCGAGCTGAAAATCGGTTCGCTGATCCCTGAGCTGCCAATCCTCAAGCCCAACGACGGGCGCATCCTGCCGCAGACCTTCAACGGCGGCCTGCTGACCTCCAAGGAGTTCAAGAACCTGACGTTCACCGGCGGGCGCCTGGACAAGGTCAAGGACCGCAACGACAGCAACTATGAGGATATCGCCCTCAACAACAAGAACGGCCGCTTCGTCAGTGGAGCCACCGGCAAATACTTCAACTTCGGCGGCGTGGACTACAAGTTTGCCGAAAAAGTCACCGGCAGCTACCACTTCGCCCAACTGGACGACGTGTACCGCCAGCACTTCCTCGGCCTGCTCACTTCCAGCCCGATGGGCCCCGGCACCTTCGCCGCCGACATGCGCCTGGCCATCAGCGATGACGCCGGCAGTGCACGCGCTGGCAACATTGACAACAAATCCTTCAGTAGCATTTTCAGCTACGGCCTCAACGGCCATAAACTGAGCGCCGGCTACCAGCGCATGTTCGGTGACAGCGCGTTCCCCTATGTGGATGGCAGCAACCCGTACCTCATCAACTTCGTGCAGCTCAACGACTTTGCCGGCGCCGAAGAACGCTCCTGGCAGGCCCGCTACGACTACGACTTCGCCAAGCTGGGGATTCCCGGCCTGAGTTTCATGAGCCGTTACATGTCCGGTGACAATATCCAGCTCAAGAACGGCGACACCGGCAAAGAGTGGGAACGCGACACCGAGATCAAATACGTGGTGCAAAGCGGCACCCTCAAGGACGTGGCCGTGCGCCTGCGCAACGCCACCTACCGCTCCAACTACTCGGCCCGGGACGCAGACGAAGTGCGCGTGCTGGTCAGTTACAGCGTCGCGCTGTGGTAACCGCTGAAAGTCATCTCCCCAATAACAACAATGACGGAGTTCCTCATGTCTTCATCCCTACGTAAATTTGCCCTGGCCGCCGGCTGCATGCTGTTTGCCGGTCAACTGCTGGCCGCCGAAGAACCCAAGCGCCCGGAATGCATCGCACCGGCCTCCCCCGGCGGTGGTTTTGACCTGACCTGCAAGCTGGTGCAAAGCGCACTGATCAACGAAAAGCTGCTGAGCAAGCCGATGCGCGTGACCTACATGCCCGGCGGCGTCGGGGCGGTAGCCTACAACGCCGTCGTGGCCCAGCGCCCCGCCGATGCCGGCACGCTGGTGGCCTGGTCCAGCGGTTCGCTGCTGAACCTGGCCCAGGGCAAGTTCGGGCGTTTTGATGAGAGCGCCGTGAAATGGCTGGCCGCCGTCGGCACCAGTTATGGCGCGATTGCGGTCAAATCCGACTCGCCCTACAAGAGCCTCGACGACCTGGTCCAGGCCTTGAAGAAAGATCCGAGCAAAGTGGTAATCGGCTCCGGCGGCACCGTCGGCAGCCAGGACTGGATGCAAACCGCACTGATCGCCAAGGCCGCCGGGATCAACCCGCGTGACCTGCGTTACGTGGCCCTCGAAGGCGGCGGTGAAATCGCCACCGCCCTGCTCGGCGGGCATATCCAGGTCGGCAGTACCGATATCTCCGACTCCATGCCACATATCCAGAGCGGTGATATGCGCCTGCTGGCGGTGTTCTCCGAACAGCGCCTGGACGAGCCGGAAATGAAGGATATCCCGACGGCCAAGGAGCAAGGCTACGACATCGTCTGGCCGGTGGTGCGTGGTTTCTACCTCGGGCCAAAAGTCAGCGATGAAGACTACGCCTGGTGGAAAGCCGCGTTCGACAAACTGCTGGCCTCCGAGGACTTCGCCAAGCTGCGCGACCAGCGCGAGCTGTTCCCGTTCGCCATGACCGGCCAGGAGCTGGACACCTACGTGAAGAAACAGGTGGCTGACTACAAAGTGCTGGCCAAAGAGTTCGGCCTGATCCAGTAATCGCCCCTCTGTGGGAGCGGGCTTGCTCGCGAAAAACTGCAACGATGACGCGTGCTGCCTGGATACACGCGATGTCCTGGCGTTCTTCGTGAGCAAGCTAGCGCCTACACGAGTCGCAAAGGAGTCCCTTATGCTCTTACAACGCATTTTCGCTGGCGTGATGTTGTTGGTCTGCATCGGCCTGGCGCTGATGGCCTGGCCCTATCAGGCGGCCTTTTCCTACGAACCCGTAGGACCCCGGGCGTTCCCGCTGCTGCTGCTCGGGCTGATGGGCCTGGCGTTGATCTACATGCTGATTCGTCCGCAACCCACCAAACATACTGAAGATGAACCGGCGCTGGACCGCCCGACCCTGGTCAAGATCGGGATCTGCGTGGTCTTGCTGCTGGTGTTTGCCGCCACGTTTGAACCCCTGGGTTTCATGCTCAGCAGCATGCTGATCGGTATTCCGATGGCACGGCTGTATGGCGGCCGCTGGCTGCCCAGTGCGGTGGTCATCACCTTGATGAGCGTCGGTCTTTATCTGCTGTTCGATAAAACCATGGACGTGCCGCTGCCCCTCGGTCTGCTCGACGTTCTGGAGAACTGATATGGATACTTTTGGCTATTTGGGCCAGGGTTTCGGCGTCGCGCTGAGCCCCTATAACCTGGTGACCGCACTGATCGGCACCCTGATCGGCACCGTGGTTGGGCTATTGCCAGGCCTGGGGCCGATCAATGGCGTGGCCTTGTTGATCCCCATCGCGTTCGCCCTGGGCCTGCCGCCCGAGTCGGCGCTGATCCTGCTGGCAGCGGTGTACCTGGGCTGCGAATATGGCGGGCGGATCAGCTCGATCCTGCTGAACATCCCGGGCGAAGCCTCCACCGTGATGACCACCCTCGACGGCTATCCGATGGCCCGTAAAGGCATGGCTGGTGTAGCGTTGTCGTTGTCGGCCTGGAGTTCGTTCATCGGTGCGTTTATCGCCACCTGCGGCATGGTGCTGTTCGCACCGCTGCTGGCCAAATGGGCGATAGCCTTCGGCCCGGCGGAATATTTCGTCCTGATGGTGTTTGCGATTGTCTGCCTGGGCGGCATGGCCGGTGACAAACCGCTGAAAACCTTTGTCGCAGCGCTGATCGGCCTGTTCCTGTCGGCGGTGGGTATCGACGCCAACAGTGGCGTGTACCGCTTCACTGGCGACAATATTCACCTGACGGACGGCATCCAGTTCGTGGTCCTGGTACTGGGCCTGTTCTCTATCAGTGAAATCCTCCTGCTCCTGGAAAAAACCCACCGCGGCCAGGAAGCCGTGAAAGCCACCGGACGCATGATGTTCAACGTCAAGGAAGCTTTGTCGGTGTTGACGGTGAACATACGTTGCGGCATCTCGGGCTTTATCATCGGCGTGCTGCCCGGTGCCGGTGCGACCATGGCCTCGGCCGTGGCCTACATGACCGAGAAACGTATCGCCGGCGCCAGTGGCAAGTTCGGCCAGGGCGACATGCGCGGCCTGGCCGCCCCGGAAACCGCCATCGGCGCTTCAGTCTGCGGCGCCATGGTGCCAATGCTGACCCTGGGCGTTCCAGGCTCGGGCACCACGGCGGTGATGATCGGCGCCCTGTCGCTGTACAACATCACACCTGGCCCGCTGCTGTTCCAACAACAACCGGACATTGTCTGGGGCCTGATCGCTTCGCTGTTTATCGCCAACATCATGCTGGTGGTCCTCAACATCCCGATGATCCGCATCTTCACGCGCATCCTTGCCGTGCCGAACTGGGCACTGGTGCCGGTGATTGCCATCATCACCGCCATTGGCGTCTACGCGGTCCACGCCACCACCTTCGATCTGTTCCTGATGATCGGCATCGGCATCTTCGGCTATATCCTGCGCAAGTTGGATTTCCCGCTGTCGCCACTGCTGCTGGGCTTTATCCTCGGCGGCCTGATGGAGCAGAACCTGCGTCGGGCGCTGTCGATCTCCAACGGTGCGCTGGAGATCCTGTGGTCCAGCCCGATCACCTTTGGCGTGTGGGTGCTGACTGCAATCATGCTGTTCGTACCGCTGCTGCGCATCTGGCGCAAGCGCGCCCTGCAGCGTCGTGCTGTAGCCGATGTCTGAGGTTAGCCTCAGACATTGGTGGGGAACACCGCTGGTCGGCCTGGCCGGCGGTTACCTGGCCAGCCTGATCGGCTGGCCTTTGCCGTATATGGTCGGCTCGTTGTTGGCGATCATCCTGGTGCGTTGCCTCACCCCTTGGCAGTTGGCCGAGATTCCCGGCGGGCGCAAATGCGGGCAATGGGTGGTGGGCATCGGCATCGGTCTGCACTTCACCCCGTTGGTGGTCGAGCAGGTGATGAGCCACTTTGGTCTGATCTTCTTCGGTGCGCTGGTCACCAGCCTGTCGAGCATTGTCGGTGTGTGGCTGATGCGCCGCAGCGGTGAAGACCGCGCCACCGCATTTTTTTCGAGCATGCCGGGCGGTTCCGGCGAGATGGTCAACCTGGGCGCGCGCAATGGCGCAGTGCTCAGTCGCGTGGCCGCTGGCCAGAGCCTGCGGGTATTGCTGGTGGTGCTGTGCGTGCCGGCGATCTTCAAGTACTTGCTGGGCGGCGGTGCGCCACAGTTTCACCCGGCGCCCGTGGATTGGGCCTGGCTGGCCCTGTTGTTTCCCGTCGGCGCCCTGGTCGCCTGGGGTTGGCAGCGCCTGCGCCAACCCAACCCCTGGTTGTTCGGGCCGTTGCTGGTCAGCGCCATCGCCAGTATCACCTGGGATCTGCACATCGGCCTGCCCGACGGCGGCAGCCAAATCGGCCAATGGTTGATCGGCAGCGGCCTGGGTTGCCACTTCAACCGGCAGTTCTTCCGCCGGGCGCCGTCGTTCATGGGCCGTACGGTGATTGGCACACTGCTGAGCATGTTGATCGCCACCCTGGCGGCGCTGGGCTTGAGTGCGTTGACGCAGTTGGATCTGCGTTCGCTGACGCTGGGCATGATGCCCGGCGGGATTGCGGAGATGAGCTTGACGGCGCAGACCCTGCAACTGTCGGTGCCGTTGGTGACGGCAATGCAGGTGATGCGGCTATTGTTTGTGCTGTTCCTGGCGGAGCCGTTATTCCGCCACTGGAACCGCCAGCCGGGCACCGTCTAAAAGCTGGCACCTCTCTACTGTGGGAGCGAGCAAGCCCGCTCCCACACACCCATTGGCGTTGAGCCTTAGATAGGCGGCAACCGCCACTCGATCGGCGTCTCGCCATTTTGCTCAAGAAACTTGTTGGTCCGGCTGAAATGCCCACACCCCAAGAACCCGCGATACGCCGACAACGGCGATGGATGCACCGAGGTCAGCACCAGGTGCTTGGTCGCATCGATCAGCTTCTGCTTGCCCTGGGCATGGGCGCCCCACAGCAGGAACACCAAATGCGGCTGATGCTCACTGACCACCTCGATCACCCGGTCGGTAAAGAACTGCCAGCCCTTGCCCGCATGGGCGTTGGCATTGGCGCGCTCCACGGTCATGGTGGTGTTGAGCAGCAACACGCCCTGGTCAGCCCAGCTTTGCAGGCAGCCGTGGCTGGGGATATCGATATTGAGGTCGCGCTTGAGTTCTTTATAGATATTGACCAAGGACGGCGGCGCCGGCACGCCCGGCTGCACCGAGAAGCACAGGCCATGGGCCTGGCCGGGGCCGTGGTACGGGTCCTGACCGAGGATCACCACCTTGACCTTGTCCAGCGGTGTGGAGTTGAGCGCGTTGAAGATCAGCGGGCCCGGCGGGTAGATTTCCTTGCCCGCCACGTGCTCCTGGCGCAGGAACTCGCGCAGCTCGTTCATGTACGGCTGCTCGAACTCCTCGCGCAGGGCGTGTTTCCAGCTCGGTTCGAGTTTGATACGGTCGTCGGCAGTCATCAGAAAAGCATCATGTAAAAAAGAATGGGCGAACCCTAGGAAAGCCCACCCCACTTGTCAATTGATCTGACGCAGAACCGGCACTTTCCCACGAAGGGATCATACTCAACGTTCAATTTACCGATTGAGGTCATGATGAATCTGCACTTTGAAGAGCTCACGGGCACAGACGGTGCCCGTATCGGTATCGCCAGCCTGGACGCGCAAGCATCCCTCAATGCCCTCTCCTTGCCGATGATCCTGGCCCTGCACGAGCGCCTGGACAGCTGGGCCAAGGACCCGCAAATCGTCTGTGTGCTGCTGCGTGGCAACGGCGCCAAGGCGTTTTGCGCTGGCGGCGAAGTGCGCAGCCTGGCCCAGGCCTGCCGTGAGCACCCGGGTGAAGTGCCCACCTTGGCCGCGCAGTTCTTTGCCGCCGAGTATCGTCTCGACTATCACCTGCACACCTACCCCAAGCCACTGATTTGCTGGGGCCATGGCTATGTGCTGGGCGGTGGCATGGGCTTGCTGCAAAGCGCCAGCCTGCGCATCGTCACCCCGAGCAGCCGCCTGGCCATGCCGGAAATCAGCATCGGCCTGTACCCGGATGTCGGCGCCAGTTGGTTTCTTTCGCGCCTGCCCGGCAAACTCGGCCTGTTCCTGGGCCTCACCGGCGCCCATATGAATGGTCGCGATGCCCTGGACCTGGGCCTGGCCGACCGCTTCCTGCGCGATGAGCAACAGGACGAAATGCTTGAGGGCCTGTTGCAATTGAACTGGCAAGAACAGACCGCGATGCAGCTCAACAGCCTGTTCAAGGCCCTGGCCCAGGAAGCGGCCAGCCAGCAGCCCGAGCCACAGTGGCTACCGCGACGCCCGCAGATCGACGAATGGCTGGATGTCGGCGATGTGCGCTGCGCCTGGCGGGCCTTGAGCCAACTGCGCGAGCATAGTGACCCGCTGCTGAGCCGGGCCGGCAAGACCCTGAGCGAGGGCTGCCCGCTGACCGCGCACCTGGTCTGGGAGCAGATCCGACGGGCACGGCACTTGTCTCTGTCAGAGGTGTTCCAGATGGAGTACACCCTAAGCCTCAATTGCTGTCGGCATCCAGAATTCAGCGAAGGGGTCCGCGCGCGCCTGATCGACAAGGACCAGCAGCCACACTGGCATTGGCCGGATATCAACCACATCCCCGACGCCGTGGTCGAGGCCCACTTTCACAAGGCCTGGGAAGGACGGCATCCGCTGGCAGACCTGTCTGATTTATGACAGGCCGCAGTCAGCGGCCGGGCCAGGACTTTGAGCGTTTGAGCGTGAACGAACAGTTGTCGGGCTGGCTGTCCGTGCAAAGGTAGATGTCCTGCTCAAAAGGCCCCCGGGCCGGGACCCAGTGCAGGGAATCGGTCAGTGACATACTGAAGTGGCGTTCAGGCGCCTGGAACCTCAGGTTGACCCATTGGTTATTGCCCGCCTTGTAAAGGCAATACTCCACATAGCCTTGTTGGCGCTGTTGCCCCTCGAGCGGAACAAAAACCGCCCCGACAAACCGGTCCAAAAAGCTTGCCGCCTCCACTTTGAGGCTTTTCCATTGGCCATTTTCGCTTTGGAAATGGCCATCCCGGAATTTGATCGACGAAGGGTATGGGCAACCCAATTGCTCGCTACCCTGAGCAATGGAACAACTCCCCAGCAAAAATAAAAAAAGTGCCCGGGCAATCATGTGTCGTTCCGTTGAGAGACTGAGGTACTGCCGCTCAGTAAAGTCCTAGAAGAGCCTTTAAGATAGCTGTGAAATATGACAGTGCCGACAGACGTTCACCCAAAAAAAACGGCGCATTTCGCGCCGTTTCAAGGAAAAGCTGATTACCGGTGCCCGCCACGCCCCCGGCCATGATCACCGCCACGGCCATCGCCTCGACCGTGACCACCGTAACTTCGATGATCACCCCACCCCTGGCTGGGATGTGGACGGTAGCCCGCCCTTGGTCCGGCTTGATAGTAACGGGGCGCCGGCTGGTAATAACGCGGCGCCGGGTAGTAACGTGGCGGCGGGGCATAATAGCCGCGCCGGTACTGGTAAGACGGGCCACCGCCGTAGTAATAGACCGGCGCCGGCGCGGTATAGACTTCGGATCGGTAGTAGCGGGAGCCTCCATCGTAATAAGGCACGCAGGCAGAAAGGGTCAGGCCGAGCACAGCGATAAGGAGCATTCGACGATACATGGCGGCCTCCTGGACCGCGGAAGAGCACACCCCAGCGACGCTGGGAGGCGACAAACAGCTTTCACTGAATGACAAAGGATCAGACATCGAAAACCAAATCTGGTGCGATTTGGACATAGATTGATACATGTACATCAAGCAACCGTTCGCGCCATCACAGTGCAATCGCGCACCACGACCACGCACAACAGCGCCCTGCCCCCCCACTCCCCCGCCACGCGCCCCTTATAAAACGGCCTTTGCCTGACTTGGCACGACTCTCGCTTTACCTCTTCCCGTGCAGGAGTCATCACAGGTTCGCGGCACCACAATTTGCAATGGCCGACTAGGGTTCCGGCTCGCATGTGCGAGTGGCTGGTCCGAGAGTTGGCGACCTCCAGTTGAGGTTACACGGCGGGATAAAAGCCCGGGAGACAAGCCACCGTTCACGGTGCCGCGTTGTTCCTGTCCGCCCTTGATCAACTGGAGAAGCATCCATGCCTTCGATACGTCTACCCACCTTGCTCGCCGCAGCCTTCACTGTCCTGATGAGTATGCAGGCCCCGGCTGCGCCCAAAGACCACTTCAGCGTGTGCTGGACCCTTTACGCCGGCTGGATGCCCTGGGAGTACGCCGGCAGCCAAGGCATCCTCGACAAGTGGGCAAAGAAGTACGCTATCAAGATCGATATGGTGCAACTCAACGACTACGTCGAATCCATCAACCAATACACCGCCGGCCAGTTCGACGGTTGCACCATGACCAACATGGATGCCCTGACCATCCCCGCTGCCGGCGGTGTCGAGAGCACCGCGCTGGTAGTCAGCGACTTCTCCAACGGCAACGATGGCGTGGTGATCAAAGGCCAAGGCAAAACCGTCGCCGACCTCAAGGGCATGCACGTCAACCTGGTGGAGCTCTCTGTCTCCCACTACCTGCTGGCACGGGCCCTGGACTCGGCCGGTCTGAGCGAAAAAGAGCTGAAAGTGGTGAATACCTCCGACGCTGATATTGCCGCAGCCTTCAACACCGATCAGGTACAAGCCGTCACCACCTGGAACCCGATGTTGTCTGAGATCAAGGCCAAGCCCGGGACCAGCCAAGTCTTCGACTCCAGCAAAGTGCCTGGCGAAATCATGGACATGATGGTGGTCAACACCCAGGTACTCAAAGACAACCCCGCCCTGGGCAAGGCTCTGACCGGTGCCTGGTTTGAAGTGGTGGCGCTGATGAATGCCCAGACCGCAGCCGGCACCAGCGCCCTTGAACACATGGCCAAGGCGTCCGGTACCGACCTCAAGGGGTTCCAGGCACAACTGGGCACGACCAAACTGTTCGCCACCCCCAGGGAGGCGCTCGACTTCGCCACCAGTGCGCAGTTGCCAGCGACCATGGGCAAAGTCGCCGAGTTCTCCTTTGCACACGGCCTGCTCGGCGAAGGTGCCCGGGACACCAACGCCGTAGGCATGAGCTTCGCCAACGGCGTGACCCGCGGCGACATCGCCAACCTCAAGCTGCATTTCGACCCCGGCTACGTGCAGATGGCCGCCGACGGCACGCTGTAAGAGGACACGGCCATGCGCCTGATCAATCGTCATCCGGATCGTTCCAGCCGCCTGTTGTTGGTGCTGTTGCCGTTCGCCCTGCTGTTGCTTGCCTATTTCGTGGGCTCGGCCGAGCGCCTGGCCGAAAACCCCAACGACAAATTGCTGCCCAGTGCCGGGCAAATGAGTGATGCGGTGAAGCGCCTGGCCTTCACCGCTGACACCCGCACCGGCGAATACCTGCTGTGGCAAGACAGCGCTGCAAGCCTGCGCCGCCTGGCCATCGGCCTGGGCATCAGCGCCCTCGCCGGCCTGTGCCTGGGCATGGCCGCTGGCACCTTGCCATTGTTCGGGGCACCGCTGTCTCCCTTGCTGACGGTACTGTCGATGGTGCCGCCCTTGGCGATCCTGCCGATTTTGTTCATCGCGTTTGGCCTCGGGGAGCTGTCGAAAGTAATGCTGATCGTGATCGGCATTACCCCCTGCCTGGCCCGTGACCTGGAGCAACGGGCGCGGGAAATACCCGTCGAGTTGCTGGTCAAGGCCCAAACCCTCGGCGCCTCGACCTGGACCCTGATGCTGCGAGTGGTGCTGCCGCAGTTGCTGCCTCGCCTGCTGATCTCCTTGCGCCTGATGCTGGGGTCGGCGTGGCTATTTCTGATCGCCGCCGAGGCCATCGCGTCCACCGACGGCCTGGGCTATCGGATCTTCCTGGTACGCCGCTATCTGGCCATGGATGTGATTCTGCCGTACGTGATGTGGATCACCCTGCTGGCGTGGCTGATGGACTGGGGTCTCAAGGCCCTGACCCGGCGTGCATTTCCCTGGTATGAAGGAGCACGGGCATGAGCTTTATCAGCGTCAACAACGTGTGGCAGCGCTACGGCGAGCAGGTGGTGCTCGAAGGCCTCAATCTGCAGGTTGCCGAGGGGGAGTTCTGCACCTTGGTCGGCACTTCGGGCTGCGGCAAATCGACCTTTTTGCGCTTGTTGCTCGGACAGGAAACCGCCAGCCGAGGCGAGATCCTGCTGGACGGCCAAGCCCTCGCCGCCGAGCCCGATGCCAGCCGTGGCGTGGTGTTTCAACGCTATTCGGTGTTTGCCCATTTGAGCGTGCTCGACAATGTCACCCTGGGCCTCGAACTACCGAAGTCCGCATGGCTGGGGCGGCTGTTTGGCAACGCCAGAAAAGCCGCCCGCGAACAGGCCGCCGCGTTGCTGCACAAAGTCGGTCTCGGCCACGCCCTGGACAAGTACCCGGCACAGCTGTCCGGCGGCATGCAACAACGCCTCGCCATTGCCCAGGCCCTGATCATGAAGCCCCGTGTGTTGCTGCTGGACGAACCCTTCGGCGCTCTCGACCCGGGCATTCGCAAAGACATGCATCAGTTGCTGCTGGAGCTGTGGCGTGAAACCCGGCTGACGGTGTTCATGGTCACCCACGACCTCAGCGAGGGCTTCAGCCTCGGCACACGCCTTCTGGTCTTTGACAAGGTGCGCGTCGACCCCCACGCCCCCGGCGCCTATGGCGCCCGTATCACCTATGACATTCCCTTGAACAGCGAGCGTCGCAAGGCACTCGCCGCCGAACTTGGAGCGACGTGCCAATGATCGATGCCACTCAACTGTTTCCACCGTTCGCCGAAGAAATGCTGCCCGGCGGCGGCCACCGCTCCTTCGTGCTCAAGCGTGGCCAACTGCTGCGCCTGACCGATATTCGCGGTGGCGCCAATGTCAGCCTGACCCTGCTTAATGCCAATGAAAAAACCGAACGGCTGAACCTGCCCGACAGCCTCAAATGCCAACACACCGCCAAGCTCACTGCCGGCCACTGCCTGTACTCGGACATGGGCCGCGTACTGGCTGCTATCACCGCCGATACCTGCGGCTGGAGCGACAGCATCGGCGGCGTGCTCTGCGCCTCGGAAGTGGCCGAAAAGTATGGCCAGGGCCGCTTCCAGGAACGGCGTAACGGCTTCTTGCGCAACGGCACCGACAACCTGCTGGTGGAACTGGGCAAATGGGGCCTGGGGCTTTGCGACCTGTTGATGACCCTCAACCTGTTCAGCAGAGTCCGCGTGGACGGCGACGGTGGCCTGCACTTTGTACCGGGCAACGCCAAGGCTGGCGACTACATCGAACTCTACGCGCCGATGGACACTCTGGTGGTGCTCACCGCCCTGCAACATCCGCTGGACCCCAACCCTGACTACGCACCACAACCTTTGAAACTGAGCTGGATGAACGCCGATAAAAGCGTCGCCGAGCACTGCCGCACTTCGCGCCCGGAAAACGAGCGCGGTTTTATCAACACTGACCGTCTGTTCGCCTGAGGCCCTGCCATGTCTATTGCACTTGCCAAACAACCGGACACCGCGATCTACCGTGCAACCATTCCCGCCGGCGAACCCTGGCTGATGGAGGTCAAGGCCGGACAGACCTTGCGCATCCTTGATCTGGAGGGCAACCAGGCGGTCGACACCCTGTTCTACAGCCTGAAAAACCCCAGGGAACGCTATGACGTGCAACGCACTCTGCGCCGGCAAAACAACATCTACCTGGGCACCGGCAGCGTGCTGTATTCCAACCTCGGCCAGCCAATGCTGACCATCGTCGATGACACCTGCGGGCGCCACGACACCCTCGGCGGAGCCTGCGCCCAGGAGAGCAACACCGTGCGCTACGCCCTGGAAAAACGCTACATGCACAGTTGTCGCGACAACTACCTGCGGGCCTGTGCCCATGACGGGCGCCTGGGCAAAAAAGACATTGGGCCGAACATCAATTTTTTCATGAATGTGCCGGTTACCGCCGACGGCGGCCTGACCTTTGAAGACGGCATCAGCGCCCCCGGCAAGTACGTCGACCTGCGCGCAGAAATGGACGTGATTGTGCTGATCTCCAACTGCCCACAACTGAACAACCCCTGCAACGCCTACAACCCCACCCCTGCGGAGCTACTGGTATGGAACTGAAACTCAAGCGCCTGCGTAGATGGTTTTTTGCCCTGTGCCAGTCCCGAAGCGGGCAGTGCCTGCAAAAACCCTGAAGCCCTGGAATCTGCGCCATGGACGACCCTGGCGCCACGCCCACTGTGCGGGACGGCCCGCATCCCAGGACAAGGCTGAGCCGTTGTCAGCCTGTGGGGTTTAGCCATGTTCAAAAAACTCTTGATCGCCAACCGTGGCGCTATCGCCTGCCGTATCCTGCGCACCTTGCGTGACCTGCAGGTCGAAGGCATTGCCGTCTATTCCCAAGCCGATGCCACCAGCCTGCATATCCAGCAGGCTGATGAGGCTTATAGCCTGGGCGACGGGGCGGCACCAGGCACCTACCTGTCGGTGGAGAAAATCCTCGCCGCCGCCAAGGCCTGCGGGGCCACCGCGATTCATCCGGGCTATGGGTTTCTTGCAGAAAATGCCGCCTTTGCCGAGGCCTGCGAAAACGCGGGTATTGCCTTTGTCGGGCCAACCCCACAGCAACTGCGTGTGTTCGGCCTCAAACACACGGCCCGCGCCCTGGCCAAGCAACACAGGGTCCCGCTGCTGGAAGGCACTGAGCTGCTCGACAGCCTGGAGGCCGCGCTGCTGGCCGGTGAGCGCGTGGGCTATCCGGTCATGCTCAAGAGCACCGCCGGTGGCGGTGGCATCGGCATGCGGGTCTGTCGCGACGCCGCGGAGTTGAGCGAGTCCTTTGACGCGGTCAAACGGCTGGGGCAGAACAACTTCAGCAACGCCGGCGTGTTTATCGAGAAATACATCCAGCAGGCCCGCCATCTGGAAGTCCAGGTATTTGGTGACGGCGCGGGTGAGGTTATCGCCTTGGGCGTGCGCGACTGCTCCGTACAACGGCGCAACCAGAAAGTCCTCGAAGAAACCCCGGCGCCGAACCTGCCCGAGGGCCTGGCCGACGCCTTGTGTTCGGCGGCCATCAGCCTGGCCAAAGCCGTGAACTACCGCAGCGCCGGCACGGTGGAATTTATCTTTGATCGCGCCGACGGGCGCTTCTACTTCCTGGAAGTGAACACCCGCTTGCAGGTAGAACATGGCGTCACCGAACAGGTATGGGGCGTGGATCTGGTGCGCTGGATGGTGCAATTGGCGGCGGGAGAGTTACCCCCCCTGCACACACTGGTGCTCAAACCCCAGGGGCATGCGATTCAGGCCCGCCTGTACGCAGAGGATCCTGGTCGGGATTTCCAACCGAGCCCGGGGCTCTTGACCCAAGTCGACTTCCCCTGCGCCGAAGGTCTGCGGATCGACACCTGGGTCGAAGCCGGTTGTGAGATCCCGCCTTATTTCGACCCCATGATCGCCAAGCTCATTGCCTGGGCACCGACCCGTGAACAGGCACGCCTGGATCTGCACCAGGCCCTGGGCGACAGCCAACTGTACGGCGTGGAAACCAACCGCGATTACCTGCGCCAAATCCTCTCGGCCGCCCCTTTTGTCAGCGGCCAGCCATGGACCCGCTGCCTGGAAGACCTGGTCTACCACGCCGATACCTTTGAGGTGCTAAGCCCCGGTACGCAAACCAGTGTCCAGGACTATCCCGGCCGCCTCGGCTACTGGGCCGTCGGTGTACCACCGTCAGGCCCGATGGACAGCCGTGCACTGCGCCTGGGCAATCGCTTGCTGGGCAACGAAGACGGTGCCGCCGCACTGGAAATCACCATGAGCGGGCCGCTGTTGCGTTTCAACTGCACGGCGGTGGTGGCCGTGACCGGGGCTCCCATCACGCTGTTGCTGAACGATCAAAGCGTGCCGATGAACACTGCCTTGTTGATCCCCGCCGGCGCCACCCTAAGCCTGGGCATGCTCACTGGCGCAGGAGCCCGCAGCTACCTGTGCCTGCGTGGTGGCCTGCAAGTGCCCGACTACCTGGGCAGTAAAAGCACGTTTACCCTTGGGCAGTTTGGCGGTCATGGCGGGCGGGCGTTGCGCGCCGGCGATGTGTTGCATCTGTCACCGCTGCTCGATACCAGTGCCGGCCAGACGTTGCAGCCACAACCACTTGCCCACGTTCGCACACTGCGGGTGATCTACGGCCCCCATGGCGCGCCGGAATACTTCAAGCCGGAGTACATCGACACCTTCTTCGCCACCCGTTGGGAGGTACACTTCAACTCCAGCCGCACCGGCGTGCGGCTGATCGGGCCCAAGCCGCTGTGGGCGCGTACGGATGGCGGTGAAGCGGGTTTGCATCCCTCCAATATCCACGACAACCCCTACGCCATCGGGGCAGTGGACTTTACCGGTGACATGCCGGTGATCCTGGGGCCGGATGGCCCGAGCCTGGGTGGGTTCGTATGCCCGGTGACGGTGATCGAAGCGGACCTTTGGCAATTGGGCCAGCTCAAGGCCGGTGACACACTCCAGTTCACCCCCATCGATCTCAAGACCGCCCGCGATCTCGCCCGGGACTGGGATCAACCGTGGAAACCGAACGTACCCCCACACTTGATCGCCTCACCTGTGGTTGTGGATATTGGCAAAGACGACACCCGCCTCGTCGCCCGTCTCGCCGGCGACACGCACCTGCTCCTGGAAATCGGCGCGCCCGAGCTCGACCTGGTCCTGCGCTTTCGTGCCCACGCACTGATGCAAGCGCTGCAAGCGCTATCCCTGCCCGGCGTGATCGACCTGACACCGGGCATTCGTTCCCTGCAAATCCACTACCAGCCCGAGCAACTGCCTCTGGCTGATCTGCTGCCCCTGATCACCCGCCAATGGCATGCCGTGTGCGCCACGCCCAACCTGCAAGTACCCTCGCGCATCGTTCATCTGCCCTTGTCATGGGACGATCCGGCCTGCCAACTGGCCATCGAAAAATACATGACGACCGTGCGCAAGGACGCGCCCTGGTGCCCAAGCAACCTTGAGTTCATCCGCCGCATCAACGACCTGGCCAACCTTGATGAAGTGCGCCGCACCGTGTTCGACGCCCACTATCTGGTGATGGGCCTGGGCGACGTTTACCTCGGTGCTCCAGTCGCCACGCCACTGGATCCGCGCCATCGCCTGGTGACCACCAAATACAACCCGGCGCGCACCTGGACCGCCGAAAACAGCGTGGGCATCGGCGGCGCCTACCTGTGCGTCTACGGTATGGAAGGCCCCGGTGGTTATCAGTTTGTCGGGCGCACCTTGCAGATGTGGAACCGCTACCGCGAAGTGGCGGCGTTCGACGGCAAGCCCTGGTTGCTGCGTTTCTTCGACCAGATCCGCTTTTATCCGGTCAGTGGCGAAGAACTGCTGAGGATTCGTCGGGACTTCCCGCTTGGGCGTTTTGAACTGAACATCGAACACAGCCAGTTGAACCTGGCGGATTACCAGGCCTTTCTGGCGCAGCAGGCCCAGAGCATTGGTGCGTTTCGTGAACAACAACAGCATGCCTTCAACGCCGAACGCGAGCGCTGGATCGCCAGTGGCCAGGCACATTTCGACAGCGAGGAACGCCCCTCCCCCCTGGCAGAAGACACACCGCTTGAGGCCAAGCAAGCGAGTATCGACAGCCCCATCGCCGGCAACCTCTGGCAGGTCCAGGTGACGGCGGGCGAGCGCGTCGCGGCCGGTGCGGTGCTGGTCGTGCTGGAGTCAATGAAGATGGAAATCCCCGTGTTCGCGCCATTCGCCGGCACAGTGCGGGAAATCCCCGTGCAACCTGGCAGTGGCATCGGCGCCGGGCAACGTGTGGTGGTGCTGGAGCGTGACTGATCTCTACTTTCCTACAGGCGGACAAGCCATGAATCTGCAACTCGATAACCTGCGCAGCGCTTACCTGAGTGGCGACATCACCCCGCGTCAACTGCTGCTGCAACTACGGGAAAAAGCCATACAGTTGAACCCGGACTATCACCTGTTTATCCACCTGCTCAGCGTTGCAGAACTCGAACCTTATCTGCGAGCACTGGAGGGCCAGGCGATAGCCGACCTGCCGCTGTTCGGCGTGCCATTTGCGATCAAGGACAATATCGACCTGGCCGGTGTGCCCACCACGGCGGCGTGCCCGGCATTCGCCTATACACCGTCGCGCTCGGCGACCATCGTCGAGCAGTTGATCGCCCTCGGTGCGGTGCCACTGGGCAAGACCAATCTTGATCAGTTCGCCACAGGGCTCAACGGCAGCCGCTCACCGTATGGCGCCTGCCCCAACAGTGTGCTGGCGCAGTATCCGTCGGGCGGCTCCAGTGCCGGGTCTTCGCTGGCCGTCGCGCTGGGCGTGGCAAGTTTTGCCTTGGGCACCGACACTGCCGGCTCCGGTCGTGTACCGGCAGCCTTGAACAATCTGCTGGGGCTCAAAGCCACCAAAGGGCTGATCTCCACAGCGGGGGTGGTGCCGGCATGTCGCACCCTGGATTGCGTCACCACGTTTACCCACACGGCGCAGGAAGCCAGCCACCTGTTGGCGCTGACCGCAAGGCTTGACCCTCTGGACGCCTACAGTCGCCGTAACCCTGCCTGGAATGATGCCTCGGCCTTTGGGGCGCCACGGCCTTTTCGTTTCGGTGTGCCACGGGATCAGGACCTTGAATTCTTCGGCTGCGAGCAAGGCCCGCGCCTGTTTCGCCAAGCCATTTCTCGCCTGATCGCCTTGGGTGGCGAGCCGGTCAGCCTCGACCTGTCGCCGTTCCTCGAAGCCGCCCGCCTGCTGTATGAAGGGCCATGGGTCGCGGAGCGCTACAGCGTCGCGGGCGATTTGATGGAGTGCCAGCCTGAGGCAGTCCTGCCGGTGATTCGTGCAGTATTGGCCAAGGCACCGGCCGTCACGGGTGTCGACACCTTCCGCGCCCAATACCGCCTGCAAATGCTCAAGACCCTGTGCGACCAGGCACTGCAAACCCTTGATTGCGTGTTGACGCCGACCATCGGTCGCCCCGTGACTCTCGACGAGTTGCACGAAGAACCCGTGCTACGCAACGCCGAACTGGGCTACTACACCAACTTCATGAACCTGCTGGATTACGCCGCCGTCGCCGTGCCCAGCGGTTTTATGGACAACGGCTTGCCTTGGGGCGTGACACTGTTTGGTCGAGCGTTTACCGATCAGTACCTGCTCAGTGTGGCGCACGCGCTGCAGCGCCAGCAGGCCTCGGCTGCGTCAGCAATCGGCACCGCCAGCCATGACCGCACGCGCCTGGTGGTCTGCGGTGCGCACCTGGAAGGCCT
This sequence comes from Pseudomonas sp. ICMP 8385, assembly GCF_002699915.1. Classification (NCBI taxonomy): domain Bacteria; kingdom Pseudomonadati; phylum Pseudomonadota; class Gammaproteobacteria; order Pseudomonadales; family Pseudomonadaceae; genus Pseudomonas; species Pseudomonas sp. ICMP 8385. The sequence continues at coordinate 122,684 of NZ_LKBY01000002.1, read as the reverse complement.
GGCACTCAACGGGCAACTGACCCGGCGTGGCGCACGCCTGTTGGAGCGTACCCACAGTGCAGCCCACTACCAACTCTTTGCCCTCGCCGGCGGCCCCCCCTACCGGCCCGGCATGCTAAGAGTGGCGCAAGGCGGCGTGGCGATTGCAGTCGAAGTCTGGGAGATGCCCAGCAGCGAACTGGGCTCCTTTGTCCACGGCATCCCCGCCCCCCTGGGCCTGGGCAAGGTGCAACTGGCCGATGGACGCTGGGAAAGCGGCTTTATCTGCGAACCCTACGGACTCGCCGGTGCACTCGACATCAGCCACTTTGGCGGCTGGCGCCAGTACCTGGGCAGTTTGCAATAGCGGGCCTTGGCTGTATCGTGCAAGGCACACCGGGTTCCACCGGGACTTGTCCGATACCGCCTGAACCGACCGATGACCACACCTCAACTTTGCCCTGCCTGTGGCGCCCGCAACGACTGCACCCTGGCCGACCCACGTACCGTCGACCAGGCCTGCTGGTGCTACAACGTCAGTATCGACCCGGCGGTGCTTGAGGCGTTGCCCGAGGCACTGCGCAACAAGGCCTGCCTGTGCCCACGCTGTGCCCAGGTCGATGAGCAATTGCGCAAGGCCGAGGCCCGGTAATGCGTCTCGACCGGTTCCTCAGCAACCTGCCCCGTTTCAATCGCCAGCAAGTGCGCCTGCTGCTGGCGGAGCGCCGGATCCACGTCGATGGGCTGCCGGTTGCCGACCCCCACCATGACGTTCGCACATTCAGCCGCGTGGAGTGTGATGGTCAAACCCTGCAAGCAGGCAAACCCGCACGCTATTTCATGCTGCACAAGCCGCCAGGCTGCGTGAGTGCCACCCTCGACCCGCAACACCCCACCGTCCTCGACCTGCTGGATGAACCGGACAAGGGCGACCTGCATATCGCCGGCCGCCTGGACTTCAACACCACCGGCCTGTTGCTGATCACCAATGATGGCCAGTGGTCGCGACGCCTGACCCAGCCTCGGACCAAGCTGCCCAAGGTCTACTACGTCGAGACCGAGCAAGAGATCGGCCCGGATTACGCCGCAACATTCAGCGCCGGCCTGTACTTCGCCTTCGAGGACCTGACCACCCAACCGGCCGACCTGCAAGTGCTGAGCCCCAAAAGCGCGCGCCTGAGCATCATTGAAGGGCGTTATCACCAGGTCAAGCGCATGTTCGGGCACTTCGACAACAAGGTGACGCGCCTGCACCGCGAACGCATAGGGCCGCTGGTGCTGGATGAACAGCTCGCCCCCGGCCAGTACCGGCCGCTGACCGACGCCGAAATCCAGCAGATATGACCGCTCAGCCGGTGATCGCCAAAACCCCAGGGTGAAACGGGCGACCTGGCCCGCCTCCTGCTTGAATCAAAACGCCAGCCGTAATCTGACTGGCGAGTCACTCTACCCTCCAAGAAACACCTTGCCCGCCATAACAACAGCCGTCGGCCAGCCTCATCGGACCAACATGGGCCTCCTTTCCAGGCGTATGCCTACCTGTCACAAAGCTCGTGCAGAGTGATCTGCGCGCACCACCCGCTTGCCAGGAGTCTTACGACATGAGGCCAGAAATCGCTGTGCTGGATATACAGGGGCAGTATCGGGTTTACACGGAGTTCTATCGCGCGCAGGCTGCTCAAAAGACCATCATCCTGGTCAACGGCTCCATGGCCACCACTGCGTCTTTCGCCCAGACCGTGAAAAGCCTGTACCCGCAATTTAATGTGGTTTTGTACGATCAGCCCTACGCCGGTCGCTCCAAAGCCCACAATCGCCATGAGAAAATGCTGACGAAGGACATTGAAGGCCAGATCCTCCTGGAACTCATCGAGCACTTCGCCGCCGAGCATGTGCTGTCGTTTTCCTGGGGCGGCGTCGCCACCCTCGTCGCCCTGTCCCAGCGCCCTCGCCGCGTGGAGAAAGCCGTCATCAGCTCATTCTCCCCGGTGATCAACGCACCGATGCGCGACTACCTGGAGCGCGGCGTCGACTACCTGGGCAACCTCGACCGCCACAGCGTCGGCCACCTGGTCAACAGCACCATCGGCAAACACCTGCCGCCGCTGTTCAAGCGCTTCAACTATCGGCACGTCAGCACCCTGGCCGAGCACGAATACGGGCAGATGCACTACCACATCAGCCAGGTGCTCAACAGCGACCGCCAGTGCTACCTCAAGGCCGCACGGCAGATCGACATTCCGGTCCTGTTCTTGAATGGGGAGTGGGACGAATACACCAGCGCCGAGGATGCCCGGCTGTTCGGGCAACATGTGGCCAACAGCAGCTTCGGCACCATCCAGGCCACCGGGCACTTCCTGGACATGGAGCACAAGGCCGCGTGCAATGACAGCCGGCAGGCATTGATGGGCTTTTTGCAACCGCAACAGTCGGTGAACCGACTGCGGTATCACCAGGGCCAGGCCCCGCAGGCGTTTGCCATTTGAAAGCAAAGCCCTGGAGCGACACCCCAGGGCTGGCTCAAACGTCGGCTGACGCTCGCAACTTGCACATTTTTCAAAGAAAAACTTCAAATTGCCGCGCACATCTGGTACAAAGTCAGCCGCTCTGAGCGGGTATAGTTTAGTGGCAAAACGAAAGCTTCCCAAGCTTTAGTTGAGGGTTCGATTCCCTCTACCCGCTCCACTTTTGTTTTCTCTCGTTTTTCCGCCTTATCCCCCCCACGTTTTTACATCGGCGACCAGCCCAGGCGGTACGGGGCTTTCAGCGATTCTGCATGTTCCCTAGCATTCCGCCGCTTGTCTTTTCAGTCTGGAATTTTTTGTATAGCGGTTTGTAGAGTGGAGTTAGATCGAACCACACTCACTGATTGCTCGTACGTATGCCTGACACCCGCCAACACAATCAATCCCTCATCCCCCTCCTCGGCAATTCTGACAATTCGTTGAGCAAACACTCGGCCAAGTTCGGCTCTCTCTTCTCCGTAAACCCGCCGGAGCTGGTGGCGACAGGCACTGCATCGGTGACTGCAAAGGGCGGGGTGGCAAGGCAGGACGGCCATCGCCGTTCAGATCCAAGCCCTTGGTTCCAGTGCTGATAGGGTCGTAGGCCTGTCCCTGCCAGATGATCGTGCCATTCTGCATATGGCCGTGAAAGCGCATCACGTCGCCTCCCAGGTGGGTGGAGTCGACTTCGTACAAGCGAACGGCATCACCCGGCTCCAGCAGTTGGGCATCGGTGTTGATAGCCATAGTTAAAACCAACCATTCGTCGGAACTGTTATTTCTAACAGTATTTTATAAAAAATAATCGGCGAAAAATCAGACATCAAATACGACTAAAACGACGTCAGCCACTTGATGAAACATCAAAAAATTGAGGCCTACAGCACTTAACCCCAATCAGGTAGTAACTCCTAAATTCTGTACAAACAAGGTGAACGAAATGAGCAAAGTCAAACTTACAACCACCCTTGGTGAAATAACCATAACGTTGTTCGACGAAAAAGCTCCTATCTCAGTAAATAGCTTTTTAGATTACGTTAAAAACGGCCACTACAACGGAACAATCTTCCACAGGGTAATTAGTGGCTTTATGGCTCAAGGCGGAGGCTATGAACCGAACATGATTCAAAAACCGACTAATGCACCAATAAAAAATGAGGCGAACAACGGATTAAAAAACGATATGTATACAGTTGCCATGGCACGTACCCAAAACCCCGACTCAGCCGCTGCTCAATTTTTTATTAATTTCTCAAACAATAGCTTCCTCAACTACTCTTCTAGCACACCACAGGGCTGGGGCTACGCCGTTTTTGGCGAAGTTACAGAAGGACAAAACGTAGTAGACGAAATTCAAAAAACCAGAACGGGTAAAAAATCGATGTACTCAGATGTCCCCGTAACCGATATCATAATTACAGAGGCGAAAATCATTCAATAAACCTATAACAACTCTGATTATTGCCATCGTCCGGGTTTCCAGAACTTTACGGTCAGACGCCCACCCTATTCGGGTTGTTGAAAAAGCCGTCGCGGTCGCCTACTTCGGTCAACCAGGAATGGCAGGCATAAAAATCCGGTGCTCTTATGGGGAGCCCGGATTTTTCAGCGGATAAAACTAGCTCAGTGCTACAGAGTTTTTAGCGGTTTAATCAAACTTTCCGCCGGAATCCCAAACATCTCATGCAGTTTCCAAATCATCGGCAGCGTAAGAGCCCGCTTCCCGTTCAACACCTCATAAACCCGATTCTTCCGCCCGATGGCAGGCACAAGATCTGTCGCTGACAAACCGGACTGCTCCATCCTGAAACGTATAGCATCTACCGGACTGGGCAGGTCAACCGGAAAGTGCTTCGCTTCGTAAGCCTCGATCAGCGTAATCATTACCTCAAGGTAATCCCCTTCAGGAGTCCCTGGCTCTGGTTCATTATCGAACAGCGGCGAGACAGCCTTTAGCGCTTCTTGGTAATCCTGTTCGGTATGAATGGGTCGAATGTTCATGGGTTACTCCATTTCAACAGCATCTGCGTCAACGGCGGCGTACTGCTTATGTGTGCCGACAAATTTGATAGAGAGCGCGCCGTAGCGGTAGGCCACAGCGACCACTACAGAACACCGAGGCCTCTTGTGGGAGTCCTAGCAGGTTTAGCCCAGTAAAACCTCGCAATACCTGCGTCCTGCAGCCTCGCCCCGTGCTCATACACTGCTTGCACCACCTGCCCTGTTTTGTTGGTGGGTAGAGTGTTGATAATTTTAATTTAGTGGTTATAGTCACTACCAACACACCACAAGGAGGTGATGTGGATAGCCGATACTTGATAGGCCATATCGTCGCAGATGGCTGGTACCTGGTGCGCGTCAGGGGCAGTCATCATCACTTCAAGCATCCCACCAAGCCCGGGCTGGTGACCATTCCCCATCCCCGCAAAGACCTGCTGGACAAGACCGCCAAGAGTATTTTGAAACAGGCCCTGCTCAGTTAAAAAGTCCGTGGAGGACAACGCACATGCTGTATCCAATTGCAATTTCAACCGGCGACGACCACCACGCCTGGGGCGTAGAAGTCCCCGACATCCCTGGTTGCTTCTCTGCCGGCGATGATCTGGACGACGCCATGGCCATGGCGCGGGAGGCCATAGAAGGTCATTTCGAGCTTCTGGCGGAGGACGGTGCGCCGATTCCCAGCGCGCAAAAGGTCACGCTCCACGCGGCCAACCCCCTGTACGCCGGCTGCACCTGGGCGGTGGTGGATATTGATGTGACCAAATACCTGGGCAAGGCGCAAAAACTCAACATCACGCTGCCTGGCTATTTGCTCAACCGCATCGATGAGTATGTGCTGCATCACCCAGAAGAAAAAAGCCGCTCGGGGTTTCTCGCTTCGGCTGCGCTGAAGGTGTTGCAACAAGAACGGTAATACCGCCGAATTTGACCGCAAGAAACGTAGTTCACCCCAAGGCGATGAGCGCTAAAGTGCTGCCCTACCCGGTCAATGATCCACCCAACAAGGAGCCCGCTCATGCCGTGTGAATATAAACTCATGCCCTCTCCCGTCGGCGAACTGACCCTGGTTTCCCGCAATGGCAAGCTCGCCGCCATCTTGTGGGAAACCGAGCGCGCTAACCGTGTGCGCCTGGGCGAGTTGGTAGAGGTCAACCACAGCCCGGTGCTGTTGGAGGCCGAACGCCAGTTGAACGAGTATTTTGCCGGTACCCGCGACCGCTTCGAGCTGGAACTGGACTTTGCCGGCACCGAGTTCCAGAAAAAAGTCTGGGCCGCACTGTTGACCATCCCTTTCGGTGAAACCCGCACCTACAGCCAGATCGCCCAGCAGATCGGCAACCCGAAAGCCGTGCGGGCGGTAGGCGCGGCGAACGGGCGCAATCCCATTTCAATCATCGCCCCCTGCCATCGGGTGATTGGGGCGTCGGGCGGGCTGACCGGGTTTGCCGGTGGGCTTGAAGCCAAGCAGTATTTGCTGAGCCTGGAAGATGGCGAGGCCTCACGGTCGCTGTTTTGATGACCCCGTAAATGGTGGGCCCACCTCTTCATCGGGATTGGGCCCAAGAGATGTAAAAAGAAATCTCAACATGCCGCCACGGTCACACTCTATACATTCGCATCGCCTGGGCTGTTGGAGAAAGTTCTGCGTGATGACGTGCACCACCAGGCGCAGAGCGCGGAGAAAATCTGTGCCCCCTCAAACCCCAACCGCCGTGTTCATGAAAGGGCTAGCGCTCAACCGTCGCCATTGCGGCTCTTGCCATAAGACGAAGCCAGCGCCCGGGCTTTTTCCAGGCGGGTTTCCAGCTTGGGCAGGGTTTCGTCGACCAGCGCCTTGATTTCGGGGATATCCGACGCTGCACCTTCCTGCTTGAACAGCGCAATGGCCTCTTCGTTGGCCTTGACCTGCTGGGCGGTGTAGGCGGCGTCGAAGGAGTCACCGTCGGTCAGCTGCGGCATCAGGGTTTCGGCCTTGTCGGCGATCTGCTCGCGTGGCGCTACCGGTAGGTCGAGTTTTTTCGCAATGGCCGCCAAATGCTGATTGGCCAGGGTGCGTTCATTGATGACCTCGATGGTGTAGTCCTTGATTTCCTGGGACGAGGTCTTGGCGTGGGCCATGCGGCTGGTTTCGATATCGGCCATGCCCTTGGCCGAGGCTTGCTCGATGAATTCGGCCGGCCCTTGGGCCAAGGCATTGCTGGCGCCGAGGCCCAGCAGCATCGCGAAAGTGGCGGTGCGTAACCGGATAGCCATGCGGCTCATGATGGGTTCCTCCAGGTCATAAATACAGGCCGGGGAACGAGCCCCGCCCTGAATCTGAATTTTCAGGGCGGCAAAGGTTTAGAAAAAACTTGCCAGTGCGACGAACGGTCGTCGTCGCTCAGGTCGTTTTACTGCCCAGTAAACCCGGCAACGCATGGGCCAGGGCATTGATGGCAAAGCCGATAAACATCACGCCACACAGCTTGGTGATCAGCACTTCATGGCGCTGATACACGGTACGCACTTGGCGGGCGCCGACGATGCCGATCAAGATGGCATAGGCCAGCAGGCCACCGACAAAGCTCAAGACAATCAGCCACGGCAACATGCCCCAGGTCAGCAATTCGGCCCGGCTCGACAGCAGCGCGGTGAACGTGGCCACGGCCACCGGGTACGCCTTGGGGTTGGTCAGGCCAAACAGGATGCCGTGCCAGAACGGCTGGCGCGCCGCGCCCTGAGGTGCTTCGCCGCTGCGACTACGGCTGCGGATAGCGCGGATGCCCAGCCAAAACAGATACAGGGCACTGAGCACACCCAGCACATCAAATGCACTGCTGCCGATTTCCCGCGCACCGACAATCGCCACCAACGCGGTGCTGCACCACACCACATCGCCCAACAGGTGCCCGCACAGAAAACCCGCGCCGGCCCGACGCCCGCGCGCCGCACCGATGCCAAATACCGCCAGCACCCCGGGGCCCGGCGTGATGCCATAGATAAAGCCCGAGGCAATGACGGCAAACAGCAATGATGAAGTCATGGGTAACACGCTCTGACAAAAAAGGAGGGGCGCGTCGATTGTGCACAATCCACCCGGCACTGCAATGCTAGGCCACGGGTTTGGCCAACACGTCTTGCACTTGAGCGATCAACCACTGCAAGGCGCCATCCCCACCGCGGCGTTTATGCCAGGCCAATACAAAACCGAAGGACGGGATATAAAACGGCGGCGGCACCACCATCAGGTGCCGGGGATCGATATTGAGCAGCCCTTGTGAAGACACGGTGAGAATCAGGTCGGTGCCCTGGATCAACTGCGGCGCGATGCCCCAATGCGGCAGGCTGATCGCCACATGGCGCCGCTCACGGATCGCGGTCAGGGCCCGTTCGATTTCCGGGGTGCCACTGCCGCGCATTTCCAACAGCACATGGGGCCGCGCCAGGTAGGTGGGCAAGTCGAGCACGCCACCTGGGGGCAAGCTGTCGCGGTCGACCAGGCAGGCATAGTGCTCCTCGAACAACGGTGTGCTGCGCAGCTCGGCCGGCAGGTCGGGAAACACCCCGGCCGCCAGATCGATCTCGCCACTGAGCACCCCTTCCTGCATACCTTCGCGACTGGCGTGGGAGATGACCAGGTCAATCCCCGGCGCCTGCTCGCGCAGCGCCCTCGCCAGCCCGGGCAACAGCAGCGCCGCGCCGTAATCGGACATGGCCAGGCGAAACGTGCGCCTGGCCGACGCCGGGTCGAAACGGTTCGGCGCCAGCAACGACTGCACCTGGGCCAACGCATCGGCCAGCGGCGCCGCCAGCTCCAAGGCGCGAGCGGTGGCAACCAGGCCGCCCCCCTGGCGCACCAACAACGGGTCGTCCAGCAGGTCACGCAAGCGTGCCAGCGCATGGCTGACCGCCGGCTGGCTCAGATGCAGACGCTCGGCGGCGCGGGTGACGTGCTGCTCGCTGAGCAAGGCGTCAAGGATCACCAACAGGTTGAGGTCGATGCGGCGCAGATCATTCATAGCATGCATGTTCAACATAAGAACTTGGCATTTAAATCTGCGCGACGAATACCGTACAGTCCAGCAAAACCTTTGGGAGATGGATCATGAGTACGTTGCATTGGCTGGGCTTGTTACTGTTGGCGGTGCTTGCCGGGGCGGTGGTGCCGTTTCAAAGCGCGATCAATGCCAACCTCGGGCGCGGCCTCGGGCATCCGTTGTGGGCAACCCTGGCTTCGCTGCTGGTGAGTATCCTGGTGTTGTTGCCGGTGATCCTGGCGTTACGGTTGCCGCTGCCCAGCCTCGGCTTTATCAGCAAGGCACCGCTGTGGATGTGGACCGGAGGGGCATTCGGCGTGTGTTTTATCTCCCTGGCCCTGGTGCTTTTGCCCAAACTCGGGGCATCGGGGTTTATCGCCCTGGCCATGACTGGGCAAATCCTCGCCTCGTTGTTGCTCGATCACTTTGGCTTGTTTGGCTTGGTGGAGCGACAACTGACGGCGCCCCGCCTGCTCGGGGTACTGATGCTGATCGCCGGGGTGGCGTTGATTCAGTTCAGCGCCGCGCCCGCCAAGGCTCTGCTTGGAACTACGGTGGCAAGCAGAGGGTTATAAGTTTTTAGCTACAAGCTGCAAGCCAGAAGCTTGTAGCTTGCAGCTTAACTACCAGCTTTCTCAAAACGCGCTACGGAAAATCTCCTCGATCTGGCGCTGATCCGCCCGCCGTGGGTTGGTCAGGCCGCAGGCATCCTTGAGGGCGTTGGTGGCCAGCAGCGGGATGTCTTGCAGCTTGGCCCCCAGTTCACGCAGGCCGGCCGGGATGTCGACATCCTGGGACAGGCAACGGATCGCCGCGATGGCCGCCTGGGCGCCCTCTTCGGGGCTGGTGTGTTTATCGGTCACGCCCAGGGCACGGCCAACGTCGCTCAGGCGCGCTGCGCTGACGCTGGCGTTGAAGCTTTGCACGTGGGGCAGCAGCACCGCGTTGCACACTCCATGGGGCAGGTCGTAGAGGCCGCCCAATTGGTGGGCCATGGCGTGGACAAACCCCAGGGAGGCGTTGTTGAAGGCCATGCCGGCGAGAAATTGCGCATAAGCCATGTTTTCCCGGGCCGCCATATCGCTGCCGTCGCGCACAGCCAGGCGCAGGTTGGCGCTGATCAATTCGATCGCCTTGATTGCGCACGCATCGGTGATCGGGTTGGCCGACGTGGACACATAGGCTTCGATGGCGTGGGTCAGCGCGTCCATGCCGGTGGCGGCGGTCAGGCCCTTGGGCATGGCGACCATCAGTGCCGGGTCATTGACCGACAACAGCGGCGTGACGTTGCGGTCGACGATGGCCATTTTCACGTGGCGGGTTTCGTCGGTGATGATGCAAAAACGCGTCATTTCGCTGGCAGTGCCGGCCGTGGTGTTGATCGCCACCAGGGGCAGCTGTGGCTTGCTCGATTGGTCCACCCCTTCGTAATCGCCGATATGCCCGCCATTGGTGGCACACAGGGCGATGCCCTTGGCGCAGTCATGGGGCGAGCCGCCGCCCAGGGACACCACGAAATCGCAGGCACTTTGCTGCAACAACCCCAGGCCGTTCTCGACGTTCTCTACATTGGGGTTGGGTTTGGCGCCGTCGTAGATCACCGAATCGATATCCTGCATCGCCAGTTTCTCGGCAATCATGCTGGCCACGCCCGCCTTGGCCAGGCCGGCGTCGGTGACAATCAGCGCCTTGCGAAAACCGTAGTTGCGGATGGCGCTCATGGCTTCGTCGAGGCAGTCGATGCCCATGATGTTGACGGCGGGAATGAAGAACGTGCTGCTCATGGTGAATCCTCGGGGATACGTTGATGCCTACAGCATCGACCCCACTCGCCTGCGGCATCTTGACCAAGATCAACGCCCGCCCGTGATAAAGTCACCGCCCAGCCGTTTTTGAGTAGACCCGCCGCAATGAAGGATTTGCAGGATATCGACGCCACCCTTGAAGACTGGAACGCACTGCGCAACAGCATCGCCTTCGACGCCATCCTGATCGGCAACGGTGCCAGCCGCGCGGTGTGGCAAGACTTTGCCTACGACTCGCTGTTTGAAAACGCACGCACCGTGGAAGAAAAGCCCTTGAGCGCTTCCGAATTGAGCGTGTTTGACGCCATGCAGACCCGCAGCTTCGAGCAGGTGCTGGGCGCCCTGAAAACCACCAGCCGGGTCAACAAGGCCCTGGCCGTCAGCTCCGCCGCGCCGCGCAATCGCTATTACGCGATCAAGGAAGCGCTGATCAATACCATCCACACCGTGCATATCCCGTGGCGCCTGGTGCAACCGTCGACCCTGACCACGATCAATCAGGAACTGGCGCGCTACCGCACGGTGTTCACCAGTAATTACGACCTGCTCAACTATTGGTCGACCCTGCACACGCCGGGCATCGACGACCTGTTTCGTGGCGCTGAATCACGCTTTGACTTGCGCGATACCACCACCGCCGCGACGCGCATTCTCTACCTGCACGGCGGCCTGCACCTGGTGCGCAACCTGGATGGCTCGGCGCGTAAACTGCCGTCCACCGACAGCACCCTGCTCAGCAGTTTTGCCATCAATCACACCCTCAAGACCCTCGACGATGTGCCGCTGTTTATCAACGAAGGCCCCAGCAGCGAGAAGCTCAAGAGCATTCGCAGTTCGGATTACCTGTCGTTCTGCTATGAACAGTTGCTGGGGCAGGAAGGCGCGCTGTGCATTTTCGGCCAGCACCTGAGCGAACAGGATGGACACTTGGTGGAAGCGATTCGCCGGTCGCAGATCAAGACCCTGGCGATCTCGATATTTGGCCGCAGCGACGGGTTTATCCAGCAGCAAAAGCGTCGGTATGCCGCGCTGTTCGAGGGGATCGAGGTGGAACTGCGGTTTTTTGCCGCGCGCAGCCATGCCCTCGGCAACCCGGCGCTGGCGGTGCCGGTCGAACACTGATCCCGTTAACGAAGGCGATCAGATGTGGGAGATGGCTTGTGTGGGAGCTGGCTTGCCTGCGATGCAGACGCCTCGGTGTATCAGTTAGACCGAGGCGATGCTATCGCAGGCAAGCCAGCTCCCACACAAGCCTGCCCCACACCCAGGCCTAGTCTTCGGCGCTGTGCACCACCACCAGCAACTGCGCCTGCACCTCGCCCACCGAACGGATCCGGTGGGGCTTTTGTGCATTGAAGTGCAACGCATCGCCGCGCTCCAGCAAGACCCTTTCGTTCATGAAGTCCACTTCCACCTGGCCTTCATGCACAAACAGAAACTCCTCCCCCAAGTGCTCCTTGAAGGTCTTGTCGCTGAATTGCACCGGCGGGTAGATGATGAACGGCAGCAGGCTGCGCTCGCTGACCTGATGGGCCAGCACCGCATACCCCGGCGACGTGTCAGGCCGCTCGTGGCTGCGCACCAGGCTGTAGCTGTCGAGGCTGATGTTGTCTTCGCTGAACAATTCCTCGACCTTGACGTTCAACGCCTTGGCCAGTTTCAGCGCGGCGGCGATAGAGGGCGTGTTCAGGCCGCGCTCGACCTTGGACAGGTAACTCTTGGTCATGCCGGATTTGTCGGCCAATGATTCCAAGGTGATTCCGAGCTTTTTTCTCAATAATTTCAAACGGATAGACATGCGCGGCGATTATTCCAAGCAGAGGACGATGATTTTTACTTGCCAATGACACATTGTGTCATATAGCCTCTCTAGTGTCATTTGCAGACCCAACGACCTTGCGAGCAGCGGGAACCAGCAAATCGACGTCCATTGAACACCCAGAGGACACCGATATGGCCAAGACATTAGCACTCCCGAAAGAACAACTGGTCAAGCAAGCGCTGACCCAGATGCAAAGTACCCTGGCGGATAATACGTGGACCGACCGGCAAAAGCTGGCCCTGACCTGCCGCATTCTGTTCGAGAACGGGCACGACTCGGGCCTGGCCGGACAGATTACCGCCCGTGGCCCGCAGCCTGGCACCTACTACACCCAGCAACTGGGCCTGGGTTTCGATGAAATCACCGCCAGCAACCTGCTGCTGGTCAACGAAGACCTGGAAGTGTTGGAAGGCCATGGCATGCCCAACCCAGCCAACCGTTTCCACAGCTGGGTCTACCGTGGCCGGCCGGATGTGAACTGCATCATTCACACCCACCCGACCCACATTGCTGCCTTGTCGATGCTGGAAGTACCGCTAGAAGTGTCACACATGGACCTGTGCCCGCTGTATGAAGACTGCGCATTCCTCGAAGCCTGGCCGGGCGTACCGGTGGGTAACGAAGAAGGCGAGACCATCACCACTGCCCTGGGCGACAAGCGCGCCATTCTGCTGTCCCACCACGGCCAGCTGTCCACCGGAAGCACTATCGAAGAAGCCTGCGTGATCGCGCAATTGATCGAACGGGCGGCCAAACTGCAATTGCTGGCCATGGCCGCCGGTACCGTCAAGCCGATCCTGCCGCAGTTGGGACGCGAGGCCCATGACTGGATCTCCAAGCCCAAGCGCCACGGCGCCGCGTTCAACTACTACGCTCGGCAGAACCTGCGCCAACACGCCGATTGCCTGAACTGAAGCCTTTTTCGACCGGAGTTATCCATGTCCAGCCCTACTATTCACGGCATCATCGGCTACACCATCACCCCCTTCAGCGCCGACGGCAGCTCCCTTGACCTCGACGCCCTGGGCCGCTCCATCGACCGCTTGATCGACAGCGGCGTCCATGCCATCTCACCGTTGGGCAGCACCGGTGAAGGCGCTTACCTGAGCGATGCCGAGTGGGACGAAGTCAGCGCCTACAGCATCCACAGGGTTGCCAAGCGCGTGCCGACCATTGTCAGCGTGTCCGATCTGACCACTGCCAAGGCCGTGCGCCGCGCACGCTTTGCCGAAGCCGAAGGTGCCGATGTGGTGATGGTGCTGCCGACGTCGTACTGGAAGCTCACCGAAGCGCAGATCCTTGCGCACTACGGGGCCATCGGCGATAGCGTCGGCGTGCCGATCATGCTCTACAACAACCCGGCCACCAGCGGCACGGACATGTCGGTGGAGTTGATCCTGCGCATCGTCAACAGCGTTGATAACGTGACGATGGTCAAGGAGAGCACCGGCGACATCCAGCGCATGCACCAACTGTATCGCCAGGGTGAAGGCCAGGTGCCGTTCTATAACGGCTGCAACCCGCTGGCCCTGGAAGCCTTCGCTGCCGGTGCCAAGGGTTGGTGCACCGCTGCGCCGAACGTGATCCCGCAACTCAACCTGGACCTGTACCAGGCGGTGCTGGCCAACGACCTGAACCGCGCACGCGAACTGTTCTATCGGCAGTTGCCGGTGCTGGACTTCATCCTCAAGGGTGGCTTGCCGGCGACGATCAAGGCCGGTTTGCGCATGACCGGGCTGGAGGTGGGTGATCCGCGGTTGCCGGTGTTCCCACTGGACATGGCCGGCCAGGCACAGTTGCAGAAGCTGCTGACCTTGCTGCGCTAAAACACCCCCTGTAGGAGCGGGCTTGCCCGCGATAGCGGTGGACCAGACACACCGCCATCGCGGGCAAGCCCGCTCCCACATGGGAATGCATGCATCGCTAAATTTACGGAGACAAATAGCAATAATTCTCGATATCATTCGCGACTTTTCTGCAGCGCGCTGCGTCAAGAAGGATATCCATGTCTCGTTTCAAGCCCGACCCGTTGTCGGCCGACGCCTTTCGCGGGTTTTATGCAGATATCCTGCATTACTTGCGCAAACGCACGGACAACGCCAACGACGCGGCGGACATGACCCAGGATGTGTTTACCCAATGGCTGGACTACCGCGACCGGGCCAGGGTCGAACAGCCACGGGCCTTTTTATTTCAGATGGCACGCAACCTGTTGCGTGATCATTGGCGCAAACAGAAGGTGCGCCACAGCGTCCATCATGACCCGGCCCACTGGGAGGCCGAGCCTGTCACCGACGAGCAAAACGACCCCATGGCCGCTGCTCAACGCCTCCAACGCCTGGAACAGTTGAAAGAAGTCCTCGCCGAACTCTCGCCCCGCAGGCGAGAAGCCCTTATGCTGCATCGCTTCGAGGGCCTGAGCCAGGCGCAGATCGCCGAGCGCATGGGCATTTCGATCAGCATGGTGGAAAAGCACATCGCCTTTGCCCTGCTGCACTGCAAGCAGCGACTTCAAAAAGACCCGGGCAAGGAGCAGCCAGAATGACCCGATTGAGCAACCGCGACGGCCATGCACTGGATGAGCACGAGACCATCGATGCCCAGGCTGCCAGTTGGTTTGCGCGCAATCGCAACGACGCCACCGCGCAGGAACGCAAGGCCTTCGCTGCCTGGCACGCCGTGCCGGCCCATGCACGCGCCTACGCCGAATTCGAGCAGCTGTGGGCCGACCTTGGCGAGCTACAGCAACTGAACAAACCCGTGCCCTTGCCCACGCGCAAGCCCGCGCCCTGGCGCCCGGCGCTGGCAGTGGCGGCCGCGCTGGTCTGCGCCTTGCTCGCCAGCAACCTCGGCGCCCCGCGCGGGCTCTACCACACCGAGGTCGCGGCACAGGACAAAGGCATGCGCACCCTGGACCTGCCGGACGGCAGCACCTTGTACGTCAACGCCAGTACGCGGCTGCGGGTGGAGTTCGATGCCCACCAGCGCGTCATCCATCTGGACCAGGGCCAACTGTACCTGGAAGTCGCGCCCGACCCGGAACGGCCACTGTTTGTGCGCGCCGGCGAGGCCAACGTGCGCGTGGTGGGCACCGGGTTCGATATGCGCCGCAGCCAGCAGCAACTGGTGGTCAGCGTGGCCCACGGCAAGGTCGCGTTTGAACCCGACCGCAAAACCGCCGCCACCCTGCTGGGCGCCCAACAACGCGCCACCTACAGCTACGCCAAGGGCTCCGTGCAACAGCAGGCCTTGGCGGCGGGCGAGGTGGCCGACTGGCGCAGCGGGCACTTGTCCTTTCGCAATCGCGAACTGGCCAGCCTGCTGGATGAGCTGAGCCTGTACCGGCCCAAGGCCGTGGTGCTGGCCGATGGCCCGGTGGCGCAGTTGAAGGTTTCCGGCAATCTCGATGTGAATGACCCGGATGCGCTGCTCAACGCCCTGCCGGCCTTGTTGCCGGTGAAAACCGTGCCCCTGGCCGACGGCAGGATCCGTATCGAAGCGCGCAAGTAGCACCACTTGAGAATATTTTGCATTCGCATGTGAGGATTTTTTTTCCTGCCGCGTCTTCCTCCGGTCTGCGTTTGATACGCATGCCTTTTTTGGCTATTTAGCCGCCTTGGGGGATTTCATGTTTCGCGCGCCTTGCCTTGCCCAGCACCTGTTTGTTCGACCGACACTCATCGCCGCCTGCCTGGCCGTCAGCCTCACGGCCCAGGCCGAGTCGTTCAAATTGCAACTGCCGGCCCAACCCTTGGCCACGTCCCTGAGCCAGGTGGCGCAACAGGCGAAAATCCAGCTGCTGTTCGATGAAGACCTGCTGAAAAATATCCAGGCACCCGCGCTCAACGGTGATTTCACCCCCGAAGTGGCGATCCGCAGCCTGCTCAAGAGCGGTGCGTTCACCCTGATCAAAGTGGGCAGCACCTATGTCGTGCGCCCCGAGGAAAGCCGCACCACCAACAGCGCCAGCGTGCAGTTGGACGCCTTGAGCGTGATCGGCACCGGTAACCAGGTCGACGCCAGCACCGTCGGCCGCTCCACCCTGTCCCAGGCCGATATCGACCGCCTGCAGCCCAACAACATCGCCAGCCTGGTGCAGACGCTGCCGGGGGTGACCATGGGCGGTTCGATGAAACCCGGTGGGCAGATCATCAATATTCGCGGCATGGGCGAGGCCGAAGACGTGCCGATGACCGTCGATGGCGCGACCAAAAGCGGTTTCGAGCGCTATCAGCAGGGCACCGTGTTTATCGAGCCCGAGATGATCAAGAACGTCGAGGTGGAAAAAGGCCCGCACTCGGCCTTCACCGGCAACGGCGGGTTTGGCGGTACGGTCAACATGGTCACCAAGGATGCGCCGGACCTGCTCAAGGACGGGCGCAACAGCGGGGCGATGCTCAAGTACGGGTATGCCAGCAACGACCACGAACAGGTCTACACCGGCGCCGTCTATGGCCGCACCGATGACGGCCGCATCGACGCCCTGGCCTACCTGACCCAGCGCGACGGCGGCGACATGAAGCTGGCCGCAGCGCGCGACTATGACAGCAAGGAATACCCGATCAACCCGCAGCGCCTGCCCAACAGCGCCCAGGATGTGGACGGCCAACTGTTCAAGCTGAACCTGTACCTCACCGATGAGCACAGCCTCGGGTTCTCCTACTCCCGGGCCAACAGCGAACGCTGGACGCCCTTCTCGGCCAGAAGCTATCCAGCGCCGCCGCGTCAGCCCGACATCGACCGCTATGGCTACGACGCTGCCGTCAGACGCTTCCTGGCCAACCGCCACACCGTCGATACCACCTGGTCGGGCAAGTACGAATACCAGCCCCTGGATAACCCGCTGATCGACATGAAGCTCAGCTATTCGGAGTCCAATACCGACCAGACCGACGAGCGCGACGCCACGGCCGTCGTCGGTTTATCCACCGGCGGGCGCAAGATGGACACCGCCTACACCGACAAAATCCTGGAGCTGCGCAACATCAGCCGCTTCAACAGCGGCCCGCTGGACCATGCCCTGACCACCGGCGTGCAGATCCGCAAGCACATCCGCGACACCGAAAGCTGGATGCCCGGCGCGAGATACGACACGCCCCTGTACAACTACGGGCATTTCCAGCCGGCGTTCATGCCCCACGGCAAGGTCGACACCAACGCCTTCTACATCCAGGACGCGGTCACCCTGGGCGACGTGACCATCACCCCGTCCCTGCGCTATGACCATGTGCTCAACCGTGGCAAAGCCAACGATGCGCCGTACTACAGCAACCCCGACCCGGCCTACGGCCATGACTACGGTGACCGCACCTATGCCGGCTGGTCGCCGCGCCTGGCAGCGTTCTGGAGAATCACACCGGATGTGGCAGTGTTCGCCAACTGGAGCCGCACCTGGCGCGCGCCGGTGATCGACGAGCAATACGAAGTCCAGGGCCTGGGCAGCCGCACCGCCACCAGCCGCAACCTCGACCCGGAACGCATCACCGCCATTACCGTGGGTAACGTCACCAGCTTCGCCAACGTGATGGCCAGGGGCGACAGCCTGCAACTGCGCACCACGCTGTTCCACAACAAGATCGAGGACGAAATCTTCAAGGCCACCGGCCTGGGCTGCGCGCAACAGAACTCCATCAAAGGCTCCATCACCGAGGTCTGCACCGATATGGCGTCGAAGACCAACTACCGCAACGTCGGCAGCATGACCATCAAGGGCTTCGAGCTCGAAGGCTACTACGACTCAACCTATCTGTTCGGCTCCCTGAGCTACTCGTGGGCCACCGGCAAACGCGAAAACCCCTACACCAACCCATGGGCGACCGACATCCACGTCTGGGCCCGGGATATTCCACCGGCCAAGTGGGTCGCCATGCTGGGCACCAAGATTCCCGCGTGGGACGCACAAGTGGGCTGGCAAGGCCAGTTCGTGCGCAAGACCGATCGCCTGCCCAGCGACAAATATTCAAGCAGCCTGAACAGCGACTTCGGCGACAGCTTCTATGACCAGTACCCCAACGACAGCTACGACACCCAGGGCCTGTTCGCCAAATGGACACCGCAACAAGCGTACCTCAAGGGCACCGAAGTCAACTTCACGGTCGACAACCTGTTCAACCGCAGCTACATGCCAGCCTTGAGCGGCGACAGCGCCAGTAGCGTCGGGCGCAACGCCAAGATCAGCGTGACCCGCTTCTTCTAACCCCCCAACTGTACGGTTCAATCTGCACCCAGCTGTAAGCCCGCGTCCTGCGGGCTTTGTGGCTAGATGGGCAGCACCTGCCTGCCCATTCAATCCGGTTGCTCCCATGAATTCGCGCGAAAACACCGGCATGGCCCTCGGCCTGCTCGGCGTCATCATCTTCAGCCTGACCCTGCCCTTCACCCGCATCGTGGTGCAGGAAATCCATCCGTTGCTCAATGGCCTGGGCCGCGCCTTGTTCGCGGCGGTGCCGGCGGCCCTGCTGTTGCTCTGGCGCCGCGAAGCCTGGCCGACCTGGCGCCAGGTGCGCGGCCTGGCGCTGGTGATTGCCGGGGTGATCCTCGGCTTCCCGGTGTTGTCGGCCTGGGCCATGCAAACCCTGCCCGCCTCCCATGGCGCCCTGGTCAACGGCCTGCAACCGCTGTGCGTGGCGCTGTATGCGGCGTGGCTGTCCCATGAGCGTCCGTCAAAAGCTTTCTGGGCCTGCGCGGCACTGGGCAGCGCGTTGGTGCTCGGCTATGCGTTGATCACGGGCGCCGGCAGCATCCAGGCTGGCGACCTGCTGATGCTCGGGGCGATTGCCGTGGGCGGCCTGGGGTATGCCGAAGGCGGCCGACTGGCCAAGGAGATGGGCGGCTGGCAGGTGATCTGCTGGGCGCTGGTGCTGTCGACGCCGCTGTTGATCGGGCCGGTGACGTACCTGGCGCTGCAACATGAAGGCGCAATCTCGGCGCGCACCTGGTGGGCGTTTGGCTACGTCTCGCTGTTCTCGCAGTTCCTGGGGTTCTTTGCCTGGTATGCCGGGCTGGCCATGGGCGGGATCGCACGGGTCAGCCAGATACAGCTGTTGCAGATCTTTTTCACCATCGCCTTTTCCGCGCTGTTTTTTGGCGAGCACATCGAGCCGATTACCTGGCTGTTTGCCTGCGGGGTGATCGTCACGGTGATGTTGGGGCGCAAGACGGCTGTGCAGCCTGCACCGGTCTCCAAGGCGAGCACGATCTGATGTGGGAGCTGGCTTGCCTGCGATGCAGGCACCTCGGTGTATCAGGTAAAGCGAGGTGATGCTATCGCAGGCAAGCCAGCTCCCACATTTTGATTTGCGTCATTCTCAGGCCAGGTAACCATCCGCCCGCAGCAGGGTTTCCAGGCAGTGTTCGGTGATGTTGTAGAACGCCTTGAGCTCCTGGATTTTCTCCAGGAGTTGAGCGTTGTCCATCTGCTCGGCACGCTTCACGGCCAGGATCATCTTGTTCTTGTTGGTATGGTCCAGGGAGATGAACTCAAAGACTTTGGTCTCGTACCCGCAGGCCTCCAGGAACAACGCACGCAAGCTGTCGGTGAGCATTTCCGCCTGCTGGCCCAGGTGCAGGCCGTATTGCAGCATCGGCTTGAGCAGCGTCGGGCTCTGGATCTGCAAGCGGATCTGTTTGTGGCAGCACGGCGAGCACATGATGATCGACGCCCCGGAGCGGATGCCGGTATGGATCGCGTAGTCGGTGGCGATGTCGCAGGCATGCAGGGCGATCATCACGTCCAGTTCGCTGGGCGCCACGCTGCGCACGTCACCGCACTTGAACACCAGCCCCGGGTGTTCCAGGCGGGCGGCGGCGTTGTTGCACAAAGTCACCATGTCTTCACGCAACTCCACGCCCGTCACCTGGCCTTCGGCCTTGAGGGTATTGCGCAGGTAGTCGTGGATGGCGAACGTCAGGTAACCCTTGCCCGAGCCAAAATCCGCAACCCGCACTGGCCGGTCCAGTTGCAGGGGGGACGAGGTCAGCGCATGGCTGAACACTTCGATGAACTTGTTGATCTGCTTCCACTTGCGCGACATCGCCGGGATCAGCTCGTGCTTGGCATTGGTCACGCCCAGGTCGGCGAGAAATGGCCGGCCAAGGTCGAGGAAGCGGTTTTTCTCACGGTTGTGCTCGGCCGAGGGTGCTTCACGCAACTGCTGGGGTTTGCTTTTGAACAGCGAGCTTTTGTTTTTCTTGCTGTATTCCAGCTGTGCTTCGTCGGTCAACGACAGCAGGTGGGCGTTCTTGAACGAGGCCGGCAACAGCGCGGCAATCGCCGCGATACCGTCGTCTACGGAGAAGTTCTTGGTGATATCACGGGTTTTGTAGCGATAGACGAAGGACAGGCACGCCTGCTCCTTGACCGTCAGCGGCTTGATGATCAGGCGTTGCAGATCCGCCTCGTCGCCCACGTACTTGGCCAGCACCAGCTTGATAAAGGCGTTCTGCTCAAGGCTTGCGCGCAGCAGCTCGATGAACTGGGCGTGATGATCCGGCGCGGGGCTGGCAGGTTTAGCGGTGACAGACATGAACAAAAACGCCTCGGGCAGGGAATGCCGGGCATTTTAGGGGGGATGGGGCGCCAGGGCACGGAGTTATTTGCCCAACGGTCGGCGCCATTCAAAATGTCGCGTGTGTGGGGGCTGGCTTGTGTGGGAGCCAGCCCTCACAGGTTATTTCAGGACGACCAGGCGGTTGGGCAGTTCATTGCGTGTGTGGGTCTGCGGCACATGCACCTTGAGCAGTTCGCCACAGGCCTCAATGCAGGTGATAAACCCGGTCAACGTCTGCCCCTGCTTCACCTGCTGGGTAAACGTCTTGACGATGGCATCCCAACTGCTGTCATCCAGCCGTTTGGAAATACCGTCGTCCACCAGGATCTCCACGTAGCGCTCGGCCTCGCTGACAAAAATCAGCACCCCGGTGCTGCCCAGGGTGTGGTGCAGGTTTTGCTCCAGGAACTGCCGGCGCGCCAGGTTCGACGCGCGCCAATGCCGTACCGAACGCGGGATCAGGCGGGTGGTGATGGCCGGCAAACGAAACACCAGGCACAGCACAATAAAGGTCGCCCATTGCGCCAGCAGCAAGGTGTGCATAGTCAGCCAGCCCGACAGGTAATGCACGATCCCCGGCACCACCAACGCCACCACACTGGCCCACAGCAGCGGGATGTAGGCGTAGTCGTCGGCACGGGCGGCGAGTACGGTCACCAGTTCGGCGTCGGTCTGTTGCTCGACCCTGGCGATCGCTTCGGCGACCTGGCGCTGCTCGTGTTCAGTCAGTAAAGCCATGGTTGTAGATGCTCTTTAGTTATTGTCATTACCAGCCACCTGAAGCCCCGCCGCCGCCAAAACCACCGCCGCCGCCCCGGAAACCGCCGCCGCCACCACCGCCACCGCCACGCCCGCTGCTGCTGAGAATCGCCAGCAGGATGGCGCCCACCGGCAGCCCCATGCGGTTGCACAGCCACAACACCACCAGCAACAGAATGAACAGGCCGATGGAGAACACCGGGTTGTCCTTGGCAAAATTGGGGTCGGCCACATGGGCCGGCACCGCCAGCGGTTCGCCGCCGACCACCTGCACCATCGCCGCCACGCCGTCGCTGATGCCCTGGGTGAAATTGCCCGCCTTGAACTTGGGCGCAATCACCTGATTGATGATCACCCACGACTGCGCATCCGTGAGCACACCTTCCAGGCCGTAGCCCACTTCGATGCGCAACTGACGCTCGTCCCGGGCCACGATCAGCAACGCGCCGTTGTCCTTGCCCTGCTGCCCGATGCCCCACTGCCGGCCCAGTTGATAACCGAAGTCTTCAATGGGCAGGCCTTGCAGGTCAGGCACGGTGACCACCACCACCTGGGCGCCGGTGGTCTGCTCCAGCGTCTGCAATTGCTGGCTCAGTTGCGCCCGCACCGGCGGGTCGATCATTTGTGCGTTATCGACCACCCGCCCGGTCAGCGCCGGAAAGTCCGGTGCTGCCTGGGCCGTCAGGCAAAAAGACAGCAGCCACGCCGCCAGCCACCAAACGCGCTGGCCCATCAGAACTTCACTTGCGGCGCTTTATCGGCATCGGCACTGGTGGCCTCGAAGTTGGCGCGCACCGGCAAGTCGCTGTACATCACGCTGTGCCACAGGCGGCCAGGGAAGGTACGGATCTCGGTGTTGAAGGCCTGCACGGCGGCGATAAAGTCGCGACGGGCCACACTGATACGGTTTTCGGTGCCTTCGAGCTGCGATTGCAGGGCCAGGAAGTTCTGGTTGGCCTTCAGGTCCGGGTAGCGCTCGGACACCACCATCAGGCGGCTAAGGGCACCGCTCAGGCCTTCCTGGGCCTGCTGGAACTGCTTGAGTTTTTCCGGGTTGTCGAGGGTGCTGGCATCGACCTGGATCGAGGTGGCCTTGGCCCGCGCTTCGATCACGGCGGTGAGGGTGTCCTGCTCATGGGCCGCATAGCCCTTGACCACTTCCACCAGGTTGGGGATCAGGTCGGCACGCCGTTGATACTGGTTCTGCACCTGGGCCCAGGCCGCCTTGACCTGCTCGTCCAGGGTCGGGATCTTGTTGATGCCGCAACCACTGAGCACGCTGCTGATCAGTAGCAGGGCCGCGGCTTTCCAGCCCCATCGAATAGTCTGTGCTGCTTGCATGGTGTGTCTCCTGACCAACCTTATGGAATTTAACGACTGACCCCTATACATCACGCGCCTGGGGCATAATCCGCCACTACTGGATTACAGCGAGCCAATCAGCTAAAAGATGCCCTTCTTTATGGATAGTTCATAAAGAGCCCGCAAGTGTGCGGTATTTATCCACACAACACCCGAACAACAATAGTCGCTCCCCACATTTTGGCCGAGCAGTGTTTTACCTGAACGCTGCGCAGTACGCCGAAAAAGGATATTCATGAAAAAGCTGTGTTTGCTGGGCCTTGTTGCCACTCTGGCCAGTCACTCCGTCGTTGCCGAGACCAAGCCCGCTGCGCTTAAGGACAAGGACGCGTTCGTCAGCGACCTGCTCGGGCAAATGACCCTGGATGAAAAGATCGGCCAATTGCGCCTGATCAGCATCGGCCCGGAAATGCCCCGGGAGATGATCCGCAAGGAAATCGCCGCCGGGCGCATTGGTGGCACGTTCAACTCCATCACCCGCCCGGAAAACCGTCCGATGCAGGACGCGGCCATGCGCAGCCGCTTGAAGATCCCGATGTTCTTCGCCTATGACGTGATCCACGGCCACCGCACCATCTTCCCGATCAGCCTGGCCCTGGCGTCGAGCTGGGACATGGACGCCATCGGCCGCTCCGGGCGCATTGCCGCCAAGGAAGCCGCCGCCGACAGCCTCGACCTCACCTTTGCGCCAATGGTCGATATTTCCCGCGACGCGCGCTGGGGTCGGACCTCCGAAGGCTTTGGCGAAGACACCTACCTGGTGTCGCGCATCAGCGAAGTGATGGTCAAGGCCTTCCAGGGCCCGAGCCCGGCCCAGGCCGACAGCATCATGGCCAGCGTCAAGCACTTCGCCCTGTACGGCGCGGTGGAAGGCGGTCGCGACTACAACGTGGTCGACATGAGCCCGGTCAAGATGTACCAGGACTACCTGCCGCCCTACCACGCGGCAATCAAGGCCGGTGCTGGCGGGGTGATGGTGGCGTTGAACTCGATCAACGGTGTGCCCGCCACCGCCAACACCTGGCTGATGAACGACCTGCTGCGTAAAGAGTGGGGCTTCAAGGGCCTGACGGTGAGCGACCACGGCGCGATCTTCGAGCTGATCAAGCACGGCGTGGCCAAGGACGGTCGCGAAGCGGCCAAGCTGGCGATCAAGGCCGGCATCGACATGAGCATGAACGACCAGCTCTACGGCAAGGAACTGCCAGGGCTGCTGAAATCCGGCGAGATCGAGCAGAGCGACATCGACAACGCCGTGCGTGAAGTGCTGGGTGCCAAGTACGACATGGGCCTGTTTGCCGACCCGTACCTGCGTATCGGCAAGGCCGAGGATGATCCGGCCGACACCTATGCCGAAAGCCGCCTGCACCGCAGCGAAGCCCGCGATATCGCGCGGCGCAGCCTGGTGTTGCTGAAAAACCACAACGACACCCTGCCCCTGAAGAAATCCGCGACCATCGCCCTGGTCGGCCCGCTGGCCAAGGCCCCGATCGACATGATGGGCAGCTGGGCCGCCGCCGGCAAACCTGCGCAGTCGGTGACCCTGCTGGACGGCATGAACGCGGTGATCGGCGAAAAAGGCCAGGTGATCTACGCCCGTGGCGCCAACATCACCGGCGACAAGGCGGTGGTGAACTACCTGAACTTCCTCAACTTCGATGCCCCGGAAGTGGTGGATGACCCGCGTTCGGCCCAGGTACTGATCGACGAAGCGGTCAAGGCCGCGAACAGCGCCGATGTGGTGGTGGCGGCCGTGGGCGAGTCCCGTGGCATGTCCCATGAATCTTCGAGCCGTACCGACCTGAACATCCCGCAAAGCCAGCGCGACCTGATCAAGGCCTTGAAAGCCACGGGCAAACCGCTGGTGCTGGTGTTGATGAACGGCCGGCCACTGTCGATCCTCGAAGAGCACCAGCAAGCCGACGCGATCCTGGAAACCTGGTTCGCCGGCACCGAAGGCGGCAACGCGATTGCCGATGTGCTGTTCGGTGACTACAACCCGTCGGGCAAGCTGCCAATCACCTTCCCACGCTCCGTAGGGCAGATTCCGACCTACTACAACCACCTGACCATTGGCCGGCCGTTCACCCCGGGCAAACCAGGCAACTACACCTCGCAGTACTTCGACGACACCACCGGCCCTCTGTATCCGTTCGGTTATGGCCTGAGCTACACCCGCTTCAGCCTGTCGGACATGGCGCTGTCGTCCACCACCCTGAACAAGACCGGCAAGCTCGACGCCAGCGTCACCCTGAAAAACACCGGCAAGCTTGACGGTGAAACCGTGGTGCAGCTGTACATCCAGGATGTGGCCGGCTCGATGATCCGCCCGATCAAGGAGCTGAAGAACTTCCAGAAGATCCTGCTCAAGGCCGGTGAATCGAAGGTGGTGCACTTCAGCATTAGCGAGGATGACTTGAAGTTCTACAACACCCTGCTCAAGTTCGCCGCCGAGCCGGGCGAGTTCAATGTGCAGATCGGCCTGGATTCCCAGGATGTGCAGCAGCAGAGTTTTGAATTGCTGGAATAGTTAGTCGTAAGCTGCAAGTTGCAAGCGAAAACAACTCGCTTTTAACTTGCAGCTTGCAGCCCCCGCGTTTACCCGCCCCGCCGAATCGACTGAATCCAACAGCCGACTTCCGAACCAATGAAGCCACTGGCCAGAACCTAAAGTTCAAACAACCAAAACCAATACCTATAAAAACACCTCAACAATCAAAACAAGAATAAATCTATTTAAAACATGCACCATGAAATCGATAGAAACACCTCAGGCGGAACGAAACCCCGAATATCTCCACACAACTAACGGCTTCACTCACACCTAAGATCATTTAATTTACGGAACTCTATAAATGACTCTAAACATTTCCTCGCCTGTATCAAACCTGCCTATACCCACCGTTCCGTTGACAGATTCGGCTGTCACACAGCAACCCAATACACAGGCATCCAACACCTTCGCTCAGACACCGCAGCCTGACGGACCACAGGCCCAAAAAGCCTCGTTCAATCCAGAGGCGGCTGCGGCTTACAGCACGTTCAAAGAAGCCGTCTTGAAAAGCAAACAGCCTGCGTTCAACTCACCGCAGACGGCTGAAGAAAAGACAACGGGTGAGACTCTTTCCCGCCGGGTAAGGTCTGACACCGCCTCAGATAGAGAAGGCGCCAAGGAGGCTGATGACCTGTTCAATACACTGACCCCATCCCCCCCGCCCGCTCTCCCAAAAAGAGAAGGCGCCGACGAAGCCAATGACCTGTTCTATGCCCTGAATCCGCAGGAAACACCAACGCCTGCCCCCAAGCCACCACCACCGGAGAATGGCGTCGACGAGAAAATGGGGGCTGATACGCTTCAAAAGACGCTGGACAAAGACAAAAGGATCAATGCCCAGTTGAACCCTGTCGGCGATAGCCAACTCGCCAAGAATGTCGCCAATGCACTGCTGGAACTCAAGGAGGGCGACTCGGCAAGCCCCTCGCCAATGGTTCAAGTCCCTAAAGATTCAACGCTTGGAAAATGGTTGAGCCTGGCTGAAAACGCATTTATGAATAGAGCAGTGAAGGATTGGGCAAGAGAAAACAAAATTGATATTCACTCGATGACTTACGACTCTGCAACAGGCCTAGTTCAGGCAATAACGTTGGACAACAAAGAAAAATCTTTCCCCCTGAAAGAGTTCCCAGATCTTCGTGAGGCACTCACACCGCTGCTTGATATTTCAAAAATAATCGATCCAACTGGAAACGGTATAAAATTCAATAACGAGAGGCCTGATACTGTACCTCTCGAACTAGTGCAAAATTTTTATGACCTTAAAATCAACAACAAAGACATTGCCAGCGCCCACAAAGAGGCTAAAGACCTATTGGACAATGAATCTTTCCCAGAAACCACCAAATCGCAGGACCACAGCAATGAGTCCATTCTCAAGCAGCAAAACCTAATTAACGACTTTGAGACAACTTATACAAACCAACAATATAAAAAACTTGCAGAAGAACAAGAAAAGCTAGCAATTGAAATCTCATCAATCACAAACCATTAACAATCACATAAAACACCTAAATAGAGTCTAACCCTGGCCCCTCAATGATTCAGGGGGCCAGTTACTGCGACACCCCAGGGCCAACTGGACTATTAGGCTGTCATGACATACCTGGCCGGCACTGCCACTGACCCAAGCCCCTCACCTTCATTTGCCCTGAGGTGCCCTTCTAACCCCGCCGATCCAACACATTCACCACCAACCGATCAATCCACCCCCACACCCGCTGCTTCACCCGCCGCCACAAGGGCCGGGCCTTCCACGCTTGCAGGCTGACCGCCTGGCTCTGGGCAAAATCGCGCTCGAAACTGCCCGCCACCGCCAGCGTCAACTCCGGGTCCAGGGCTTCCAGGTTGGCCTCCAGGTTGAAGCGCAGGTTCCAGTGATCGAAATTGCACGAGCCGATGCTCACCCAATCGTCCACCAGCACCATCTTCAGGTGCAGGAAGCACGGCTGGTATTCAAAGATCTTCACCCCGGACTTGAGCAGGCGCGGGTAATAGCGGTGCCCGGCGTAACGCACCGAGGGATGGTCGGTGCGTGGCCCGGTCAGCAGCAGGCGCACGTCCACGCCACGCCCGGCCGCGCGGCGCAAGGCCCGGCGTACGCTCCAGGTAGGCAAGAAGTACGGCGTGGCCAGCCAGATACGGCGCTGGCCGCTGTTCAAGGCGCGGATCAGCGACTGCAAAATGTCCCGGTGCTGGCCGGCATCGGCATAGGCCACCCGCCCCAGGCCCGACCCGGTTGCCGGCACTTTGGGCAGGCGCGGCAGGCCGAAGTGCGTGGCCGGTTTCCAGGCACGGCGGTGATCGTTGACCCGCCATTGGCGGTCGAACAGGGCTTGCCAGTCCAGCACCAACGGGCCGCTGATGTGCACCATCACCTCATGCCACTCACAGGTATCTTGCCCTGGGGTCCAGAACTCATCAGTAACCCCGGTGCCGCCCACGAAGGCGACGTGCTGGTCGATCAACAGCAGTTTGCGGTGGTCGCGGTAGAGGTTGCGCATCCAGCGGCGCCAGCGCAGGCGATTGTAGAAGCGCAGCTCCACCCCGGCCTCGGTCAGGCGCCGCCGCAGGCTGAGGGTAAATGCCAGGCTGCCGTAGTCATCGAACAGGCAACGCACCTGTACCCCGCGCTCGGCCGCCTGCACCAGGGCCTGGACCATCGCCTCGGCACAGGCGCCCGCCTCCACCAGGTACAGTTCCAGCTCCACCTGATGCTCGGCACGGGCGATGCTCACCAGCATCTGCGGGAAAAAATTCGCGCCGTCGATCAGCAATTCAAAGCGGTTGGCGCTGCGCCAGGGGAACACCGCGCCGCCCATCTCAGCGCGCCGTGAAAATCAGTACCGCACCCACCGGCACCGACAGGCTGATCGCATCCAGGCCGGCAGCCTTGCGCAAGGTCTCGACACCGGCGAGCAGGTCAAAATCCCTGGCATGCAGCACCAACGGCTCCAGGGTCACCACCTGGAAACGCCGGTCGTCCAGGCGCGTGATCAGCAATTCGGCGTTGTAGGCCTGGGTCTTGCCATGCAGGGTGACCGACAGCGGCAGGCGCAACTCCAGCTGCGCGCCGGTGGCCAGGTCGTTGAGCGGCTGCAGGTTGATTTGCGCGTTGATCAGCGCATTGGGCTGAGCCTTGATCTGGAACAGCTCGTTGCGCATGCGCTCGTCACGCAGCGGGATGCCACTGTTGATCGACTCCAACTCGACTTCCACCTGCGCGGCACCTTTCTCGTCGACCTTGCCGTGCAGCACCAGGAAGCGCTGGACTTCGGAAATATCGGTGTTCTTGGTGGTGACGAACGACAGCCGTGAGGATTCGTTATCCAGATACCAGGCGGCCTGCGCAGGCATGGCGGCAGCGGCCAGCAGCAGGAAGGCCAGGGGCTTGAAGACGGATGCGTTGAACATTAATTAAACACTCGCGCGCAGAAAAACCTGCACAAACCTTAACTGGCCGGCTTGTTGTACGCAATGTTTAGACCAGTGCGTGCTGCACCCCTTGCACGGTCGCCTCCAGGCTCGCCAGATGCAAACTCAACACCCGCTCCACCGGCGCCTGGTGCATGGGCCAATGCAGCGCCATGCTCCCCACCAACCGCCCATTGGCCCGCACCGGCAACGCCACCGCGCGGATCAGGAATGGCAAGCGCACCGGGTATTCCCAGTACCCTTCGGTGCGCTGGCCAAACCCCTGGTGTTGGGATTGCTCGCAGGCGCGGTACTGATCGTCGGCCGCCACCTGTTCGCGACAGGCCAAGCGCTGCACCTCGTCAACCGCCAGCTCGGCCAGGCACGCCTTGCCCATGGCCGAATGGAACAGGCTGGCATGCTGGCCAACGATCTGGCAGTTATTCGGGTACAGCTTGCGCAATACCGTGGGGATCGCGCTTTCCATGACTTCCAGGCGCTCGCCGTCAAAGTTCGACAGATCCGCCACCAGCCCGGTGCGTTCGCTGAGTTCCACCAGCCAGGGCGCCGCGCACTCCACCAGGCGCCGCTTGAAGCGTTGCTGGGTATCGCCAAACAAGCGCTGGGCACTGAGGCGATAGCGCCGGTCGCTCAGGCCGCGATAGATCCAGCCCTGTTCCTGCAAGGTCAGCAGCATCCGCGACACCGTGGCCTTGGGCAGGCAGGTCAGGTAATGCAGTTCTTCAAGCCCCAGGGCCTGGTGCTCGCCCAGCAGCTCGATGATGGCCAGTGCCCGCTCCACTGAACGTACAGTCCCTGTGTCGACGTTGCTGCCCATGGCTCGATCTCCGATTGCGGGTGGATGAACGAATTTCACAGCAAGATACAGGCCGTCACCCGCCCAGGCATTCCGGGGGGCGGCGCTGCACCCAGTGCGTCAGTTGCTCATGGGCATACGCCAGTTGCAGCACGGCGCGATCCGCCTGGGCCGGGCCGATGATTTGCAGGCCCATGGGCAAGCCTTGCGGGTTGAAGCCCACCGGCACACTCATGCTCGGCAGGCCGGCCAATGTCGGGCCGATCACCACCTCCATCCAGCGGTGATAGGTGTCCATGGTTTGCCCTGCCACGACGCGTGGCCAGGGCTGTTGTGCATCGAAAGGGAACACTTGGGCGGTGGGCAACAGCAGGAAATCGTAACGTTCAAACAACCTGGCCAGGGCACGATACCAGTCACTGCGCGCCAGCGACGCCTGATACACATCCGCCGCGCTCAGGGCCAGGCCGCCCTCCACCTCCCATTGGGCTTCGGGCTTGAGCAACGCACGTTTTTGCGGGTCGGCATACGCCGCCCCCAGCGCGCCCTGCACCAGCCAATGACGATGGACCAGCCAGGTTTGCCACAGGCGCGCCATGGAAAAGTCCGGCTGGCAGCTTTCGACCGCGCAACCCAGCGCGCTGAAATCGCCGAGGGCCGACTCACACAGGCTCAGCACGCCCTCTTCCATCGGCAGATAGCCGTTATAGTCCCCCAGCCAGCCCAGGCGCACGCCCTTGAAATCCCGGGCCAACGCCGTGCCAAAGACGCGGGGATCGTCCTTGAGCGACAACGGCACCCGCGAGTCATACCCGGCCTGGATGCTCAACAGTTGCGCCACGTCCGCCACACTGCGGCCCATCGGGCCCTCGGTGGCCAGTTGCTGGACAAACACTTCCGGCGCCGGGCCATGGGGCACGCGGCCCAGGGACGGGCGCAGGCCGAACACATTGTTGAACGCCGCCGGGTTGCGCAGCGAGCCCATCATGTCGCTGCCATCAGCCACCGGCAGCATGCGCAACGCCAGGGCCACCGCCGCCCCGCCGCTGCTGCCGCCCGCCGCCAAGGCCGGGTCGTAGGCATTGCCGGTGGTGCCGAATACGCGGTTGTAGGTCTGCGAACCCAGGCCGAACTCCGGCACGTTGCTCTTGCCGATGATAATCGCGCCGCTGGCCCGCACCCGCGCCACGGCGATGGCGTCTTCGGCGGGCATCTGTTCGGCGAACAGGGGCGAACCCAGGGTGGTGCGCAGGCCTTTGGTCGCCGCCAGGTCCTTGATGGCCTGGGGCATGCCGTGCATCCAGCCACGGGAACGGCCCTGGTCCAGCTCAAGGTCACAGGTACGGGCTTCGGCCAGCACATCGGCTTCGTCACGCAACGACACCAAGGCATTGACCGAGGGGTTCAGGCGCGCGATCTGCGCCAGGTAGGCCTGCATCACTTCGTGGCAGGACACCTGCCGGGCATGGATCGCCCGGGACAGCCCGAGCGCATCCAGTTCAACGATGTTCAAGGTTTCACCCCCTTGGCAAACCGCGCCGGCGCCGCGGCCCTTGGCGCTTCATGCATGCAGTAGGTGCCCAGCAGCGTCAGCACGCAAGCAAACAGCACATAAAACGCCGGCGCGACCGGTGTGCCCAACTCTTTGCTCAACCAGGTGACAATCAGCGGGGCGAAACCGCCGAACACCATCACCGCCACGTTATAAGCCACCGACACGCCGGTGGAACGCACCTCGATGGGAAACTGCTCGGCCAGGGCCGTCGGCGCCGGGCCGAAGAAGCCGCCAATGGCGGTGCACAGCATCACTTGCATCACCAGCAGGCGCTCGATGGACGGCGCCGCCGCAACCCACACATACAGCGGGTAGACCATCACGAAAAACGCCAAGGTAAAGCCCATCAACACCGGTCGCCGACCCAGGCGATCCGAGAGCAGGCCGGACAAGGGAATGACCACGGTCATCAACGCCACGGCGAACATCTGCACCATCAACACCTGATCCAGCGGCAGGCCAAGGTTCTTGTGGGCGAAGGTCGGCATATTCACCAGCACCACATAGAACGACACCGTCGCCCCGCAGGCCAGGCCCATGCTCACCAGGATGCTGCGCCGATGGTTACGCAATACATCCATCAGGCTTGGCGCGGGGCCGGTGGCCTGTTTGCGCGCTTGGATAAATTCCTCGGGGTCTTCCATGTGCCGGCGAATCCACAAGCCCACCGGGCCGATCAGCAGGCCGAACACAAACGGCAGGCGCCAGCCCCACAGGTCGAGGGTCTCTGGGGAAAAGAAGTGGGTGACCAACGCCACCATCGCCGCGCCGCCAAATACCGCCAGGCACTGCCCGACCAATTGCCAGGAGCCGTACAGGCCCTTGCGATGGGCCGGTGCGCTTTCCACCAGGAACGCCGTGGCGCTGGCATATTCGCCGCCGGTGGCAAAACCCTGGAGCATCCGCGCCACCACGATCAACAGCGGCGCGCCCATGCCGATGGCGGCGTAGTTGGGCGCAAACACGATCAGCGCGATGGACACGGTCATCAAGCGGATAATCAACTGCATGGCGGCCTTGCGGCCTTTGCGGTCGGCGTACATGCCAAGCAGGATGCCGCCCACCGGGCGCATAAAGAAGCCCACCCCGAAGGTGGCCAGGGCCATCAGCAGCGAGGCGTACTCATCGTCCGAGGGGAAGAACTGCCGGGCGATGATGCTGGCCAGAAAGCCATAGACGATGAAGTCGTACCACTCCAGCGCGTTGCCGACCACCGCCGCGACCACTTGCCGGGTGCGGGACACGCCTTTTATTGAAGTCTGCATGAGAACACTCCATTCAACCTGTTGAGGAAAGGTCCAGCGGCAGGAAAAGGCAGTTCGTCAGGCCGGCTTGAGCCAGCTCTCGGCCAGGGCGCCCCAGTAGGCGGCGCCGGTCAGCAGGATCTCGTCGTTGAAGTCATAGGCGGGGTTGTGGACCATCGGCCGCGACACGCCGTTGCCGATAAACAGGTAGCTGCCGGGGCAGCGCTGGAGCATCCAGGCGAAGTCTTCGCTGCCCATCAACTTGGGCGTATTGGCATCGACCGCGGCCTCACCGAGCAAGGCAATGCCGACCTGGCGGGCGAACTCGGTTTCGGCGCCATGGTTGACCAGCACCGGGTAGGCCGGGCGATGTTCGATCTGCGCGGTACAGCCAAAGCTGGCGGCCTGGGTCTGGATGATTGCCTTGACCCGCTCCAGCATCTGCTCGCGCACCGGCGCATTGAGGGCGCGCAGGCTCAGGCGCAGGATGGCCTGCTGGGGAATCACGTTGGCAGCCTGCCCTGCTTGCAGGGCGCCGACGGTCACCACTGCCGCTTCCTGGGCGTCGATATTGCGCGCCACCACCGTCTGCAAGGCCATCACCGTACTGGCGGCGGCCACCAGCGGGTCCACGGTCAGGTGCGGCATGGAGCCGTGGCCGCCGACGCCTTCGAGGGTCACGGTGAGCAGGTCCTGGGAAGCCATCATCGGCCCGATCCGCAGGCCCAGGTGGCCGGCGGGCAAGCCGGGCATATTGTGCATGCCGAACAACGCGTCGCAGGGGAAGCGCTCCAGCAAGCCATCGGCAAGCATCGCTTCGGCGCCGCCCTGGCCTTCTTCGGCCGGCTGGAAGATCAGGTTGAGGGTGCCGTCGAACTGACGCGTCGCCGCCAGGTAGCGCGCAGCGCCCAGCAGCATGGTGGTGTGACCGTCGTGACCGCAGGCATGCATGCAGCCGGCGTGTTGGCTGCTGTAGGCGACGCCGGTGTTTTCGATGATCGGCAAGGCGTCCATGTCGGCACGGATCCCCAGGGTGCGCGTGCTGCGGCCATTGCGCAGCACGCCGACCACACCGGTGTGGCCGATGCCGGTATGCACCTCAAAACCCCAGTTTTTCAGGGATTGGGCGACCAGGGCCGCCGTGCGGTTTTCTTCAAACCCCAGTTCGGGGTGGGCGTGGATGTCCTGGCGCACGGCGTGCAGGTCGCTGGCGACATCGCTCAGCCAATCCAGGATGTGCTGGTGTGGGCGCATGGTGATTCTCCTCGCAGGCGGGTATTCCCGTTCTTTTTTGTGGCACCACCACAGATAACCGCGATGGGCGTGCGAGGACAATCAAAGGTGGTTCCACCCTGTGGAACCTCAGGGCAGCAGGCGGCAACCCTGGCGCTCGCCCAGCCATTGGGCGCTGTGGCTGCGGCCCAGGCCGCTGGCGGTGACCAGGCGGGTGTCCGGGTGATCGGCAAACGCGCTGGTGGGGATGTATTGCTTCACGTAACCCAGGCAATAGTCCGCCGGGTTGCCCGCCACATACCGGCACGAGCAGTACTCCTTGGCGGTGTAGGCGGCGATGATGTCGGGGAAGGCTTGCAGGTTGACGCGCTCATGCCAGAGCCACCCCAGCAAGACAAGCAACAGCAGGAGAAACAGGCTGATAAACGGGCGACGACGGATCATGGTTGCACCGCCGCGAGCACGCGTTTGAGCAGTTCGTTGTGGCGATAGCGGCCGTCGCGGTCATCGCCGTAGCGCACGATCACCAACTGCGCCTCGGGCAACACATACAACGCCTGGCCCCAGTGCCCCAAGGCCGCGAAGGTATCCTCGGGCGCATCCGGCCAGGGCCTGGCGGCGCCCTGTACCTGGCGGTTGAGCCACCAGTGGCCGCCGGGCACGGCTTCGTCCTGGCCCGCCGTGTACTGCGCCAGGGGTTGACGATTGAAGTCGACCCAGGCCTTGGGCAGCAATTGCCGCTCGCCCCAACGCCCGTCCCGCGCCATCAACAAGCCGACCCGCGCCAGGTCGCGGGCAGTGAGGTAGGCATAGGACGAGGCAACGAAGGTTTCAGTGGCATCGCTTTCCCACGTCGCACTGCGCATGCCCAAAGGCGTGAACAGCGCGGTCCACGGGTAATCGACATAGGCCTTGTGCCCGAGCATGCCCTTGAGGGCGGCAGACACGAGATTGCTGTCACCGCTGGAGTAGCGAAAGGCCTGGCCTGGTGCTGCGAAGGGAGTGCTCTGGGCGGCAAACTCCGCCATATCGGCGCGGCCACGGGTGTAGAGCATGGCCACCACCGAGGATTTCAGCGGGGCGTATTCGTAGTCTTCCTGCCAGTCCAGGCCCGAGGCCCAATTGAGCAGGTGCCCCAGGGTAATGGTCGGGTGCTGCTTCATCGGTGGATAAAAGCGCGCGGCCGGGTCGCTCAGTTTGAAGCGGTTTTCGCCGTACGCCACGCCCAGGACGGTGGCCATCAGGCTTTTGCTGATGGACCAGGTCAGGTGCGGCGTGGTGGCGGTGGTCGGTGCTGCATAGCGCTCATAAATGACTGCGCCATCGCGGATCACCAGCAGCGCGTCGGTGCGGATGCCTTCGCGGGTGATGTCATTGCGCGCCGGGAACGCATAGTCCTCCAGCGCCTTGACGGCGGGACCGGCCAACTGCGGGCCCTGGGACCAATCCTTTGCCGGCCAGGTCTGGGCATGGGCGGTAGCGGTGAACAGCAGCCAGGCGACGCACAGCAGGCCTTTGACCATGGACAAGCACTCGGGGGCATTCAAGCCCGCGAGCCTAATGCAGATAAATGACGGTTTGGCGACAGGCCTGGGAACCACCCCATAGCTCCCACACACGCTCATCCCACAGTCAGCGGGGGGCTGGGTTCAGGGCTTTTTCCAGGCGTTTGGCCCGGGCGCTGGCGGCCAGGTCCAGCACGGCCTGGTCGCGCTGCCACATGGCGGCCCACGCCCCTTCGGCCATCGCTTGATTGATCTGTGGCTTCAGCGCCTCGAACTGCGCAAACAATCCCCCCAACACCACATGCCCCGCCGCCGATGCGCTGGGTTGGCGAATGACCTCGGCGCAGCCGGCCAGCAACGCCAGTAACTGCAGGCGCAGGGCCTGGGGCCAGGCACACTCCTGGCCGATGCCATGCAGCCAGGCGGTCATCGCGCTCAGTACATAGCTGTCCTCCAGGGTGCGGAAGGGTTTGACGTAATCGTCCCAGCCATCCCCCGGCAAGCGCTCGCAAGCGGCATGGTCGAGGTGGACGCGGCCGTGGCTGATATCGGGCATCAAGGCGATCGCGGGCAAGGGTTCCACCCGTACGCCGGGCTCGCCGGCCAGCACCACGGCCAGGGTCAGGCGCGGCTTTTCATCCGCGGCCTCGCAGCGGGCGGCGATCAACAGCCAGTCGGCGGCATCGCCGGCGGTGACGAAGTCCTTGCGCCCGCTCAGGCGCAGGTCATCCAGGCGCGTTTGCATGTCCAGCGGGCGCAGGCTGCGCTGTTCGGTCGCACACAGGGCGCCCAGGCTGTGGGGCGCGCTGGGCCATAACGCGCGCAACGCCGCTTGATAGCCCACCAGGAACGCCAGGCCGGGCGTGGCCATCAGGCGCGCGCCCTGGGTCGCCAGCTCGAAGGGCGTGACCTGCCCCAGGCGTTGCAATAAAACGCTGTAGCCCTCGGCCAGGTTGGCGTGGGCGGGCAGTCGGGCAGGTCGGTCGAGCAAAGCGTGCCAGGGCATGGAAGGCTCCTTGGGGGCTGTCATCTAAGCGTCACCGTAGATTCATGGAGATGACACCGGGGGTACATAGCCTGACTTTGCACAACAAAGTCGACTGGCCGCAACCCTGGCCGGCACCTGGAGACTCGCCATGACTCAGATCGCCCGCATCAGTGACACCGGCAATGAACGCCGTCTGCAAGCCGAACGCCTGATCGGCGCCCAGGCCTTGCAGGAAGCCCAGGCCTTGCGTTTCAGCGTTTTCAGCGGCGAGTTCAATGCCAAGCTCAAAGGCGCAGAACTGGGCCTGGACATGGATGACTATGATGTTCACTGCAGCCACATTGGCGTACGGGACTTGAACACCGGGCGACTGGTTGCCACCACCCGGTTGCTGGATCACCAGGCGGCCAGCACCCTGGGCCGGTTCTACAGCGAAGAAGAATTCAGCCTCCACGGCCTGTTGCATTTGCAGGGGCCGATCCTGGAAATCGGCCGTACCTGTGTCGACCCGGCCTACCGCAACGGCGGCACTATCGCGGTGCTGTGGGGCGAGTTGGCCGAAGTCCTCAACCAGGGCGGCTACAGCTACCTGATGGGCTGCGCGAGCATCCCGATGCATGACGGCGGCATCCAGGCCCACGCGATCATGCAGCGCCTGCGCGAACGCTACCTGTGCAACGAACACCTGCGCGCCGAGCCGAAAAAGCCCCTGCCGAGTCTGGACCTGCCGTCCAACGTCATCGCCGAAATGCCGCCACTGCTCAAGGCCTATATGCGCCTGGGCGCGAAGATCTGCGGCGAGCCGTGCTGGGACGAGGACTTCCAGGTGGCCGACGTGTTTATCCTGCTCAAGCGCGACGAGTTGTGCCCGCGTTATGCGCGCCACTTCAAGGCGGCCATGTGATGGGCCGCCTACGGGTCTACGGGCGGATCGCCCGCGTACTGCTGGTGGTAAGCCTGGGCTTGAGCATGGCCGGGGTGTTTGGCCTGTTCGAGCGCCTGGGGATCGCCAACTCCATGGTGCGGCGCCAGCGCTGGTCGCGGTTTTTCATGGCGCGCCTGAGCCATGCCCTGCCCTTTCGCGTGACCGTGCACGGCGAGCTGCCGCAACAGCCGATGCTGTGGGTCAGCAACCATGTGTCCTGGACCGATATCCCGCTGCTAGGCATGGTGACGCCGCTGTCATTCCTGTCCAAGGCCGAGGTGCGCACCTGGCCGGTGGCCGGCTGGCTGGCGGCCAAGGCCGGCAGCCTGTTTATCCGCCGCGGCTCGGGGGACAGCCAATTGATCCGCAAGCAGATGACCCGTCACCTGGAGCAAAAACACCCGCTGCTGATGTTCCCCGAAGGCACCACCACCGATGGCCGCAGCCTGCGCACCTTCCATGGCCGGCTACTGGCCAGTGCGATTGATGCCGAGGTGGCGCTACAGCCGGTGGCGATCCGTTATTTGCGCGATGGGCAGGTTGATCCGCTCGCGCCGTTTATTGGTGACGATGATTTGCTCTCGCACCTGATGCGTTTGTTTGCCCATGATCAGGGCGACGTTGAGATTCATCTGCTTAAACCCATTGCCTGTGCCGGGCAGGAGCGTGCGGCGCTGGCGTACCAGGCGCAGCAGGCGGTGCAGAAGGCGTTGTTTGGGCCGGTGCCACAAAGCCAGCAGGTGCCGGTTCGCCCGGCGTATGCGGCCTGAAGCAAACACGCAAAAAATGTAGGAGCTGGCTTGCCTGCGATAGCAGTGGCGACTGATACACCGCTATCGCAGGCAAGCCAGCTCCCACATTAGATCGGCGTGGATATTTGACTATCTGCATAGGCCTGCAATTGGGGATAGAACACCCGGAAATCCTCGCTCAACGGCTCATACAGCACCCGCAGTTCCTGCATCGCCTGGCCCAGCTCCTGGGGTTGGCTCAGGCGCCGGGAAATGCCCCGCAGCACGTGCTCCATCACCGCGAACTCGCGGTAGGAGCCCAGCCAGTCATCCGCCGCCATATAAGGGGCAATCTGCGCAAGGCGCCCCGGCAGTTGCGGTTCAGCCGCCAGCACCCGGTACACCCGGGAGGTAAAGCGCTCCAGTGGCTGGTCGGCATACTGTGCCCAATCGCGCGCCAGGCAATGGTCGAAGAACACATCGAGGACAATCCCCGCATAGCGGCGCCGGGTCAGGGTGAACCGTGACAACGCCTGCCCCACCAAGGGGTGGCTGTCGGTAAAGCGGTCGATGGCGCGATGCAGCTGGATCGCCGCCTCGATTTGCGGGGGGTACTGGCCCTGCAGGCGGCCTTTGACGAAATCGCCATAGAGGCTGCCCAGCAGTTGTGCAGGAAGTTGGCCGCCGAGGTGCAGATGTGCGAGATAATTCATGGCGCGCAGTTTAGCACTGCCATCAACGTATCGTTATAACCCGATATACCGATTTATGCAGTTACAAGATCAAAATCGTATTGGTATATCGGGATATAGCGATTTAAAGTTCGCCTCATCGCGATATAACGTTTTACCCACACCGAGCCCTGCCATGTCCATTGACCTCGACGACATAATAAAAGCCCTGGCACACCCAGTACGGCGAGACATTCTCAACTGGCTGAAAGACCCGAAAGTGCAGTTCCCCGAGCAAGTGCACAACCACGAGTACGGCATCTGCGCCGGCCAGATCGACCAGCGCTGCGGCCTGTCGCAGTCCACCGTGTCGGCGCACCTGGCCACCCTGCAACGGGCAGGCTTGATCAGCAGCCAGAAAGCCGGGCAGTGGCACTTTTTCCGCCGCAATGAAGACGTGATCCAAGGGTTTATCCAGGCCCTCACCGAAGAACTCAGCCCACCGCTGTAAAGGACCCCACATGCCTCTTTCGCTACTCATCCTGGCCTTAAGCGCCTTCGCCATCGGCACCACCGAATTCGTCATCATGGGCCTGTTGCCCGATGTGGCGGCCGACCTCGGTGTGTCGATTCCAGGCGCCGGCTGGCTGGTGACCGGCTACGCCCTGGGCGTGGCCATCGGTGCGCCCTTTATGGCACTGGCCACCGCCAGGCTGCCGCGCAAGGCGGCCCTGGTCGCGTTGATGGGTATTTTCATTATCGGCAACCTGCTCTGCGCCCTGGCCAGTGACTACAACGTGCTGATGTTTGCCCGGGTGGTGACTGCGTTGTGCCACGGCGCCTTCTTCGGCATTGGCTCGGTGGTGGCCGCCAACCTGGTGCCGGCCAACAAGCGCGCATCGGCGGTGGCCCTGATGTTTACCGGCCTGACCCTGGCCAACGTGCTCGGCGTGCCCCTGGGCACCGCGCTGGGCCAGGAAGCCGGCTGGCGCTCGACCTTCTGGGCCGTGACGGTGATTGGCGTAATCGCACTGATCGGCCTGATCCGCTTCCTGCCGGCCAAGCGCGATGAAGAAAAACTCGATATGCGCGCCGAACTGGCAGCCCTCAAGGGGGCCGGGATCTGGTTGTCGCTGAGCATGACCGCACTGTTTGCCGCATCGATGTTCACCCTCTTCACCTATGTCGCGCCGTTGCTGGGGGATGTCACCGGCATCTCACCCAAAGGTGTGACCTGGACCCTGCTGCTGATCGGCCTGGGCCTGACCGTGGGCAATATCATCGGCGGCAAACTGGCGGACAAGCGCCTGGCGGCCACCCTGATCGGCGTATTTATCAGCATGGCCGTGGTGTCCACCGCACTGACCTGGACCAGCGTCGCCATCATCCCCACCGAAATCACCCTGTTCCTCTGGGCCACCGCTTCGTTTGCCGCCGTGCCGGCGCTGCAGATCAACGTGGTGACCTTCGGCAAGGCCGCGCCCAACCTGGTCTCGACCCTCAATATCGGCGCTTTCAATATCGGCAACGCCCTCGGCGCCTGGGTCGGCGGCAGTGTGATTGCCCACGGTTTCGGCCTGACCAGCGTGCCATTGGCCGCCGCAGCCCTGGCGATCCTGGCGCTGCTGGTCACGTTGATCACGTTCCACCAAAGCAGCGACGCCAACCTGGCCCCTGCGACCCATTAATTACTTAGAACAGACGAGTATTTGCGATGACGACTATTTTCGATCCGATCAAACTGGGTGATGTGCAGCTGTCGAACCGCATCATCATGGCGCCCCTGACCCGCTGCCGTGCCGACGCTGGCCGCGTGCCCAATGCACTGATGGCTGAATACTACGTGCAGCGGGCCTCTGCCGGGCTGATCCTCACCGAAGCCACCTCGGTGACGCCGATGGGCGTGGGCTACCCGGACACCCCGGGCATCTGGTCCAACGACCAGGTGCGCGGCTGGACCAACATCACCAAGGCGGTGCACGGCGCAGGCGGCAAGATCTTCCTGCAACTGTGGCATGTGGGGCGGATCTCCCACGGGGCCTACCTGAACGGCGAAACCCCGGTGGCGCCGAGTGCGGTCCAGCCGGCCGGCCATGTCAGCCTGATGCGCCCACTGGCGGACTACCCGACCCCACGCGCTCTGGAAACCGCGGAAATCGCCGATATCGTCGACGCCTACCGCGTGGGCGCCGAGAACGCCAAGGCCGCCGGTTTTGACGGGGTGCAGGTGCATGGCGCCAATGGCTACCTGCTCGACCAGTTCCTGCAAAGCAGCACCAACCAGCGTACCGACGAGTACGGCGGCTCCCTGGAAAACCGTGCACGGCTGTTGCTGGAAGTGACCGATGCGCTGATCGAAGTCTGGGGCGCTGGCCGCGTGGGGATGCATTTATCGCCACGGGCCGACCTACATGACATGGGCGATGACAACCTGGCAGAAACCTTCACCTACGTCGCCCGTGAACTGGGCAAGCGCGGCATCGCCTTTATCTGCGCCCGCGAGCAAGAAGCCGGCGACAGCCTGGGCCCGCAATTGAAAGCCGCGTTCGGCGGGCCGTACATTGCCAACGAGCTCTTCACCAAAGACAGCGCCAATGCCTGGCTGGCCTCGGGCAAGGCCGATGCGGTGGCGTTTGGCGTACCGTTTATCGCCAACCCGGACCTGCCGGCGCGCCTCAAGGCCGATGCGCCGCTGAACGAAGCCAACCCGCAGACCTTCTACACTCAAGGCCCGGTCGGCTACATCGACTACCCGACCCTGGCGCTCTGAGCGCGGCAACGCAAAAGCCCCGGCTCGCAAGAGCCGGGGCTTTTTATTGGATCGTGAAGCAATCGCGCGCCCACAGGTTCAGTAACACTCCTTCACAGCAATGCAACAATATCGCTACAAAATACTTAGCCGGCTACCTTTCAACCCGACCCCAGCACGTATATAACGTCACCCCACAAATAAGCCGGAAGGATGATTGACCGTCCTTGGGCTTTACTGTTGACACAAGCGGACGCAATTACGCATTTTGTATCAATTGCGCAGGTTGGGGCTCAGGCGCAGCATGTCCAGCCCGATATCCACCAGACGCTCGGCCTGCTGATACAGCTCAAAGCTGTCTGGCACCAATAGCCACTGACCGAGCAGCCCATTGATATAGCCATAAATGCACACCGCCCCGCGAGCGGTGTCGAGGTTTTCCGGCAGTTGCCCGCGGTGGACTGCATTGCGCAGTGTCAGGACGATGCGCAGGTTGCACTCAAGGCTGTGGGTCTGGCGCTGACGGCGCATGTCGCACATTTCATCGGTAAATTCGCACTTATGGAACAGGATCTCATTAATGCGCCGAGTCTTCGGGTCCAGGGCCACCTGATGAAAAAGATGGATCAGCAGCTTGCGCATGCAGCCCAGCGGATCGACCTCATCCTCGCTTTCACTGGCCCTGGCCAATTCATCCAGGGGTTCGTGCAGCGTGTCGAGCAGTGCCTGCAACAGGTCCGATTTGTTGCTGAAATGCCAGTAAATCGCGCCCCGCGTCACGCCGGCCCGCGCCGCGATGTCCGCCAGCGTCGTGCGCGCAACGCCGCGCTCATAAAAGGCTTGCTCGGCGGCTTCAAGTATTTGGCTGCGCGTTTCCTGAGCTTCCTCTTTGGTACGACGAACCATGGCAGTAACACCTCAATCAGGACACGTGCGGGGGTGGATAACCACCTTCTGAATAATTATGGGACGACGCCTTCATGGGCGGCGAACGTACTAGAATCGAGGCTTGCAGCGTTGCTTTGTCAGGAATCCGCGAAGCCTGTCAAGAGTTTACAAACAACCATGAACGTAAGTATATTGCCTAGCAAGCTACTTATCTACTCACTGCCTGTTTTTTACCCTTCCACACTTCTTGTGCGTATCAAACGCGCCTGACCCGAGGATCTTCATGCAACTTAAGCCAGCTGTTACCGCTCTGGTCACTGCCGTCGCCCTGGCATCGCTGCTCAGCGGATGTAAAAAGGAAGAAGCGGCACCGCCCGCTCAAACCCCTCAGGTCGGCGTGGTCACCCTTCAACCTCAAGCCTATACCCTGACCTCCGAATTGCCGGGGCGCACCACTGCGTTCCGCATCGCCGAAGTCCGGCCCCAGGTCAATGGCATCATTCTCAAGCGCCTGTTCAAGGAAGGCGGCGACGTCAAGGAAGGCCAGCAGCTTTACCAGATCGATCCGTCGGTCTATGAAGCCACGCTCAAAAGCGCCCAGGCCAACCTGCAGCAGACCAAGTCGATTGCCGACCGCTACAAGCAACTGGTCAACGAGCAGGCGGTCAGCCGTCAGGAATACGACACCGCCGTGTCCAACCGCCTGACCTCGGAAGCCAACCTGCAGAGCGCCCAGATCAACGTGCGCTATACCAAGGTGTTCGCGCCGATCTCCGGGCGCATCGGGCGTTCTTCGGTCACCGAAGGCGCGCTGGTCAGCAATGGCCAGGCCGACGCCATGGCGGTGATCCAGCAACTGGACCCGATCTACGTCGACGTCACGCAATCCTCCGCCGAGATGCTGAAACTGCGTCGCGACCTGGAAAGCGGCCAACTGCAAAAAGCCGGCGAAAACGCCGCCATGGTCAAGCTGACCCTGGAAGACGGCAGCGAATACAGCCAGCAAGGTCGCCTGGAGTTCTCCGAGGTGTCGGTCGACCAGACCACCGGCTCGGTCACCCTGCGTGCCGTGTTCC
The DNA here is from genome assembly GCF_002699915.1 of Pseudomonas sp. ICMP 8385. Taxonomy (NCBI): domain Bacteria; kingdom Pseudomonadati; phylum Pseudomonadota; class Gammaproteobacteria; order Pseudomonadales; family Pseudomonadaceae; genus Pseudomonas; species Pseudomonas sp. ICMP 8385. The sequence goes on along the minus strand of NZ_LKBY01000002.1, from coordinate 79,534 downwards.
CCAACCCTGAGCACACCCTGCTGCCGGGCATGTTTGTCCACGCGCAACTGCAGGCCGGTGTGAACAGCAAGGCGATCCTCGCCCCGCAGCAAGGCGTGACCCGCGATATCCGGGGTATCCCGACGGCGCTGGTGGTGACCGCCGACAACAAGGTCGAACACCGCGTGCTGGTGGCCAACCGTACCGCCGGCGCCTACTGGCTGGTGGAAAAAGGCCTGAATGCCGGTGACCGTGTGATTACCGAAGGCTTGCAGTTCATCAAGCCGGGCATCACGGTTGACGCGAAGGAAGCCACCAACGCCAAGCCCGCCGGTACTGCTCCTGCCGCCGCTGGCAAAGGGGAGTAATACATGTCGAAATTTTTTATCGACCGTCCCATTTTCGCCTGGGTAATCGCCCTGGTGATCATGCTGGTCGGGGCCTTGTCGATCCTCAAGTTGCCCATCAACCAATACCCGGCCATCGCGCCAACCGCCATTGATATCCAGGTGACCTACCCAGGCGCGTCCGCACAAACCGTGCAGGACACCGTGGTGCAGGTGATCGAGCAGCAACTCAACGGTATCGACAACCTGCGTTATGTGGCCTCGGACAGTAACTCCGACGGCAGCATGACCATCACCGCGACGTTCAACCAGGGGACCAACCCTGACATCGCCCAGGTCCAGGTGCAGAACAAGCTGAACCTGGCGACCCCATTGCTGCCGCAAGAAGTGCAGCAACAGGGGATCCGCGTGACCAAGTCGGTGAAGAACTTCCTGATGGTGATCGGCCTGGTGTCCGAAGACGGCAGCATGACCAAGGATGACCTGTCCAACTACATCGTTTCCAACATCCAGGACCCGATTTCCCGGACGTCTGGCGTGGGTGACTTCCAGGTCTTCGGTTCCCAGTACGCCATGCGTATCTGGCTGGACCCGGCCAAGTTGAACAACTTCCAGATGACCCCGGTGGATGTCAGCAGTGCCATCGCCGCGCAGAACGTCCAGGTGGCCACCGGCCAATTGGGCGGCCTGCCAGCCCTGCCCGGCACCCAGTTGAACGCCACCATCATCGGCAAGACCCGCCTGCAGACCGCCGAGCAGTTTGAAAAGATCCTGCTGCGCGTCAACGCCGACGGCTCCCAAGTACGCCTGGGCGATGTCGCCCGTATCGAGCTGGGTGGCCAGAACTACAGCATCAGCGCCCAGTTCAACGGCAAGCCGGCCTCCGGCATGGCGATCAAGCTGGCCTCGGGCGCCAACGCCCTGGACACCGCCAAGGCCATCCGTGCCACGGTCGCGTCCCTGGAGCCGTTCTTCCCGCCGGGCATGAAGGCGGTGGTTCCGTATGACACCACCCCAGTGGTGACCGAATCGATTTCCGGGGTTGTCGATACCCTGATCGAGGCGATCGTCCTGGTGTTCCTGGTGATGTACCTGTTCCTGCAGAACTTTCGCGCCACCATCATCACCACCATGACCGTACCGGTGGTGTTGCTGGGTACGTTCGGTATCCTCGCGGCCTTCGGCTTCACCATCAACACCTTGACCATGTTCGGCATGATCCTGGCCATCGGCTTGCTGGTGGACGATGCGATCGTGGTGGTGGAAAACGTCGAGCGGGTGATGGCCGAGGAGCACCTGTCGCCCAAGGAGGCGACGGTCAAGTCCATGGGCCAGATCCAGGGAGCCCTGGTGGGTATCGCCCTGGTCCTGTCGGCGGTACTGCTGCCGATGGCGTTCTTTGGCGGCTCCACGGGGGTCATCTATAAACAGTTCTCCATCACCATTGTGTCGGCGATGGCCCTGTCGGTGCTGGTTGCCCTGATCTTCACCCCGGCCCTGTGCGCCACCATGCTCAAGCCGATCGACCCCGAAAAACATGGCCAACCCAAGCGCGGGTTCTTCGGCTGGTTCAACCGCACCTTCGACCGTGGCGTCCTGAGCTACGAGCGCGGCGTGGGCAACATGATCAAGCACAAGGCACCTTCGTTCCTGGTGTACCTGATCATCTTTGCCGGCATGATCTGGCTGTTCACCCGGATTCCAAGCGCGTTCCTGCCCGAGGAAGACCAGGGTGTGATCTTCGCCCAGGTGCAGACGCCAGTCGGTTCTTCGGCCGAGCGTACGCAAGTGGTCATCGACGAAATGCGCGCGTTCCTGTTGAACGACAAGGAAGGCGAGCCGGGCGAAGGCAAGGCCGTGAAGTCGGTCTTTACCGTGAACGGTTTCAACTTCGCTGGTCGTGGCCAAAGTTCGGGCCTGGCGTTTGTCATGCTCAAGCCGTGGGACGAGCGGGATGCCTCGCTGTCGGTGTTCGAGGTGGCCAAGCGTGCCCAGGGCTACTTCTTCCAGACCTTCAAGGACGCCATGGTATTTGCCATCGTGCCGCCTTCGGTACTGGAATTGGGTAACGCCACCGGTTTCGACGTGTTCCTGCAAGACCAGGGCGGTGTGGGTCACGAAGCGTTGATGAACGCCCGTAACCAGTTCCTCGGCATGGCTGCGCAAAGCAAGATCCTCGCCGGCGTGCGCCCCAACGGCGTCAACGATGAGCCGCAGTACGAGCTGACCATTGATGACGAGAAGGCCAGTGCCCAGGGCATCAGCCTGTCGAGCATCAACCAGACCCTGGCGATTGCCCTGGGTGGCAGCTACGTCAACGACTTTATCGACCGTGGCCGGGTGAAGAAGGTCTATGTGCAGAGCGAGGCTGCTGGCCGGATGTCCCCGGAAGACCTGAACAAGTGGTTCGTGCGCGCCAATGACGGAAAAATGGTGCCACTCTCAGCAATTGCCTCTGGCAAATGGATCTACGGCTCGCCGAAACTGTCGCGGTACAACGGTGTAGCGGCAATGGAAATCCTCGGTACACCGGCACCGGGCTACAGCACCGGTGACGCCATGGCCGAGGTCGAACGCATCGCCAAGCAACTGCCGGCGGGTGTGGGCTATGCCTGGACCGGCCTGTCGTACGAAGAACGCTTGTCCGGCTCCCAGGCACCGGCGTTGTACGCCCTGTCGCTGCTGGTGGTGTTCCTTTGCCTGGCCGCGTTGTACGAAAGCTGGTCGATTCCGATTGCGGTAGTGCTGGTGGTACCGCTGGGCGTGATCGGTGCACTGATGGCGACCAGCCTGCGAGGACTGTCCAACGACGTGTTCTTCCAGGTGGGGCTGTTGGTCACCGTGGGCCTGGCCTCGAAGAACGCCATCCTGATCGTGGAGTTCGCCAAGGAGCTGCATGAACAGGGCAAGGGCATCGTCGAGGCAGCCATCGAGGCGTCCCGCATGCGCCTGCGTCCGATCATCATGACGTCTATGGCGTTCGTCCTCGGCGTACTGCCGCTGGCGATCTCCTCGGGCGCTGGTTCAGGCAGCCAGCACGCAATCGGGACCGGGGTAATTGGCGGTATGATCACCGCCACCGTCCTGGCGATCTTCTGGGTGCCACTGTTCTTTGTGACCGTGTCTGCCATTGGCAGCCGCAAAAAAACTGACAAGTCCGATACACCGCACACTCCTAAAGAGGCTGGCTAATGCGCAAGTCGCTACTTTCCCTGGCAGTCACCGCATTCGTGCTCAGTGGCTGCTCGCTGATCCCTGACTATCAGCGACCTGAAGCACCGGTTGCCGCCCAGTTCCCGCAGGGGCCGGCGTATTCGTCGGCCCAGGCGCCGAGCCAGGCCGCTGCCGAGCAAGGCTGGAAGCAGTTTTTCCACGACCCGGCCCTGCAACAGCTGATCCAGGTCGCGCTGGTGAACAACCGTGACCTGCGCGTCGCCGCGCTGAACATCGACGCCTTTGCCGCGCAGTACCGTATCCAGCGTGCCGACCTGTTCCCGGCCGTCGGCGTCAATGGCAGCGGCAACCGCCAGCGCGTTCCGGCACGGGCCTCGCAAACCGGCGAGTCGAACATCACCAGCTCTTACTCGGCGACCCTCGGGATCAACGCCTATGAGCTGGACCTGTTCGGCCGGGTGCGCAGCCTGAGCGAAGAAGCGTTGCAGAAGTACTTCGCCACCGAAGAAGCACGCCGCAGCACGCAGATCAGCCTGGTGGCCAGCGTGGCCAACGCCTACCTGACCTGGCAAGCGGACAAGGAACTGCTGAAACTGACCCAGGACACCCTGGCGGCGTACGAGCAGAGCTTCAAGCTCACCTCGCGCAGCAACGAAGTCGGCGTGGCCTCGGCCCTGGACTTGAGCCAGGCCCGCACCTCGGTTGAAAGCGCCCGCGTGCAACTGGCCCGCTACACCCGCCAGGTAGCCCAGGACGAAAACAACCTGACCCTGCTGCTGGGCACCGGCCTGCCGGCGAATCTCGCCACCCAGCCGCTGTCCGACGACCTGTTGAGCGAAGTACCGGCCGGCCTGCCTTCGGACCTGCTGCAACGTCGCCCCGATATCCTGCAGGCCGAGCACAACCTCAAGGCGGCCAACGCCAATATCGGCGCGGCACGGGCGGCGTTCTTCCCGAGCATCAGCCTGACCGCCAATGCCGGCACCCTGAGCCCGGACCTCGGCGGCCTGTTCAAGGGCGGCTCGGGCACCTGGTCGTTCGCACCGCAGATCAACATCCCGATCTTCAACGCCGGTAGCCTGCGCGCCAGCCTGGACTACTCGAAGATCCAGAAAGAGATCAACGTCGCCACCTACGAGAAGTCGATCCAGACCGCGTTCCAGGAAGTCTCCGACGGCCTGGCAGCACGTGCGACCTACAACCAACAGTTGCAGGCCCAGCGTGATTTCGTCGAGGCCAACCAGGACTACTACCGCCTGGCCGAGCGTCGTTACCGGATTGGGGTGGATAGCAACCTGACCTTCCTCGACGCCCAGCGCCAATTGTTCGCTGCCCAGCAAACGCTGATCACCGACCGCCTGGCCCAACTGACCAGCGAAGTGACCTTGTACAAGGCCCTCGGTGGCGGCTGGAACGAACAGACCGCGAAAAATGAGCCGGTGAAAGAAGAAGCGCCGAAGCTCAAGTTGTTCTAAGCGGCGTAGCCACACACGAAGCCCACCTTTTGGTGGGCTTTTTCATGGACGCACAGTTTCGTTCGATCACCGCCCAAAACCCGCCCTCCCCCAATTGAACCGCCCCACTCACGCCCCGCACCATGGCCCGCACCTGAAAACCACCAATAACAACAGGTCCCACGCCATGAGCACCTTGCACCCTCGCCGGCTATTGCTGGCAACCGCTGTCGCCAGCCTTGCCCTCCCAGTTGTTGCTCAGGAACACGGCTTTCTGGAAGATGCCAGCGCCCACCTCAACCTGCGCAATTTCTTCTTCAACCGCAATTTCACCCACCCGACCAAGGCCCAGGGCGGCGCGCAGGAGTGGACGCAGAGTTTCATCCTCGATGCCAAGTCCGGTTTCACCCAAGGCACCGTGGGGTTCGGGGTGGATGTGCTGGGCATGTATTCGCAAAAGCTCGACGGCGGCGGCGGCTCCAGTGGCACCCAATTGCTGCCCCTGGATCATGATGGCAAACCGGCGGACAACTTCGGCCGCCTGGGGGTGGCGTTCAAGGCACGGATTTCCCAGACTGAGTTGAAGGTCGGCGAGTGGATGCCGGTGCTGCCGATCCTGCGTTCGGACGACGGCCGCTCCCTGCCGCAAACCCTGCGCGGCGGGCAGATCACCTCCAAAGAGATCGCCGGCCTGACCCTGTATGGCGGCCAGTTCCGCGCCAACAGCCCGCGTGACGACAGCAGCATGACGGACATGTCGATGTTCGGTAAAACCGCATTCACCTCCGATCGCTTCAACTTCCAGGGCGCCGAATATGCGTTCAACGACAAACGCACCCAGCTCGGCGTATGGAATGCCCAGCTCAAGGACATCTACCGCCAGCAATACCTCAACCTGACCCACAGCCAGTCCATTGGCGACTGGACCCTGGGCGCCAACCTCGGCTTCTTCTATGGCCAGGACGACGGCAGCGCCCGGGCCGGCAAGCTGCACAACAAGACCTGGTCCGGCCTGTTCTCGGCCAGGTACGGCGGCCACACCTTCTACGTCGGCCTGCAAAAACTTAGCGGCAACAGCGCGTGGATGCGGGTCAATGGCACCAGCGGCGGCACCCTGGCCAACGACAGCTTCAACGCCAGCTACGACAATGCCGAGGAAAAATCCTGGCAGGTGCGCCATGACTACAACTTCGCCCCCCTCGGCGTGCCGGGCCTGACCTTGATGAACCGCTATATCAGCGGCAGCAACGTGCACACCGCCACCGTCAGCGACGGCAAGGAATGGGGCCGAGAAAGCGAAGTGGGCTACACCGTGCAAAGCGGCAGCCTGAAAAGTCTTACCCTGCGCTGGCGCAATTCGAGCATGCGCCGGGACTACAGCAACAATGAGTTTGATGAAAACCGGTTGATCGTCAGTTACCCGATAAGTCTGCTGTAAACCCGCGACAATCTTGCGGTATGGTGCGCGCCTGCCGCTGTTGACCCCATTCAGCAGCGGCCTTTATTTGAGCCGGCCCCCACCATGAAATCCCTTGCCATAGTCGCCTTGTTCGCCCTGGCACTGAGCCTCAGCGCCTGCATCGGCGGGCCCATTGCCCTGACGCCGCAGACCGCACAACGCCTGCAAGCCCAGGCGCCGATCCGTTTTCTGCTGACCTTCGATGACGGGCCCAGTGCCTCGGGGTACGCCAACCCTAGCCGTTCGGTAATCCAGGACCTGGCCCACAACCCGGTGCAGCCGGGGATCAAGGCGATTTTCTTTTTGCAGACCGAGGCCTGGCGTTCAGGCGGCAGCCCGCGGGGGCGTAAAACCATGGAGCGCGAGCACGCGGGTGGGCATATCCTGGCCTTTCACACCGCGACGCGCTGGCACAGTAACCATCGCCTGTTAAACGACGAAGACCTGGCCCAGACCCTGCGCCTGGGCGCGGCGACGATTGCCTCGATCACTGGCGCTGCGCCGAACCTGGTACGCCCGCCCTTCTGGAACTACGACCTGCGCACTTTCGCCGCCTACCAGCGACACGGCATGCACATCTTGCTCACCGACTTGAGTGCCAATGACGGCAAGATCTGGGGCTTCAATGCCAGCCCCCAGCGCCGGGCCAACCTGCTGCGGCAACTGTCGCTGGTGCGCGAACGCATTGCCCTGGGCGAACTGCCGACCGTGGACGGGGTGATTCCGGTGGTGGTGACCTTTCACGACATCAACCGCTATACCGCCCGGCACCTGCCGGAATACCTGCAGATCCTGATGGACAGCGCCCAGGCCAATGGCCTGAAGACCGCCGCCGAGCCGTTCTACACCGACCGCTCGGCACTGGAACGCGGGGCCCTGGCGCGCACAGTGAAGGATGCCCACGAAGTGGTGCACTTGCCGGGGGTGTGGAACTGGGTGTGGGACGCCGACGCCCACTGAAAGCCGCACGGCCACCCGGGTCCTGAAAAAAATTGTATTGGTTCCCTGCGGAATCCTTGGCCACTGCTCAGCCACTAGTACTCAAAACGCACACACTATAGCGAGAGTACGTCATGGTAATAGCAACTAGCTTACAACCGTTAAATCTACCCCCTCCAAGCCAGCCTGCTGTAGCACTGGCGGGTAACTCCGTCTCGAATCCCATCACGATTCAAAGCCCGCCACTAAAAAAATCACATGCACAATTCACGTCAAGCTCAAAGTTGACCCCCGATCAAAACTACGTTGAAAAATATCCAGTCTATACAAACTCTTTCACCCTCTTTAGCGACAACCATATAAAAATAACCCATAAAGTCACTTGGGAAAAAACCAAGGATGATGGATATATAAACAGAAATAACGCTCTGCAAATCGTAACAGGTGATAATTCAGACCTCATAAAAGTCAACCCTTCGTCAGGCAACGACATTCACCTAGAAGTCAATGGCACTCACTACCTATTAAAAATCAACAACCATGAAGACTACCCAGAGCAACTGCACATCAAGTCAAAAGGCGGTGATGATCACATCAGGGTTGATCCTCGCGTCACTATCCCCATCACCATTGAGGGGGGTAGGGGCAACGACAGGATTGAAACCCTTGGCAGCGGTGCAACCCGTGTCTACGGCGGTGCAGGAGATGACGACATTACCTTGGGCAGCGGCGACAGCTACGCCGAGGGCAATAGCGGCAATGACAAAATGCGTGGCGGCACGGGCAAGACCGTCATGTATGGCAACAACGGCGCTGACCTGATGTTCTCCGGCCCCGGCAGCAAGGGAACGTTCAGCTATATGGATGGCGGCACGGGCAACGACACCATGATCGGCGCCAGCCCCTTGAACCTGATGCATGGCGGCCCCGGAGAAGACTTGATGTACAGCATAGGGCCGACCACGTTCTACACCGGTCGAGGCCGGGACACCGTGCTGGCAAACCATACAAGCGACAGGATCTACGCCGACGCCGGTGATCGTGTCGCCAGGGTTGCCGGCTCTACCCTAAGACAGGTCCGAATAAACGATGCCGGCCACAAAGCCTTTAAAATCGAAGGCTCAGACAAGTTCAAACAACAAACCCAAGACGACCTTGAATTTTTCAGAAATTCGCCAACTGCACAAACAATGCTCACTGAACTGGACCAGGCGGCCGAACTCAATGGTTCCCCCGTCACCATTCGCGAGACCGGTGACCGCCCTAATTATTCATTCCGCAACAACCTCACAAGAGAATACGATAAACAACTAAAAGAATATGACGACCTCGCAGAATCCCCCTTGCTAGGTTTTATCCAAGGTCAAGCCAAGGGTTCGGTAGCAACTGGCGCGGCAATAAACAACAACCCCGGCCTCATCGTCGAAGAACCGCCGGTCATTAGTCTTTACCATGAAATGGCCCATGCTTATAACGGTGCCCATGGCACACTCCTACCAGGCCAAACCAATGACGAGCCCAACCTGGAGCGCCAAGCCGTTGGGTTGGAGACCAATGCTCCCGCCTTTGATTTTGACAACAACCCCAGGACGCCCCCCACCACAACCAACCCCAAGCCCTTTACCGAAAATGCGCTGCGTGAAGAAACCGGCTTTCCACGGCGTAATTCCTACATTCAACCTGCTGAAGAATGACTTGGCATAAGAGTGGCAAATCGTCGTCAGCCCAGCGACTCCACCCCCAGTTCGTCCCACACCGACTCGGCCAGGTGAAACGTTGCATTGGCCGCCGGAATCCCGCAGTAGATCGCGCTCTGCATCAGCACTTCCTTGATCTCGGCGCGGCTCACGCCATTGCTGGCGGCCGCGCGCAGGTGCAGTTTGAGCTCTTCGCTGCGATTCATGCCGATCAGCATGGCAATGGTGATCAGGCTGCGGGTGTGCCGGGGCAAACCGGGGCGGGTCCAGATATCGCCCCAGGCATGGCGGGTGATCATGTCCTGGAATTCGCTGTTGAACTCGGTCAGGGCATTGAGGCTGCGCTCGACATGGGCATCGCCCAGCACTTCACGACGTACCTTGAGGCCCTCGGCATAACGTTGTTTCTCGTCCACAAAAGCGCCCTCAGCGATCCAGCAGGAAAGTCAGTACCCGGTCGCTGAATGCGTCCCCGGCTTGCACGTTGGACAGGTGCGCCGCGTAGAACTCGGCGTACTCGGCACCCGGCACCTGTTGCTGAATGAACAGGCTGCCGGACGGCGGCGTCACCGCATCCTCAGTGCCGGCAATCACCAACGTCGGCACCTGGATGGAGGCCAGTTGCTCACGCAGATCCGCATCGCGCACCGCGCCGCAGTTGGCCGCATAGCCTTGGGGCGATGTGGCCGCGAGCATGTCGGTAATGCGCTTGGCCTGGTCGGGATGAGCCTGGGCAAAATCGGCGGTAAACCAGCGCGCAATCGAGGCATCGCGCAAGCCGATCATGGCCGCCTGGCCATCGCGCAGGACCATGTCGATCCGGGGGTTCCAAATTTCCGGGCTGCCGATCTTGGCCGCCGTGTTGCACAGCACCAGCTTGAGCAAGCGCTCGCCGGCATTGATCCCCAGCCACTGGCCGATCAACCCGCCCATGGACAGGCCGCAGAAATGCGCACGCTGGATATCCAGCGCATCCAGCAACGCCAGCACGTCACGCCCCAGTTGCTCAATGCTGTAGGGCCCCTCGGTGACCAGGGACTTGCCGTGGCCACGGGTGTCCAGACGCAGCACCCGGAAATGCTCGGTAAAGGCCGGCATCTGCGTATCCCACATCTGCAGGTCGGTGCCCAGGGAGTTGGACAGCACCAGTACCGGCGCGCCTTCGGGGCCTTCCAGTTGATAGTTCAGTTCGCCATCGGCGAGTTTTACAAATCCCACAGCAGCCTCCTCAGGCAGACAATACAAAGTGTTCAGCCACGGCGCGGCTGACCCAGGTGTGTGCCTGGCCCAGGTAATGCGCCGGGTCCAGCAGGCGATCCAATTCCAGCGCCGACAGCTGGGCGGTGACTTGCGGCTCATCGGCCAATACCGCGCGCAAATGGCGCTGCTCGGCGACCGCGCGTTTGCAGCACTGTTCCAGCAGGTGATGGGCAGTTTCCCGGCCCAGGCGCTGGGCCAATGTGATACTGACGGCTTCGGCCAGCACCAGGCCCTGGGTCAGGTCGAGGTTGTGGCCCATGCGTTGCGCATCGACCTCCAGGCCTTCGCTCACCAGCAGCGCCTGCTGCAAGGCGCCGGACACCAGGCGGCAGATTTCGGGCAGGGTTTCCCACTCGGCATGCCACAGCCCCAGGCTACGTTCGTGCTCCTGGGGCATGGCGCTGAACATCGTCGCCACCAACCCCGGGACCCGCGTGGCCGCGCTGATCAACACCGCAGCGCCGACCGGGTTGCGCTTGTGCGGCATGGTCGAGGAACCGCCCTTGCCCGGCGCCGACGGCTCGAACACTTCCGCCGCTTCGGTCTGCATCAGCAGGCTGATGTCCCGCCCGAGCTTGCCCAGGCTACCGGCGATCAGGCCCAGCACGCTGGCAAACTCCACCAGACGGTCACGCTGGGTATGCCAGGGTTGTTCGGGCAGCGTCAGTTGCAACTCCGCCGCCAGGGCCCGTGCCACCGGCATGGCCTGTTCGCCCAGTGCCGCCAGGGTGCCGGACGCGCCACCGAATTGCAGGACCAGCAGGCGCGGCTTCAACTCCAGCAGCCGTTGGCGACTGCGCGTCACCGCCCCCAGCCACCCAGCGATCTTCATGCCCAGGGTGACCGGTGTTGCGTGCTGCAACCAGGTGCGCCCGGCCAAGGGCACGTCGGCATAACGCTGCGCCTGGGCGGCAAGCACCGCGCCCAGCCGGGCCAGGTCCGCCTCGATCAGCTCCAGCGCCCGCCGCAGTTGCAGCACCAGGCCCGTGTCCATCACATCCTGGCTGGTAGCGCCCAGATGCACATAGCGCTCGGCGCCAGCATCTTCACTGGCAATCAATTTGCCCAGGGCCTTCACCAATGGAATCGCCGAATTGCCCGCCGTGGCAATCGCCACGCCGAGGGCATCCACGTCGTACAGCGAGGCCAGGCACGCCTGGGCAATCGGTGCGACGGCGGCCGGCGGGATCAACCCGACCTGGGCCTGCGCCCGGGCCAATCCGGCTTCAAAGTCCAGCATGCCCTGCAAGCGTGCCTGGTCACAGAACACTTCGGCCATGCTACCGGCGGTGAAGTAAGCGTCGAACAATTGGTTGCTCGTGCGCAGCGTCATAACTCATCCCTTACAGATCGTGGTGCAAGTACTCAGCCTGTTTCGGTAGGCGCAGGCTGAACAGGAACGCAATCGCCATCATGCCGGTCACGTACCAGTAGAAGGTGTTTTCCAGGCCGATGGACTTCAAGCCCAGGGCCACGTATTCCGCCGAACCGCCGAAGATCGCGTTGGCCACCGCATAGGCCAGGCCCACGCCGAGGGCGCGCACTTGTGGCGGGAACATTTCCGCTTTTACCAGGCCGCTGATGGAGGTGTAGAAACTTACAATCGCCAGCGCCAGGGTAATCAGCACAAAGGCCAGGAACGGGCTGGTCACGGTTTTCAGGGTCAGCAGGATCGGCACCGTGCACAGGGTGCCGAGGGCGCCGAACCAGAGCATCGAGTTGCGCCGGCCGATCTTGTCCGAGAGCATGCCGAACAGCGGCTGCATGCACATATAGAGGAACAGCGCGCCGGTCATGATGTAGCTGGCGGTCTTGGCGTGCATGCCGGCGGTGTTCACCAGGTATTTCTGCATGTAGGTGGTAAAGGTGTAGAAGATCAGCGAGCCGCCGGCGGTGTAGCCGAGCACGGTGATAAACGCCGCCTTGTGATCGCGAAACAGCGCCCTGATGCTGCCAGCGTCCTTGTTTTCACGCATTTCCTGGCTGGTGGTTTCTTTCAGGGAGCGGCGCAGCAGCAGCGAGATCACCGCCGCCACCGCACCGATCACAAACGGAATGCGCCAGCCCCAGGCCCGCAGCTCGTCCTCGGTGAGCAGTTGTTGCAGGATCACCACCACCGACACCGCCAGCAGTTGCCCGCCGATCAGAGTCACGTATTGGAACGAAGCGAAGAAGCCGCGCTGGCCCTTGAGCGCAACTTCGCTCATGTAGGTGGCCGTGGTGCCGTACTCACCGCCCACCGACAAGCCCTGGAACAGCCGCGCCATCAGCAACAGGGCCGGGGCCCAGGCGCCGATGTCCTTGTAGGTGGGCAGGAAGGCGATGACCAGGGAGCCGGCACACATCATCAGCACCGAGATCATCATCGAATTCTTGCGCCCGTGCTTGTCGGCGACCCGGCCAAACAGCCAGCCGCCGATGGGGCGCATCAGAAAGCCTGCGGCGAACACGCCGGCGGTGTTGAGCAGTTGCACCGTGGGGTCGTCGGAGGGGAAAAACGCCGGGGCGAAGTAGATGGCACAGAAGGCGTAGACGTAGAAGTCGAACCATTCGACCAGGTTGCCGGAAGAAGCCCCGACAATCGCAAAAATCCGTTTGCTGCGTTCTTCTCCGGTGTAGTGACTGGTAGTCGTTGTCATTTTTTTTCACTCGTGGGGAACGGGTTAGATTCTAGACATACTTTGCAACAACCTCGTTCCGCAAGCAGACCTTTGGATAACCGTTGCCTGTGCCGGCCCTATCGCAGGCAAGCCAGCTCCCACAGGTGAGCGCATTCCAGTGTGGGAGCGGGCTTGCCCGCGATGGCGCCCTTGTAGCCAACTCAATAATCGAAAAACACCGTTTCTTCATCGGTGCCCTGAAGAATCACATTCCACTGATACACCCCCGACGCATCCGTCTTGGCAATCAATGTATGCCGCCGCTCTGCCGGCACACTCGCCAGCAACGGGTCATCCCCGTTGGCCGCCTCGCCGTCGAAATAAATCCGCGTTAGCAAGTGCTTGACCAAACCACGGGCAAACACCAGCACCACCAAATGCGGCGCCTGGGTCGTGCCCTTGAGGCCCGGCACGCTGCCCGGCTTGATGGTGCTGAAGCGAAAGCGCCCTTCGCCATCCACCGGCACCCGGCCAAACCCTGCGAAGTTGGGGTCCAGGGCTTTGTCCTGGTCATCCTCGGGGTGGTCATACTTGCCGGCGGCGTTGGCCTGCCAGACTTCCAGCATGGCATCGTTGACCCCCTCGCCATTGCCATCCACCACCTGCCCGGTGATGGCCACGCGCTCGCCGAGGGTGCCCGCATTGGCCAGGTCTTCGCGGTTCAGCCAGGTCAGGCCGATGTGGTAATACGGCCCGACGGTGTGGGACGTGGTTGCATTAAGGGTCATGTCATTTCTCCATCGGCGTAGCGTCGCGGCCGCGCAGGACAATGTCCCAGCGGTAGCCGAGGGCGTAGTGCGGCACGGTCTTTTCCAGGTCGAAACGGGCGATCAGGCGTTCCTTGGCCGCGGTGTCCGGCACGCAGTTGTAGATCGGGTCATAGGCCAGCAGCGGGTCGCCGGGAAAGTACATCTGGGTCACCAGGCGCGTCAGCACACTGGGGCCGAACAGCGAAAAGTGGATATGCGCCGGGCGCCAGGCATTGTGGTGGTTGCCCCACGGATAGGCGCCGGGCTTGATGGTCTGGAACTGGTACCCGCCATCGGCATCGGTGACGGTGCGGCCGGTGCCGGTAAAGTTGGGGTCCAGGGGCGCGTCGTGCTGGTCGCGCTTGTGGTGGTAGCGCCCGGCGGCGTTGGCCTGCCAGATCTCCACCAGGATGCCCGGCACAGGCAGGCCGTTTTCATCCAGGACCCGACCGTGAATGATGATGCGCTCGCCTTGGGGTTCACCCTCGTGCTGGGCGGTCAGGTCGTTGTCGTGCTCGGCAAGGCGTTCGGCGCCGATGGTCGGGCCGGTGATTTCCGACAGCGAATGGGGCAAAAACACCAGGGGTTTGGACGGTGCACGCAGGTTCGTCGACTGGTAGGCCGGATGCAGGTAATCCGGCTGAGTACCTGCTTGCGGGCGCCGGTATCCGGGCTTGTCACTCATGGAGCAATCCTCTTTATTCTTGTAGGTCTTAAACGCGTTCGATCGCCAGGGCCAAACCTTGGCCGACGCCGACACACAGGGTCGCCAGGCCTTTGCTGCCGCCGGTTTTTTCCAGTTGATGCAGTGCGGTCAGCACCAGGCGCGCGCCGCTCATGCCCAGCGGGTGGCCCAAGGCAATGGCGCCACCGTTCGGGTTGACCTGGGGCGCGTCGTCCGCCAGGCCCAATTCACGCAGCACCGCCAAGCCCTGGCTGGCGAAGGCTTCGTTGAGTTCGATCACATCAAAATCGCTGACCGCCAGGCCCAGGCGCTCGACCAACTTGCGCACCGCAGGCACCGGGCCGATGCCCATCACCCGGGGTTCGACCCCGGCGCTGGCCATGCCCAACACCCGGGCGCGGGCGGTCAGGCCGTGTTTTTTCACAGCATCGGCGCTGGCCAGGATCAAGGCGGCGGCGCCATCGTTGACCCCGGAGGCGTTGCCGGCGGTGACGGTCTTGTCCGCGCCATTGACCGGCTTGAGCCTGGCCAGGGCTTCAAGGGTGGTGTCGGCACGCGGGTGTTCGTCGTGCTCCACCAGGGTCTCGCCTTTTTTATGGGCGACCCGCACCGGCACGATTTCTTCCGCGAAGAACCCCGCAGCCTGGGCCACGGCCGTGCGTTGCTGGCTGCGCAAGGCGAAGGCGTCCTGGTCGGCGCGCGAGACGTTATAGTCATCCGCCACATTGTCAGCGGTCTGCGGCATGGCATCCACGCCGTATTGGGCCTTCATCAACGGGTTGATAAAGCGCCAGCCGATGGTGGTGTCTTCCAGCTTCATGTTGCGCGAGAACGCGGCATCCGCCTTGCCCATCACGAAGGGCGCGCGGGACATCGACTCGACGCCACCGGCAATCGCCAGCTCCATTTCGCCACTGGCGATGGCGCGGAACGCGGTGCCGATGGCGTCCATGCCCGAAGCGCACAGGCGGTTGAGGGTCACCCCGGGAATGCTCGGCGCCAGGCCCGCCAGCAGCGCGGCCATGCGCGCCACGTTGCGGTTGTCTTCACCGGACTGGTTGGCACAGCCGAGGAACACTTCATCGACCGCGTTCCAGTCCACCGACGGGTTGCGCGCCATCAGTGCCTTGATCGGCAAGGCCGCCAGGTCATCGGCGCGGACGGTGGACAGGCCACCGCCGAAACGGCCGATGGGGGTACGGATGGCATCACAGATAAACACGTCGCGCATCAGGCTTCTCCTGGGGCTTGGCCATGGGCGGCAGCCGTACGGGCTTCAAGGTCGCGCAAGGCGTTCAGTTCGATGTCGGTGGGTTCGGCGCTGGTGCCGACCTGCTCGGCAAAGCGGATTGCCCAACCGGTGGCGGCGACCACTTGCTCGCGGGTCACGCCAGGGTGCAAAGCCGTGACCACGAACTCATGGGTGCCCTCTTCCGGCTCCATGATGCACAGGTCGGTAATGATGCCGACAGGGCCTGCGCCTGGCAGGCCGAGGCGCTTGCGCGAATCGCCACCTTCGCCATGGCCGACCGAGGTAATGAAGTCCAGTTTGTCGACAAACGAACGGGACGACTGCTTGAGGATGATCAGCACGCTCTTGGCGGAACCGGCGATTTCCGGCGCGCCACCGGCACCCGGCAGGCGCACCTTGGGCTGGTGATAGTCACCGACCACGGTGGTGTTGATATTGCCGAAGCGGTCGACCTGGGCCGCGCCGAGAAAGCCGACGTCAATGCGCCCGCCTTGCAGCCAGTAGCGAAAAATCTCACCGGTGGGTACAACGCTGTCGGCGGTTTCCGCCAACTCGCCGTCGCCGATGGACAGCGGCAGTACCGAGGGCTTGGCGCCAATCGGGCCAGACTCGTAGATCAACACCACATCCGGCGAAGACGTCAGGCGCGCCAGGTTGGCGGCCTTGGACGGCAGGCCGATACCGACAAAGCACACTGCACCGTTCTTCAGGCGGCGCGCGGCGGCGACGGTCATCATCTCATTGGTCGAGTAAGTCATTACTTGGCCTCCTGGGCGGCAGCCAGCTTGGCCTGGAATTGACTGAAATCAGCGGTGCCATGGATGTATTCATCGATCCAGGCGGTAAATGTCCCACGATCCCGAGCGATCGGATCCCAGGCTTGATAGAAGCGATTGTCACGCTCGGTGTAACCGTGGGCGTAGGACGGATGCGCACCACCCGGCACATGGCACACGGCAGTCAGGGCCCAGGTCGGCAGCACGCAGGCGTTCATCGGTGCGTTGAGGTCATCGACCATTTCTTCGACGGTGACGATGCAACGCTTGGCCGCCAGCGCGGCCTCTTTCTGCACCCCGAGGATCCCCCACAACAGCACGTTGCCCTTGCGGTCGGCCTTTTGCGCATGGATCACGGTGATGTCCGGGCGCACCGACGGCACCGCCGCCAGCACTTCGCCAGTGAAGGGGCAGGTCACGGTCTTGATCAACGGGTTGACCTTGGGCAGGTCGGAACCGGCATACGCCCGCAGCACCGCGAACGGCAGGCCGGATGCGCCGGCCACATAGGCGTTGGCCAGGTCCGCATGGCTGTGCTCTTCGATCTCCAACGGTTGCGGCCATTGCTTCTCGACCGCGTCCCGCAGGCGATGCAGGGAGCCGACGCCAGGGTTGCCGCCCCAGGAGAAAATCAACTTGCGCGCACAGCCGGCCCCGATCAGTTGGTCGTAGATCAGGTCGGGGGTCATGCGTACCAGCGTCAGGTCTTTCTTGCCCTGACGAATGATTTCATGACCCGCTGCTGTAGGGATCAGGTGGGTAAAGCCTTCGAGCGCGACGGTATCGCCGTCATTGACGAACTGCTTTACCGCATCAGCCAGCGAAAGGATTTCAGCCATGGGGTTGGGCTCCCGATGTAGGTCGAAAAAGGCGCTGGAGGCAGCGCCGAAGTGCTTGAAGAGTAAGCCGGGGTAAGGGCCCAAACAATCCGATAATCGACTAACCGTTCGATAATCGAACAGATTGTTGCCTGGCTAACATTCCTCCAAACACCTCTGATTTCCATGTGAACACCGTCCCTGTGGGAGCGGGCTTGCTCGCGATTGCGGTGTATCAGGTGGCATCGGCGTGGCTGACCAGGCCCTTGATCACTACCGCCGTGGTGGCCAATGCCGCCGGAATCACCAACGCCGTCAACACCTGCTCGAAGTTCCAACCAAGCCCCAACAGCGTGGCGCCCATCCACGCGCCGAGGATCGCGCCAAAACGCCCGATCCCCAGCATCCACGAGACCCCGGTGGCGCGCCCCTGGGTCGGGTAAAACCGCGCCGCCAGCGAAGGCATGGCCGATTGCGCGCCGTTGACACACATCCCGGCGATCAACACCAGGGTCGCCAATAGCGTGATATTGCCCAGGCTCTGGCCCACGGCGTAGGCAAACACCCCAGCCAGCAGGTAGAAGGTGCCGATGACCTTGTGCGGATTGAACCGGTCCATGGCCCAGCCCACGCCCACGGCGCTGAGCACCCCGCCAAACTGGAACAACGCGCCGATAAACGCCGCCTGTTCCATGCTGGCGCCGCTGTCGCGCATCAGGGTCGGTAACCAACTGGTCAGCAGGTACACAATCACCAGGCCCATAAAGTAGGTGAGCCACAGCAACAGGGTGCCGGCGCTGTAGGTGCCGCCGAAGATCACCGCGAACACATTGCGCGCCTTGACGGTTTTCTGCTCCGGGACACTGAAGCTTGAGGCCTGGGCGACAGTGGTCGGGTCGATGGGCGCCAGGGCCTGGCGCACCTTGTCCGTACCGCGATTGCGTACCACCAGGTAGCGCGCCGATTCCGGCAGCCACAGCACCAGTACGCCCACCAGAATCAACGGCAGGATGCCGCCGAGCAGCAGCAGGCTGTGCCAGCCGAACATCGGGATCAGCATGGCCGAGATAAACCCGCCACCGGCCATGCCCAGGTTGAATCCGCAGAACATGCTGGTCACCAGCAACGATTTATGGCGCTCCGGGGTGTATTCAGACAACAGGGTCGTCGCATTCGGCATGCCGGCACCCAGGCCCAGGCCGGTCAGGAAACGCAACACCAGCAACTGATCAACGTTGCTGCTGTAGGCCGAAGCCAGGCTGAACGCGCCGAACACCAGCACCGCCCCCACCAGCACCACCTTGCGCCCGAAACGGTCGGCCAAGGGCCCGGAGCCCAGGGCGCCAAACACCATGCCGATCAACGCGGCACTCATCACCGGGCCAAGGCTGGCGCGGTCGATCCCCCAATCCTGGGACAGCGCCGGCGCAATAAAGCCCATGGCCGCGGTGTCCAGGCCATCGAGAAAGACAATCAGGAAACACAGGATCACCACCCGCCATTGATAGCGGGACAGCGGTTGCGCATTGATAAAGGACTGCACGTCCAGACAGGTACCAACAGCAGGCGAAGGTTGATTCATTGTTTTTATTTCCACACCGATGGCGGGCGGACGACGGCGAGTCGTCATTATTATGGGGGCGAAACCAGAACGGCGACGGTAGACGCCGTCGCGGTCAATCACGCTGCCGCGACATTAATAAGCCAGGGGAAACACCGTCAATTCGTCAAACCGGGATCTGTGCGGTCACCGAACAGCTTAAGCAAACAACTGGGTACTCAGCTCCTGGCTGGCGCTCAGCATGCTCGGCAGGAAGCGCTGCTCCAGCTCGCTGCGGCTGACCCGGCCGGCGTGGGTACTGACGTTCAGCGCGGCCAGCACCTGGCCAGACGCGTCATACACCGGCACGGCAATGGAACGCAGGCCCTGCTCCAGTTCCTGGTCGACAATGCACCAGCCCTGCTGCCGCACTTGTTGCAGGCACTCGAACAACGCCTGGGGCGTGGTCAGGGTGCGGCTGGTCTTGGTTTGCAGGTCGGCATGGTCCAGGTAATCCTGCAGCGATGCATCGTCCAGGGCCGCCAGCAGGATCCGGCCCATGGAGGTGCAATAGGCCGGCAGCCGGCCACCGACCGACAGATCCACCGAGATCAGGCGCTGGGTCGTGGCGGACCGGGCGATGTAAAGGATGTCGTCGCCTTCCAGGGTCGCCATGTTGCAGGCTTCATGAAGCTGCTCGCTCATGCGGTCCAGGTAAGGCTGGGCAGAAACCGCCAGGGGCGTGGACGACAGGTAGGCATGGCCCAGGGTCAGAACCTTGGGCAGCAGCGAGTACGTGCGCCCGTCGGTGGTGGCGTAGCCAAGCTTGATCAAGGTATGCAGGCAACGCCTGACGGCAGCGCGGGGGATTTCCGTGCGATGGCTGATCTGGGCGATGGTCAGGTGGCGCTTGCGCTCTTGGAACGCTTGCACCACGGCCAGCCCGCGCGCCAGGGAGGTCATGAAATCCGGGTCGCCGGTAAACGCCTGGATGCGCTTGGCCGGTGACGCAACGATCGGTGGCGCCACAGAGGCAAAGGAGTTGCGCAATTGATCGTTCATTTCAGGTCCTTTCTCTTATTGTCGACCGCCATTACAAGCCGGCGGGCCACGGATGTACAAGGCAAGGGCGCCAACATTGGGCGATTATCGGACGCTCATTCGATAATCGCAATTTGCTGCCGTGGGCGCTGCCGGGCCCCGGCGAGACTCCCCTGCACGGGATGTATTGCGTTCACTTAACAGGCCGGCACTCGACACAACGTCCTTGATTCAATTAATGACATCTACTTTCAACTGTCACAGACAGACTATTAGCCAAGTGTGGCGTCAAGTTCTCGACACTACCGGGCTGACAACATATGCAAGCAAAGTTGACGATTTTTAACTTGTTGGCGATAGTCTTATTCAAATGCGCCGCTATAATGCAGCGTGCAACCAGAGCGAACTGGCCTCAAGAGCGCTCCCCGCGAGCCTGAGCTTTTCCTTGTCCAGACCTTGGTTGCAAATACCGGGAGCCCAGTTCCACTGTCCACCCGTTATTTGTGAAGTAAAAAGAAAACTGTTGCTACGACAGCTGTTCTTCCCGGTGTCGTGGCCGCGTGCAATTATGAAGTGGCATCGCGTTTCACCGGAATCAACTCAACTCAATTAGGTAATAATGTGACGAAAGACGAACTGCGCGCGGAACTTGAGCGCCAGGAACAACGTTACAAGGATGTTTACGGCGGGGAAGTCACCACCTACGCCGCCCAGCCAGAGCCCGAGCGCAAACCCTGGCGCAAACGAGCCAGCCTGCTCGACCAGGCGTTTGCCCAGGAAATCCAGAAGATCGAAAAAGACCTCAAGGCCGAAGAGCCATAAGCCCTGTCGGACTGAGCCTTCCTGGCAAGTCATCGCCCTGCCAGCTACCTCTGGCAGGGGCGCCTTGGGCATGCCCGTCAATCGGCATCTTTCGCGCTATCACGAAATTTCATACAAGCGTTTCAGACCTGCGACATTAATTGTCGCACCCCGCTCTACGCCCTCTATTCTTTACAAATCAATGAGTTGCCAAACCACTGAGATATCTGGTAGCCGCACCCTTCCCACAAACTAATTCGTTGAAGAATGTTACCGACGAGCAGCTAGTGCATAGATTACTGAGGTTTTCTGGCATAATCGCGCCCCCTTACGACCGGGTCATAAAACCTTCATGATCGATTTATTCAGCGGACTGGATGCTTGGGTTCTTGTGAGCCTGCTGCTCGCCCTCGCCTTTGTCCTCGCCTTCGAGTTCATCAATGGCTTTCATGACACCGCTAACGCGGTGGCCACAGTCATCTATACCAAAGCGATGCCGCCGCACCTGGCCGTATTCTTTTCCGGGGTGTTCAACTTCCTTGGCGTGTTGCTCGGCGGGGTAGGCGTTGCCTATGCCATCGTGCATCTGCTGCCGGTGGAGTTGCTGATCAATGTAAACACCGGCCATGGCCTGGCCATGGTGTTTTCATTATTGGCAGCGGCCATCACCTGGAATCTCGGCACCTGGTATTTCGGGATCCCGGCATCCAGCTCCCACACACTGATCGGTTCGATCCTCGGTGTCGGCCTGGCCAATGCCCTGATCAACGATATTCCACTGGCGGACGGGGTCAACTGGCAGAAGGCTATCGATATCGGCGCCTCGCTGGTGTTCTCGCCCATGGCCGGCTTCCTGGTCGCTGCCCTGGTGTTGATTGGCCTTAAATGGTGGCGTCCGCTGTCCAAGATGCACAAGACGCCGGACCAGCGCCGCAAGCTCGATGACAAGAAACACCCGCCCTTCTGGAACCGCCTGGTACTGGTGATTTCCGCGATGGCCGTGAGTTTCGTGCATGGCTCCAACGACGGCCAGAAAGGTATCGGCCTGATCATGCTGGTGCTGATTGGTATCGTGCCCGCGCAGTTCGTACTCGATCTGGGCAGCACCACTTACCAGATCGAGCGAACCCGCGACGCCACCCTGCACCTCAACCAGTTCTACCAGCGCAACCACGAAACCCTCGGCGAATTCCTTGCCCTGGGCAAAAGTGTCAAAGACGACCTGCCAGGCAAGTTCCGTTGCAACCCGCAACAGACCGAGCCGACCATCACCGCCCTCCTCGGCACATTGAAGGGTGTTTCTGACTACCGTTCCTTGACCTCCGATCAGCGCATTGAAGTACGTCGCTACCTGCTGTGCCTGGACGACACCGCGAAAAAAGTCGGCAAGCTGCCAGGCCTTGATTCCCGCGAGAAGTCGGACCTGGAAAAACTGCGCAAAGACCTGACCGCCACCACCGAATACGCCCCGTTCTGGGTCATCCTCGCCGTGGCCCTGGCCCTCGGCCTGGGCACCATGGTGGGCTGGAAGCGTGTGGTACTGACGATTGGCGAGAAGATCGGCAAGCAGGGCATGACCTATGCCCAGGGCATGTCGGCGCAAATCACCACCGCCACTATGATTGGCTTTGCCAACATCTTTGCCCTGCCGGTGTCCACCACCCACGTGCTGTCTTCGGGTGTGGCCGGGACCATGGTCGCGAACAAGAGCGGCCTGCAAGGCGGCACCGTGAAGACTATCCTGATGGCCTGGGTCCTGACCCTGCCGGCCACGGTGAGCCTGTCGGCCGCACTGTTCTGGCTGGCGTCCAAGGCGCTGGGCAGTTAACCGCCTGCGCAATGAATAAAGGCGTGACCTGCGAGGGTCACGCCTTTTTTAATGGCCAAATTCCAGTCAAAAAAAAGGGCGACCGAAGTCGCCCAAAATGCCTTGCGTGCTCATGTAACCCGGAAAAACCTATGGTTTTTTACGCTTGTTCGCGTCTTTCCAGATAAAAAACCCAAACCCTACAAAAAACAGCACCATGAGGCCGACAGTCAGCACCCCGGCGAAAACCACATTATCGAAAAACATGACCGGCCTCCTGCTCTTGCCTTGTTGCGATAGGGCTAAGTTAACCAAGAAGTCGGGGGGAGAAATTGACGGGGATCAATGTCGCCCGCAACGGGGCGTAAAGAAGGGGAATAACTGACCTGTATCAACAGATTCAGGGCATTTCAGCGCTTTTTCGTTTTGTTTTTCGGCTTTTTCTTGGTTTTGCCCAAGGGCATGGCTTGCTCGAACGCCTGGCGCACGTCATTAAGACGCTTGTCGTTGAGGTCGTGGACCCGTTTGGCCCGTTCGGCATTCAGGTCGATCAGCTTGTCGTCACTCATGGCTTGGCTTACGTGGTGGCTGGCGTGACGCAATAATGCGTCCTGGCCCACCCGGGGGTCAAACCTCGACATCCACCCACAACCCCTGGCGGGGCGCATCCTCGATCAACGGCGCGACCGGCACCGTGTTATCGGCATTCAGTTCGTCACCGGGAATGGCCAGGTGCTGCTCGGGATCTTCATCGGCCTCGCGTCGGCGCTTTTGTTGTTCCTGCTGGCGTCGTTGTTCCTCGCGCAGCATCAGGGTCGATTGCTCGGCGTCGCGGTGCTTGAGGTCGATGGTGCTTTCGTTGGAGCTCGGCTGCGCAGGCACCACCGGTGGAATATCGGGTTTTGGGCGCACGGGGTCGAGTTGCGACGTGACCGGCACAACACTCAAGGGCAAGATCGGTGGCAACATAATTATGGGTCTCCTGTCAGCAGGCTGTCGGCTGCTGTACCAGCGACTTGAGCCTGGGGCCGCCAACTTGTGACCCAGTCGTCAGTCGCCAGTGCCCCGCCACCCGTCGAATCGCCCTCTTTGCGCCCTGCAAGAGGAGTAGTTTTTGTCAGAGTCCTTTGGCTGGGGGCCTTGTTCCGTTAGAATAGTCGGCTTTTTCACGGCGGGAGTCAGGCAGCATGGCGCAGCAGTATCAACCGGGGCAACGCTGGATTAGTGACAGCGAAGCAGAGCTGGGGTTAGGCACCGTTCTGGCACAGGACGGCCGCTTGCTGACCGTGCTCTATCCGGCCACTGGCGACACCCGCCAGTATGCGCTACGGAATGCGCCCCTCACTCGCGTGAGGTTTTCGCCGGGTGACACCATCACCCACTTCGAAGGCTGGAAAATGACCGTGCGCGAGGTCGACGATGTCGACGGCCTGCTGGTCTACCATGGCCTCAATGGGCAGAACGAGCCCGTCACCCTGCCAGAAACCCAACTGTCGAACTTTATCCAGTTCCGCCTCGCCAGCGACCGTCTGTTCGCCGGCCAGATCGACCCGCTGGCCTGGTTCTCCCTGCGCTACCACACCCTGGAACACACCAGCCGCCAATTGCAGTCCTCGCTCTGGGGCCTGGGCGGCGTGCGTGCGCAGCCGATTGCGCACCAATTGCACATTGCCCGCGAAGTCGCCGACCGTATCGCGCCACGGGTACTGCTGGCCGACGAAGTGGGCCTGGGCAAGACCATCGAAGCCGGCCTGGTGATCCATCGCCAGCTGCTGTCCGGGCGCGCCAACCGCGTGCTGATCCTGGTCCCGGAGAACCTGCAGCACCAATGGCTGGTGGAAATGCGCCGGCGTTTCAACCTGCAAGTCGCACTGTTCGACGAAGAGCGGTTTATCGAAAGCGATGCCAGCAACCCGTTTGAAGACACCCAGCTCGCGCTGGTGGCCCTGGAATGGCTGGTGGACGACGAAAAAGCCCAGGACGCGCTGTTTGCCGCCGGCTGGGACTTGATGGTGGTCGACGAAGCGCACCACCTGGTCTGGCACGAAGAAAAAGCCAGCGCCGAATACCAACTGGTCGAACAACTGGCCGAGACCATTCCCGGCGTGCTGCTGCTGACCGCAACCCCGGAACAACTGGGCCAGGACAGCCACTTCGCCCGTCTGCGCCTGCTGGACCCGAACCGTTTCCACGACGTCAAGGCCTTCCGCGCCGAGAGCGAGAACTATCGCCCAGTGGCCGAAGCCGTCCAGGAACTGATGGACAAGGGCCGCCTTTCACCGGCTGCGCACAAGACTATCCAGGGCTTCCTCGGCAACGAAGGCGAAGCCCTGCTGGCCGCCGTCAACGATGGCGACACCCAAGCCAGTGCGCGTCTGGTGCGCGAGCTGCTGGACCGCCATGGCACCGGCCGCGTGCTGTTCCGTAACACCCGCGCCGCCGTGCAAGGCTTCCCCGAGCGCAAGCTGCACGCCTACCCGCTGCCGTGCCCGGACGAATACCTGGAGCTGCCGCTGGGCGAGCATGCCGAGCTGTACCCGGAAGTCAGCTTCCAGTCGCAGCCGGATATAGAAGAAGAAAACCGCTGGTGGCGCTTCGACCCGCGCGTGGAGTGGCTGATCGATCAGCTGAAAATGCTCAAGCGCACCAAGGTCCTGGTGATCTGCGCCCATGCCGAAACCGCCATGGACCTGGAAGACGCCCTGCGCGTACGTTCCGGTATCCCGGCCACGGTGTTCCACGAGGGTATGAACATTCTTGAGCGCGACCGCGCCGCCGCCTACTTCGCCGACGAAGAGTTCGGCGCCCAGGTGCTGATCTGTTCGGAAATCGGCAGTGAAGGTCGCAACTTCCAGTTTTCCCACCACCTGGTGCTGTTCGACCTGCCGTCGCACCCGGACTTGCTGGAGCAACGCATCGGCCGTCTGGACCGCATCGGCCAGAAACACGTGATCGAACTGCACGTGCCGTACCTGGAAACCAGCCCGCAAGAGCGCCTGTTCCAGTGGTACCACGAAGCCTTGAATGCCTTCCTGAATACCTGCCCGACCGGCAACGCCTTGCAGCACCAGTTCGGCCCACGCCTGCTGCCGCTGCTGGAAAACGCCGACGACGGCCAATGGCAAGCCCTGATCGACGAAGCCCGCACCGAGCGCGAGCGCCTGGAAGCCGAGCTGCACACCGGTCGCGACCGCCTGCTGGAGCTCAATTCCGGCGGCGCTGGCGAAGGTGATGCGCTGGTCGAGGATATTCTGGAGCAAGACGATCAGTTCACCCTGCCGATCTACATGGAAACCCTGTTCGATGCGTTTGGCATCGACAGCGAAGACCATTCGGAAAACGCGCTGATCCTCAAGCCCAGCGAAAAAATGCTCGACGCCAGTTTCCCCCTCGGCGACGACGAAGGCGTGACCATCACCTACGACCGCAACCAGGCACTGTCGCGCGAAGACATGCAGTTCATCACCTGGGAGCACCCGATGGTCCAGGGCGGCATGGACCTGGTGCTGTCCGGCTCCATGGGCAACACCGCCGTGGCGCTGATCAAGAACAAGGCGCTCAAGCCGGGCACCGTGTTGCTCGAACTGCTCTATGTCAGTGAAGTGGTGGCACCGCGTTCACTGCAACTGGGTCGCTACCTGCCGCCGGCGGCCCTGCGCTGCCTGCTGGATGCCAATGGCAATGACTTGTCGGGCCGGGTGTCTTTCACCACCTTGAACGACCAGCTAGAAAGCGTGCCACGGGCCAGTGCCAATAAGTTCGTGCAGGCCCAGCGCGATCAGCTGACGCCTCGGATCAACGCCGGCGAAGAAAAAATCGCCCCGCGCCATGCCGAACGTGTAGCCGAGGCGCAACGTCGCCTGGCGGCAGACACTGACGAAGAGCTGGCGCGCCTGACCGCCCTGCAAGCCGTCAACCCAAGCGTGCGCGACAGCGAGCTGGTTGCCCTGCGCCAACAGCGCGAGCAAGGCCTGGCCATGCTCGACAAGGCGGCGCTGCGGTTGGAGGCGATTCGGGTGCTGGTCGCCGGTTGATCCGCGCCCTGCCCTGTTGAACAAGAAGGCCCGCGCAATGCGGGCCTTTTTTATAGGGTCTTGCGGGCCTCATCGCGGGCAAGCCCGCTCCCACACTTGCAATGCATTCCCCTGTGGGAGCGGGCTTGCCCGCGATGCAGTCACCTCGGTCTCAAGCTGTCACCGCAGGCCCGGGCACCTCAACCCGCCCCAACCCATCCTTCATCCGCTGGGCATCGCGCACAAAACACCGCGAAGCCTGGAACAGAAACAGCATGGTCAGGAACAACGCCACCGGGATCAGGTACATGGCGTCATGCAGGCCCACGGCCTTGAACGCCTCGGTCATCTGCTCGGCACCCGCCGCGTACATCGCCGCATGGGCAAAGTAATCAGACAGCGCCCCCACCACCACCGGCCCCATGCCGCCACCCAGCAGATACAGGCCGGCGAAGAACAGCGCCATGGCCGTGGCCCGCAGACGCGGTTCCACCACGTCCTGGATCGCCGTGTACACACAGGTGTAGAAGTTATAGGCAAACAACCAGCCCACACTGAACACCGCCACAAACACCCCGATCTCGATCCGCCCGGCGTGCAGGGCCCAGGCCGTGGTCAGCGTGGAGATGATCAGGCTGAACGCGGCAAACAGCAGGCGGCCATTGGCTATGCGCTGGTGAATCTTGTCGGCCACCAGGCCACCCAGGGTCAGGCCGAACAAGCCGGTCACCCCCACAATGACCCCGGTAGCAACCGCCGCCTCCTGCAAGGGCATCAAGAAGTAGCGTTGCAGCATCGGCACCAGGAACGAGTTGCAGGCATAAGTAGCAAAGTTGAAGCACAACCCCGCCAGCACCAGCCACAGGAAGGTCGGCACCGCCAGCACCCGACGGATCGGCCGATCGACCTTCTCCTGGGAGACTTGCACGGTTTCGGCGGCGCCGCGCTTGGGCTCCTTGATGTAGAACATAAATACCGCGAGGATCAGCCCCGGGATGGCCGCAATAAAGAACGGTGCTCGCCAGCTGTCGAACGCCTTGACCATCGCACCGATGGTGAAGAAGGCCAGCAACAGGCCCAGGGGCAGGCCCAGCATGAAAATCCCCATGGCCCGGGCGCGACGGTGGGCCGGGAACAGGTCGCCGATCAGCGAGTTGGCCGCCGGTGCATAGCTGGCTTCGCCAATGCCGATGCCCATGCGCACCAGCAGGAACGTCCAGAAATTGCCAACCATGCCATTGACCGCCGTCAGCGCGCTCCAACTTGCCAGGCCCCAGCCCATCAGCTTGCTGCGCGAGCCGGTATCGGCCAGGCGTCCCAGGGGCAAGCCGGCAATGGCGTAGACGATGGTGAACGCGGTACCGATAAGGCCGAGCTGGAAGTCACTGAGGTGCCATTCCATGCGGATCGGCTCGATGATGATCGCCGGGATCGTGCGATCAAAAAAGTTGAACAGGTTGGCCAGGAACAGCAGGAACAGAATGCGCCAGGCATTCGCCGCTTGGGTCGAGTTCTGCATGGGTCCGTCTCTTTTATTGTTATAGAGGCTCGATGCCGACGCATCCTGCCCGGAACCTGCAATCTAGTCAGACGCGGCGCGGTTGTCTGTAATGATTCGTAAAGCTGATAGGGCGTAATTTCATCCAGGACAGCAGGATTTGCCCGGCAAAAAAATAAGCACGCGCCCCCCTTCCCAAGCGCCTTGGCAGGCATAGAATAGCGAGCCTTCCGCTGTTCCCCCTTACCTCTTATTGATGACGTGCCATGTCCGATGCCAGTCCGTGTCTGAATTGCGGTGCCTGCTGTTCACACTTTCGCGTGTCTTTCTTTTGGGGCGAATGCGCTTCATCAGGCGGCACCGTGCCCGATGAGCTGGTGACCCAGATCAACCCCACCCGGGTGGCGATGATCGGCACCGACCAAAAACCGGCACGCTGCTGCAGCCTTGAAGGTGAAGTAGGCAGCGCCACGCGCTGTTCGATCTACGAGCAGCGCTCCAGTGTATGCCGGGAGTTCGAGTCGTCGTGGAGCCAGGGCGAGGTGAACGTCGATTGTGACGCCGCACGCGCCGCGTTCGGCCTGGCGCCGCTGGAGCAACCGCCTTACGCGTTTGAGCTGCCCATCAGCGCTTAGCACCATTGGCTATAGCCGGCATGCCAAAATCAAAGCAATCAAAATGCCATTACCCCTTGCGATTCCATTGAGCCCTCTATACTCGACTGCATAGGTCATCGCCGCGCGCCGTGACACGAGATGACTCTGTAACGGGACATGCTATGGAATGGCTAGGCCTGCATTTTTTTACCGCCCTTCCCGAGAGCGGGTATTTGTTACTCGATTGCACCCACAACCCCTTCCTGGTGCTACTGGCGTACCTGGTTGCCTGCGCAGCGGGCTTCGGCACCCTGGACATGGCCGAGCGTGTCGGCCACGTTGACAACCTGACGGCACAGCGCCGCTGGCGCGGGGTCGGTGCCGGTTGCCTGGCAGGCGGGATCTGGTCGGCACACTTCATCAGCATGCTGGCGTTCCAGGCGCCCATTACCATCCATTACCAATGGTTCCTGACCTTTGCCTCGTTGCTGATCGCACTGATCGCGTCATTGTTCGCCATGCAAACCCTCAGTCATGCCCAACTGCGCATTCACCAGTACTTGGTAGCGGCCATCTGGATGGGCCTGGGCATCGCCCTGATGCATTACGTGGGCATGGCCGCCATGCGCTCCGAGGCCCAGATGTATTTTTCCAGCGGGCTGTTTGGCTTGTCGGTGGCGATCGCCATCGGGGCCAGCCTGGCGGCGCTACTGTTGTCCCAATACCTGCGCAATGGCAGCGGGATGTTCCACCAGTTACTCAAGTACGGTGCCAGCCTGGTGCTCGGCGCCGGTATTATCAGCATGCACTTCACCGGCATGGCCGCCATGCAATTGCTGGTGCCCAGCGGGGCGGTGTCGTCATTGCCAAGCAACAACAACCCGACACAACTGGGCCTGTCGGTGGCCGTCATCACCTTGCTGGTGATCGGCAGCAGCATCAGTGCAGCCCTCGCCGACAAGAAACTGCAGCATAAGGAGCGCGACCTGCGTCGGGTCAATGCCTTGCTTGGCGAGCTGGACCAGGCGCGTGCGTCCCTGCAGCAAGTGGCCCATTACGATGCGTTGACCAGCCTGCTCAATCGCCGGGGTTTCAACCAGGTCTTCGCCGAAAAGCTGGCGCAGAAAACCCAGGCCGGGGGCATGCTGGCCGTGATCTTCCTCGACATCGACCACTTCAAGCGGATCAACGACAGCCTCGGCCACGATGCCGGCGATGAGCTGCTGACGGTGCTGGCCGACCATATCAAGAGTTCGGTCCGCAGCCACAATGATGTGGTGGCGCGGTTTGGCGGCGATGAGTTCTGCATCCTGATCAATATCCATCATCGCGACGAAGCGCGGCACATGGCCCAGCGCATCATGCAGAAAATGAAAGAACCCATCGAGCTGGCCGGCCGGCGCCTGGTAATGACCACCAGCATCGGGATCAGCGTGTTTCCCGAAGATGGGACCAGCTGTGAGGAACTGCTGAAAACCGCCGACCTGGCGCTGTATCAGTCCAAGGATACCGGGCGCAACGGCCTGAACTTCTTCAGCGCCAACCTGAAGACCCGGGCCTTTCTCGAACTGCAGCTGGAAGAGGAACTGCGCCATGCATTGCGCAAGCAAAAAGAACTGACCCTGTACTACCAACCGATTCTTGACCTGCGCAAAGGCAAGGTCACACGGCTCGAAGCCCTGGTGCGCTGGCAACACCCACAACATGGGCTGCTGACGCCCGAGCGGTTTATCGGCATTGCCGAAAACAACGGCCTGGTCGCCGAGCTCGACAACTGGGTACTACGCCAGGCCTGTGCCGACCTGGGCTGGCTGACGGAGCAAGGCCACCCGGACCTGATCATGGCCGTGAACTGCTCGGCCCTGAACCTGGCCCGTGACGAGCTGGCCGATGAAATCGAATACGCCTTGCGCAGCAGTGGCATCGCCGCCAGCCGCCTGGAACTGGAAGTGACGGAAAATGCCTTGATGGGCAATATCAGCAGCACCCTGATCCTGCTGCGGCAAATCCGCGCGCTGGGGGTTGCACTGTCCATCGACGACTTTGGCACCGGTTATTCCTCCCTCTCCTACCTCAAGCGCCTGCCCCTCAATACGCTGAAGATCGACCGTTCATTTATCCAGGACATTCCCAAGTCCACCACCGATATGGAAATTGTCCAGGCGATCATCGGCATGGCCCACACCCTGCACCTGCAGGTCATCTGCGAAGGGGTGCAAACCCTGCAGCAACTGGAGCTATTGAGCAAGTATGGCTGCGATTACGCGCAGGGCTACCTGCTCAGTGCAGCGGTGCCGGCCAGTGAAATCAGCGCCGTGATCATGGCGCTTGACCAGCAGCCCCCACTCCCCCCGATGGACATGGCGGGAGGCAAGGCCCCATCAGCGGTTGTACATCCCATCCGCTGAAGTCCAAAGACCTTGGCATATCGCCATCATTTTGATTAAAGAACGCCGACAAACGGCCGATTCATGAGAGTCCGGCGTCGCTTTTCCCCAGAAATACTAGGGTTAAGCCTGAGCGCTGAGGCCTAAACGCGCTGTAAAAGTCGCGAACTCTCACTCGGTGATGGCTCTTTAATGCTTTCCAGCCATCCGTCCAGGCACATGGCGCACAATGACTTCTAAAAATAATCCTGTTACCGCGGTATCCGACGTGTTGCTGACAGCTCCTGCGGAAAAACCCTCAGGTTCAAAGTCATTGAACAGTCAACGTGCACTGGGCACCCAGCAATACCTGTACTTCACCGAAACCAACACCGACCGCATCCTCGATAACCTCGACGGCCTGCGCGACATGGTGTTCCCGCGCGCGCCGCACCTTGAAGGTGACAGCGAGCAGCGCAGTGAGCAGGAGTTTCCCTCGGTCTGCCTGATCGGCCTGGGGCGCTGTGGGTCCAACATTGCCCTGGATGTGGCGGAGCTGGTGTACAACGCCCGCAAGTTCTATCTGAACGAGTTCAGCACCGAAGACAAATCCTACGTTGAAAAGGGCTACAGCCCAGCCCAGTGGATCCGCAACAACCTGCGCCTGGGTGCCAACAAGGCCAGCAAGCCGGTGTTCCTGGTAGAACCCCTGGTGATGCTTGGCGACCTGGACAAAGACATTGCCGGGCGCATCCGTTTCTCGCGCAAGGGCGAGAAAAGCGGCTTTTTACGCGACTACAGCAAGATGAAGATCATGGACCTGTCGGAAGTGCACGCCGGCGGCGCCGGTAACGCACCGATCCTCGGCCAGTACCTGGCCAAGATCATCCTCAACAAAGACACCCAGCGTTTTTCCAGCCCCGACTGGAAGATGATCCATTCGTACCTGATCGACTCCTGCGGGATCAAGGCCAACCAGTCGCGCCTGTACTTCTCGATCTTCAGCGCCGGCGGCGGCACCGGCTCGGGCATGGCCTCGGAGTTTGGCCTGGCCCAGCAACACTCGTACATGAACAAGACCTTCGACACCAAGCCTGCCGACGAGCACGACAGCAAGAGCGGCCATGCCTTTGTGTTCGAGCCGATCTTCACCAGCGGCATCTGCGTGCTGCCGAATATCTCCGATCACCGCAGCGAAATGTCCGAGGCGCTGCACATCAACGCCGGTCGGCTGCTGTGCAAATACCTGTCGGAGGAATGGGACTTCTCGTACAACTTCGCCAATGAAGACAGCAGCGAGGCCAGCGTCAAGGGCCGCATTCGCCCGTGGAACGCGATGATGCTGATCTCCAACGACATCATGCGTTATGCCGAAGAAAGCGACGACGGCAACATCCAGAACATTGATGTCAATGCCATGGAAAAACACGCCAACCAGTACATCTCACAACAGATATTCAACATTCTGACGGCCCAGGCGGTAACGACCGACTACGACCAGAACTATTTCCGCCGCGCCGGCATCGATATCGGTGAAACCATTCGCCTGGACGCCAACGACCTGTTCATGAGCCTGGCCGGGCCGGTGGCGATTGCCTATGCCGAGTCTGTGGTGCCGGAAACCCCGGCGCCGAGCGGCGACAAGTTCAAAGTGTTTGAAAAAGAGCCCCAGCGCCTGAACATCGACGATTTGTTCTTCCGCTCCATCGACCTGCCCCACTTCAACAAGGTCACCCAGGCCATCGAAGGCATCAGCCTGTTGCCGATCGAATCCAAGCGCTACAAGGCGTCCCTGGAGCAGTACAAGAACTCCGGCTATGACGCGGCGGCCCTGCATGACCTGCACTTCTTCAAGAACTGTTCGTCGGTGGTGTCTATCGTCTCCCTGCCCAAGGACTACAAGCTGTCCTATATGGACCTGAACCGGCTCAAGACCCACCTCAACAGCCTGTTCCCCAACACCACCCTCAAGCGCTACGCCCTGGTGATCGGCGCCTCGGCCAACCTGTCGCTGACCACCCTGATCGCCAAGAGCCCGTGCCTGTCGGACGACTTCCTGACGTTGATCGTGGCCTTTATCAAGCGCTGCTTTGCCCGCAACCCGTACCGTTTCGACGACACCCTGGACAACTCGATCCTGGACTTCATCATCCACGAAGACTTCGACGAGGACCGTATCGACGAATTGCTCAACGAATTCGAGAACCCGGCGAAGATCCTCGACACCAACTGGTACGCGATCAAGCCGATGTATGAGAAGAAGTACCGCGAGCTGATCAACGACAAGGAGAAGTTTGTCTCGATCAACGACATTCGCCTGTCGCGGGACTGTGTGAAGAAGGCGATCAAGTACCTGCGTGAGATCTACCGTCACCGGATTGGCAAGACCAAGGTGATCTCGCTGAATAACCATACCGGGAAGACTGCCTAGGCCGCGGCGCGTCCATCGCAGGCAAGCCGGCTCCCACATTTTGAATGTATTCACACATCACAATGTGGGAGCTGGCTTGCCTGCGATAGCGGTCTAACCGGCGATAAATATCCCGAACCTTGCCACACCAAGAAACAATTCCCCAGGCGTTCCGCCCCTCGCAAAACTGTTCCCATGACGTTTACGTCACCCTCCCTTGTGACCTTTCTTCACGGCCAGTTGCCATCACGGGCAAAGCGGTTACTCCGCTACACACTTTCAACCGGGAAAAAACCGGCACCATTTAGGTGCAGACATTTAGTTTGATGCCCTTTCCTGGATCAGAATCCACGGCGAAACCACCACCGCCCACAGGCCCGGATCACGCGCCACCAAGTCCAATGCCCGCGTCGCAGACACTTCGCCAAGGCTCCCCGAGGCCAGCCAGGCGGCCACTTTGTCACGGCTGTCCTCGGCCATGGCCTCGGCCGCTTCGATCAAATCCAGGCCCGCATCGACCCACAATAGGGCACCCTTGGCAAAGAACGGTTCGAGCTCCTTCCAGGAAATTTCCGCGGTTTCGCCGAGCAGCTTGGCATAGAGGGTGCTAGGTTCTTGCGTCATGGGAACTCACCTGAGGAAAAAATCGGCGCAATCATACCGTCGGGACTTCCCCAGAAAAACCCAGTAGCAATTGAGGCACCGATTGAAAGTGTCAGAAATGCCAAGGATTGCCCGAAACTCTGGCATGCACCCGCCGCAATTCTGTCTTTTTCTTTCATTTAAGCGACACACCCGGCGTTTGCCCCCAGCAGCCAGCTTTTCAAGCGATCAACCGGCGCTCTACACTGTACCGGTACAGTTGCCAGGTCGCTGCCGGGGGGATATCCGAGATATCCGATCCGGTTCTGCAGCTCACACGGCCGCTAGAACTATAAAAAATACAACAGTAAGAGTGGAGCACTATGAATAAGGCTACTAAGCAGATTTCCAAACTGTTTGCCGCTATGGTCCTGGCTGGGGTTGCCGGCCATTCGTTCGCAGCTGACACCATCAAGATCGGTATTGCCGGCCCTAAAACCGGCCCTGTGACCCAGTACGGCGACATGCAATTCATGGGCGCCAAGCAAGCCATCAAAGACATCAACGCCAAAGGTGGTGTCGACGGCAAGATGCTCGAAGCCAAGGAATACGACGACGCTTGCGACCCTAAACAAGCCGTTGCCGTCGCCAACAAAGTGGTCAACGACGGCGTCAAGTTCGTGGTCGGCCACCTCTGCTCCAGCTCCACTCAACCGGCAACCGACATCTACGAAGACGAAGGCGTGATCATGATCACCCCGGCGGCCACCAGCCCGGATATCACCTCCCGTGGCTACAAGCTGATCTTCCGCACCATCGGCCTGGACAGCGCCCAAGGCCCTGCGGCCGGCAACTACATCGCCGACCACGTCAAGCCGAAGGTCGTCGCCGTGCTGCACGACAAGCAGCAATACGGTGAAGGCATCGCCACCGCCGTTAAACAGACCCTTGAGAAGAAAGGCACCAAGGTTGCCGTGTTTGAAGGCCTGAACGCCGGCGACAAGGACTTCTCCTCGATTATCCAGAAGCTCAAGCAAGCCAACGTCGACTTCGTCTACTACGGCGGCTACCACCCGGAACTGGGCCTGATCCTGCGCCAGGCCCAGGAAAAAGGCCTGAAAGCCAAGTTCATGGGCCCGGAAGGCGTGGGTAACGACTCCATCTCGCAAATCGCCCAGAAAGCCTCCGAAGGCCTGCTGGTCACCCTGCCGAAATCCTTCGACGCCGACCCTGCGAACAAGGCCATCGTCGATGCACTTAAGGCTGACGGCAAAGACCCAAGCGGCCCGTTCGTGTTCCCGGCCTACTCGGCGGTTGAAATCATCACCGGCGGCATCGCTGCTGCCAAAAGCGAAGACACCACCAAAGTGGCCGAGGCCATCCACGCGGGTACCTTCAAGACCCCGACCGGCGACCTGAGCTTCGATAAGAACGGCGACCTGAAAGACTTCAAGTTCGTGGTCTACGAATGGCACTTCGGCCAACCAAAAACCGAAGTATCCCCTCAGTAAGCCAGGCGTTACTGGACAACAAGCCCACTGTGCAAGCAGTGGGTTTTGTTTTACGAGGTTTATGGGCCACGCACCCGCGATCCGGGCGCTGGCTCACCTGAAAATCTTAAAACCGTCACCAGCGGTTCGCTGGCAAATGCTTGGTGCAAATGTGCTCACAGAACACAGCACCGGGCGGGAAGATGACTCCACCAGTGAAATGCGTATCGGGTTTTTAGGAGCGCTGTAATGCCTGAGATCTATCATTTTTTCCAACAGCTGGTTAATGGCCTGACCATTGGCAGCACCTACGCCTTGATAGCCATTGGCTACACAATGGTTTACGGCATTATTGGAATGATCAACTTCGCCCACGGCGAGGTGTACATGATTGGCTCCTACGTGGCGTTCATCGCCATTGCCGGGCTGGCCATGATGGGTATCCACTCCCTGCCGCTGTTGATGACTGCCGCATTCCTTGCGTCAATCGTCGTAACCAGTGCCTACGGCTACAGTATCGAACGTGTTGCGTACCGCCCCTTGCGTGGCAGCAACCGCCTGATCCCGTTGATTTCCGCCATCGGCATGTCGATTTTCCTGCAGAACACCGTATTGCTGTCCCAGGACTCCAAGGACAAGTCCATTCCCAACCTGATCCCGGGGAGCTTTTCCTTCGGTCCAGGCGGTGCAGAAGAAGTGCTGATTTCCTACATGCAGATCCTGGTCTTCGTCGTCACCCTGGTGGCCATGCTGGGCCTGACCCTGTTCATCTCCCGCTCCCGTCTGGGGCGCGCCTGCCGGGCCTGCGCCGAAGACATCAAGATGGCCAACCTGCTGGGCATCAACACCAACAACATCATTGCCCTGACCTTCGTGATCGGCGCTGCATTGGCGGCCGTCGCGGCGGTGCTGCTGAGCATGCAGTATGGCGTGATCAACCCCAACGCCGGTTTCCTGGTGGGGCTCAAAGCCTTCACTGCGGCGGTCCTGGGCGGCATCGGCAGTATTCCGGGCGCCATGCTCGGCGGGCTGGTGCTGGGTGTGGCCGAAGCCTTTGGTGCCGATATCTTCGGCGACCAGTACAAGGACGTGGTGGCCTTCGGCCTATTGGTTCTGGTGCTGTTATTCCGGCCGACCGGCATCCTGGGCCGTCCGGAGGTTGAGAAAGTATGAGCAGATATCTTAAATCGGCGTTTTTCAGCGCCTTGCTGGTATGGGCCGTGGCCTTTCCGGTACTCGGGCTCAAGTTGAGCATTGTCGGGATCAACCTTGAAGTACACGGCACCGGGCCGGTGACGCTGACCATCATTGCCCTGTGTTCGGTGCTGATGTTCCTGCGGGTGCTGTTCACCCAGCAGGTCGGGGCGCTGCTCAAGTCCAACCGTGGCCCGCTGGTCTCGCCCAAGGTCAGCCAGTTCCTGACCCTGCCGCGCACCCAGCGCTACATCATCATCGGCCTGATCGTGGCCGCGTTGATCTGGCCATTCTTCGGCTCCCGTGGCGCGGTGGATATTGCCACCCTGATCCTGATCTACGTGCTGCTGGGCCTGGGCCTGAACATCGTGGTCGGCCTCGCGGGCCTGCTCGACCTGGGTTATGTGGGCTTCTACGCAGTGGGCGCCTACACCTACGCGCTGCTCTCGCACTACCTGGGCTGGAGCTTCTGGATCTGCCTGCCTCTGGCCGGCATGGCGGCGGCCACTTTCGGCTTCCTGCTGGGCTTCCCGGTGTTGCGCCTGCGCGGTGACTACCTGGCCATCGTGACCCTGGGTTTTGGTGAGATCATCCGTCTGTTCCTGCGTAACCTCACCGATATCACCGGCGGCCCCAACGGCATCAGCAGCATTCCCAAGCCAACGTTCTTCGGCTTGTCGTTTGATCGCTCCGCTGCCGAAGGCATGCAGACCTTCCACGAGTACTTCGGGATTGCCTACAACCCGGTGAGCAAGGTGGTGTTCCTGTACCTGGTCGCCCTGTTGCTGGCTTTGGCCGCGCTGTTCGTGATCAACCGCCTGCTGCGCATGCCGATCGGGCGTGCCTGGGAAGCGCTGCGTGAAGACGAAATCGCCTGCCGTGCGCTGGGCCTGAACCCGACCATCATCAAGCTCTCCGCCTTCACCCTGGGCGCCGCGTTCGCCGGTTTTGCCGGCAGCTTCTTTGCGGCTCGCCAAGGCCTGGTGACACCGGAGTCGTTCACCTTCATCGAGTCGGCAATCATCCTTGCCATCGTGGTGCTGGGTGGCATGGGCTCGCAGTTGGGCGTGATCCTCGCGGCCATCGTGATGATCCTGCTGCCGGAACTGATGCGTGAGTTCAGCGAGTACCGCATGTTGATGTTCGGCGCCATGATGGTGCTGATGATGATCTGGCGCCCACAAGGCCTGCTGCCCATGCAACGTCCACATATGGAGCTGCGCAAATGAGCCGCGAGATCCTGAAAGTCGAAAACCTGAGCATGCGCTTCGGCGGCTTGCTGGCGGTCAATGGCGTCGCCCTGACCGTCAAAGAAAAACAAGTGGTCGCCTTGATCGGCCCCAACGGCGCCGGCAAGACCACGGTGTTCAACTGCCTGACTGGCTTCTACAAGCCGGCCGGTGGCAGCATCCTGCTGGATGGCCAGCCGATCCAGGGCCTGGCCGGTCACGAGATCGCCCGCAAGGGTGTGGTGCGGACCTTCCAGAACGTGCGGTTGTTCAAGGACATGACCGCCGTGGAAAACCTGCTGATCGCCCAACACCGGCACCTGAACACCAACTTCTTCGCGGGCCTGTTCAAGACCCCGGCGTTCCGCAAGAGCGAGCGCGAGGCCATGGAGTACGCCGCGTACTGGCTGGACAAGGTCAACCTGACCGAGTTTGCCAACCGCCCGGCCGGCACCCTGGCTTATGGTCAGCAACGTCGCCTGGAAATCGCCCGCTGCATGATGACCCGCCCGCGGATCCTGATGCTCGACGAACCGGCTGCGGGCCTCAACCCCAAGGAAACCGAAGACCTCAAGGCGTTGATCGGGGTGCTGCGTGAAGAAAACAACGCCACCGTGCTGCTGATCGAACACGACATGAAACTGGTCATGAGCATTTCCGACCATATCGTCGTGATCAACCAGGGCACGCCATTGGCCAACGGGACGCCGGAGCAGATCCGCGACAACCCGCAAGTGATCAAAGCCTATTTGGGGGAAGCGTAAATGCTGCAATTTGAAAACGTTTCCACTTTCTACGGCAAGATCCAGGCCCTGCACGACGTCAACGTCGAAGTGCGCCAGGGCGAGATCGTCACCCTGATCGGAGCCAACGGTGCCGGCAAATCCACCTTGCTGATGACCCTGTGCGGTTCGCCCCAGGCACACAGCGGCAGCATCCGCTACATGGGTGAGGAACTGGTGGGCCAGCACTCTGCGGCGATCATGCGCAAGAGCATTGCCGTGGTCCCGGAAGGCCGTCGGGTGTTTGCCCGCCTGACCGTGGAAGAGAACCTGGCCATGGGCGGGTTCTTTACCGACAAGGGCGACTACCAGGAGCAGATGGACAAGGTGCTGCACCTGTTCCCTCGGCTCAAGGAGCGCTTCAGCCAGCGCGGCGGCACCATGTCCGGTGGCGAACAGCAAATGCTCGCCATCGGTCGTGCGCTGATGAGCAAGCCCAAGCTGCTGTTGCTGGACGAGCCTTCCCTGGGCCTGGCGCCGATCATCATCCAGCAGATTTTCGATATCATCGAGCAACTGCGCAAGGACGGTGTGACGGTGTTTTTGGTGGAACAGAACGCCAACCAGGCGTTGAAAATTGCCGACCGCGCCTATGTACTGGAAAACGGCCGGGTAGTGATGCAGGGCAGCGGCGAACAACTGCTGACCGACCCGAAAGTGCGCGAGGCGTACCTGGGCGGCTAACAACGGTTGCTAACTAAATGTGTGTGCGGGCTTGTGTGGGAGTGGGCTTGCCCGCGATGGCTGTGGGTCAGTTAATGCAACTCTGACTGAAACACCGCCATCGCGGGCAAGCCCTAATGCCAGTCAGTTAAGCGGATTCTGCTTTCTGTAGGAGCGAGCTTGCTCGC
Source organism: Pseudomonas sp. ICMP 8385 (assembly GCF_002699915.1). NCBI lineage: Bacteria > Pseudomonadati > Pseudomonadota > Gammaproteobacteria > Pseudomonadales > Pseudomonadaceae > Pseudomonas > Pseudomonas sp. ICMP 8385. The sequence goes on along the minus strand of NZ_LKBY01000002.1, from coordinate 40,085 downwards.
GAAGGACGTCAACGATAACGCGTGTTTGCTAGGTAAACGCGGCGCTCTCAAGTTCTTCGCGAGCAAGCTCGCTCCTACAAAAAGGCTTAACTGACTGGCATTAGGGCAAGCCCGCTCCCACACAAGCCCGCTCCCACATTTGCTTTGTGTGATCCGCTGAGCGTGTGTTGCCTTAAATTATCTTCGACCCACATGTAACGATCCCCTCCCCCCGTTCTCTAGTAGGCTAAGTAAGCACAAACGCTTGCTTACTCACCTCACTGCTGGAGAAACACCATGACCACCCGTTCGCTGTCTGCCGCCACCCTCGTCCTGGCCCTGGGCTCTGCCTTGAGCCTGAGCACCCTGAGCACTGTTGCCGGGGCCGATGAAGCCAAAATGGAAAAATGCTTCGGCGTCGCCCTCAAAGGCAAGAACGACTGCGCCGCAGGCGCTGGCACCACCTGTGCGGGCACCTCAAAGACCGACTATCAGGCCAACGCCTGGAGCCTGGTCCCTGAAGGCACCTGCGTGAAGATGGAAAGCAAAACCTCGCCGACCGGCTTTGGCCAACTGGAAGCCTTCAAGGCCAAGTCCTGACACCCCCGCCTGAGTACTGACGATGACGCTTTCATCCTTGCCTGATGTCGCCCAGGCTCAGGCATCCGGCCTTCCCCGCCGGTCCGGGCTGGGGCTCAAGAGCGAGCATTTTCACGACGTGCTCGCCACCCTGCCCGATGTTGGTTTTTTTGAAGTCCACGCCGAAAACTACATGGTGGCCGGCGGGCCTTTTCATCACTACCTGGGGTTGATCCGCGAGCAGTACCCGCTGTCGCTGCACGGCGTCGGCCTGTCCATCGGCGGCGAAGGCCCGCTGAACCAGGCCCACTTGGCGCGCCTGGCGGCACTGGTCGAACGCTATCAACCCCACTCCTTTTCCGAACACCTGGCCTGGTCCAGCCACGGCCCGGTGTTTCTCAACGACCTGCTCCCCCTGGCCTATGACGACGCGGCCCTCAAGCGGGTGTGCGAACACATTGACCAGGTGCAAACCACCCTCAAGCGGCGCATGTTGCTGGAGAACCCGTCGACCTACCTGCAGTTCCAGCGCTCCACCCTGGACGAAACCGACTTCATCAGCGAAGTCATCCACCGCACTGGCTGCGGCTTGCTGCTGGACGTGAACAATGTGTATGTGTCCTGCATCAATCATCAGCAGGAGCCGCTGGCCTACCTCGACGCGCTGCCTTTATACGCCGTGGGCGAGATTCATCTGGCAGGCTTTGCCGAAGACGCCGACAACCTCGGTGATCGCCTGCTGATCGATGACCACGGCGCGCCCATCGACAACGCCGTGTGGCAGTTGTATCAGCAAGCCTTGCAACGCACCGGCCCGGTCGCGACGCTGATCGAACGCGACAACAATGTGCCAGCCTTCAGCGTATTGCACGCCGAAGCCCGGCAAGCCGAGCAGCACCTGCTGGCGGCGGCGGTACGCCCATGAACGTGCTTGGAGAGTTTGCCCAGGCCCTGCTGGCGCCAGACCAGCCATGCCCGGAGGGTTTGTTCAGCCGCAATGGCGCCGATCCCGCCAGTCGTTTTGCGGTGTATCGCAACAACGTCCACAGCACATTGATCAACGCTCTGGCCGACAGTTACCCGGTGACTCTGCAACTGGTGGGCGATGGCTTTTTCCGCGCCATGGCCGGGCTGTATGTCCAGGCGTATCCGCCCACCAGCCCTGTGCTCAACGAGTACGGCAATGACTTGGCCGACTTTATCCAGGGGTTCGCCCCAGCAGCCAGTGTGCCGTACCTGGCCGACATCGCTCGGCTGGAGCGCTTGCGAATCAACGCCTATCACGCCGCCGACACCCCCGTCGCCGACCCACAGGCCGTCATCAGCCACCTGCAGCAACTGCCTAGCCTGAGCAACGTGCGCCTGCAATTGCATCCATCCGTTGCCACCCTGCAATCGAACTATGCCGTGGTGGCGCTATGGGCCGCGCACCAAACCAGCGACGCCGTCGCCAGCCTCGACCCCTGGCATGGGCAAAGTGCGCTGATCTTGCGCAACGACCTGGAGGTCGAAGTGTTCTGCATCGACAGCGGCTGCGTGACGTTTATCAACAGCCTGCACAACGATTGGCCACTGGAAATAGCGGTGGCGTATGCCCTGGATGCGTCCAGCGAATTCGACCTGCACCAATGCCTGGGGCTGCTGATCAATCACCGCGCCATCACCCATCTCAAGGTACAACCATGAAGACTGCCACCCCGTGCCTGATTGCACGCTTCACTCAACTCTTTGAAAAAATCCCCTACAGCCTGATAGCCCTTGTCGCACGTTTTTCCATTGCCGCGGTGTTCTGGAAGTCCGGCCAGACCAAGGTCGAGGGATTGGCCATTGACCTGGTAGACGGCACCTTTGAACTGGGCATGCCGCACCTGGCAAGCTCCACCATACCGCTGTTTCAAAGCGAATATCAGGTTCCGTTTTTGCCGGCAGACGTGGCCGCGTACCTGTCCGCGTTCGCCGAGCACTTTTTTCCGGTCCTGATCCTGCTGGGGCTGGCCACGCGTTTTTCAGCCCTGGCGCTGCTGGGCATGACCCTGGTGATCCAGGTGTTTGTCTACCCGGATGCCTACCCGACCCACGGCACCTGGATCGCGCTGCTGCTGGTGTTGATGGCCAAGGGCCCGGGACGGGTATCGATTGATCAGTGGATTGCCCGGCGCTGGCACTAAAGCCGATCCAATGCCTCGCCGTTGCGCTTGAACCAGCCCACCAGGTAATCGGCCAACACTTGGGTACGGCGTGGCAGCCCGCCCTGATAGGGGTGGACCAGGTACATCGGCATGCTGCGGGTCTGATAATCGCGCAGGAGCCAACGCAGCCGGCCGTCAGCCAATTCCATCTGCAACAGATAAGACGGCAGCCGTGCAATACCGGCGCCGACCAGCGCAGCCTTTTTCAGCAGGTTGTAGTGGTTGGAGGCAAAGGTGCCACCCACCCGCACCCGCAGTAACTCATGCTGCTGGTGATACAGCCACTCCTCGCGCCCGCTGTAGTGGCTGTTGAGCAAGCAGCGGTGGCCAACCAGATCAGCGGGCGCCAGCGGTTCACCGTATTGCTCCAGGTAGGCCGGGCTGGCGCAGGTCATTTCATGCCAGGCCAATAGGGGCTTGGCGACCAGGCGCTCATCGTTGGCGACCTCTGAGCGCACCGCCAGGTCAAAACCGTCCCGGGCCAGGTCGCGATAGCGGTTGTTGAGGTCCAACTCGATCTGCACCTGCGGATACTGCCTGGAAAAGTCCAGCAACAGACCGTCGAAAAACGTTTCGCCCAAGGACACCGGAACCGTCATACGCACAGGCCCGGCCAAATCGTCCTTGAGCCGTGCCAATGCCTGTCGGGCGCGCTCGACCTGGATCACCAGCCCCTGGGCCTGGGGCAACAACGCCGCCCCGGCCGCCGTCAAGCTGAGCCGGCGGGTGGTGCGATGCAGCAACACCACCGAATACTGCGCCTCCAATTGGCTAATGCGCTTGGACAACTGGCCCTTGCTGCACCCCAGTTGCTGGGCCGCCAGGGTAAAGCTGCCGGCTTCGATCAACACCGCAAACGCCGCCAGATCCTCCATCTCGCTCATGGATTGTTTCCATTTGAAAACCAAAGGTTGCCTATTAGTGCGCTTATCCACAGAAAAAACCACTCTAGACTCAAGGCTCACTTGAACCTTTGGAGGAACGACACATGAAAATCCTGTTGATAGGCGCCAGCGGTACTGTGGGCTCGGCGGTCAAGGCCGAGCTGGCCCAGCGCCATGAGGTGATCAGCATTGGCCGCAAGAGCGGCGACTTGCAGGTCGATATCAGCGACAGCGCTTCGATCCGCCAGTTGTTTGCACAAACCGGCACCTTCGATGCCCTGGTGTGCGCCGCCGGTAGCGTCAACTTTGTGCCCCTGGGCGAAATGGACGCCAGCCACTTCGACCTCGGGTTGCAGGACAAACTGATGGGCCAGGTCAACCTGTTGCTGATCGGCCGCGAGTTTGCCAACGATGGTGCGTCGTTCACCTTCACCAGCGGCATTCTCAACCGCGACCCGATCCGCACCGGGGCCTCGGCCGCGCTGGTCAATGGCGCCCTGGATGCTTTCGTCAAAGCCGCTGCGATCGAACTGCCACGGGGCCTGCGGATCAACTCGGTCAGCCCCAACGTGCTGGTGGAGGCCATGGGCAGCTATGCCCCTTATTTCCGCGGCTTCAAGCCGGTGCCTGCGGCGGATGTGGCACTGGCCTACGCCAAGAGCGTGGAAGGCTTACAGACTGGGCAGACTTACATCGTAGGCTGATCACTTGAGCAACGACGGCATCATCTCCAGCAACTGATCGCGGGGAATGGAGAACCTCAGGCCCGGGCCGCTGAGCACACCATGGACCGTCGCCGTATTGAGCTGCCGGCCATTGAGGTACAGCGTCATCTGTTTATGCATGGCCGCCTGGGTCAGCGCTTTCGTGCGCTCCCTGGCCTGCGGCGTCAGCGTCACATCGACCTCGATAAACTCGGGTTGGAGGGCGTCGGCTCTTTTCAGGGTCAAGGTCATCTCGGTGAAATCGGTCTGTGAGGTGTAGAACAGCTTGGCCGGTGCCTCGGCCCAGGCCAAAGGCGCCAGCCAGGCCAGGGCGAACAGGCTCCATCGAATGGTCATGGATTGGCTCCGTTGCAAAACTTAAAAGTTGCACAAGGCTGGCACAACATCCAGGAGAAAAAGCGTCATTCCAGGCTTTATTAAAATGCTGAAACCTATTCGCCCCCCATCACCGGCTTGTGATGCAGCGCCAGCCTGCGTAACGTGGCGACACTTATCAGGAGACCCGATAATGCCTGCCGCCCGTATCCTAGCTCTGTTTGCCCTGCTGCCCTTGTTCGCCGCCTGCCAGGTGTTTGAAAGCGACCCGGCCAAGCCTTCCACCGCGAGCTTGACTCGCATGCAGGGCGAGCTGACTGCCGTCGGTGGCAAATTGCTGTTCCAGCCCTGCCATGACCAGCGCAACTACGTGGTCAACGATAGCGGCGGTACCAGCATCCTCCAGGAAGCGGCGTCCCTGGCCGGCCAGCAAGGGGCCCTGTTCGCCGACCTGCGCGGCAAGTTCTCCGGGGTGGCCAGCGGCACCCAGGGCCAGGTGGAGCTGCAGCAGTTGTACCGCGTCGAACGCTCGGCCTCGGCCTGTGACGACCCGGACTTCAAACGAATGATCCTGCGCGCCAACGGCCATAAGCCGGCGTGGGCCCTGAATGTCACCAACAAGGGCATGGTCCTGCAACGCGAGGGCCAGCCACCGTTGCCGGTGCCGTATGTGGAAGAGCAACTGGGTGATGGCCGCTTCAACCTCACCACCGAAGCCAACGGCCAGCAGATCGAGCTGTGGGTCGCGCCCCAGCGCTGTATCGACAGCGTCAGCGGCAGCCTGCAGCATATGAGCGCCGAACTTCGGATCAACGGTCAGGTGCAACGTGGCTGTGCAGCGTTTGGCGGCTCGCGAGACGACTGATTCGGCCCTGCGCTGTTTTAGCATGACGGGAAAGCGCCGTTGGGGCTTATAATCGCCGGTTTGCAAAACCGCCGGCCCTACCAAACGCCGCATATCGGATCCTGTCATGCTACGAATCACCGAACTCAAGCTGCCCATCGACCATCCCGAAGAAGACCTGCGGCCTGCCATCGTGCAGCGCCTGGGCATCGCCAGTGATGATCTGCTCGATTTCACCCTGTTCAAACGCAGCTACGATGCACGCAAGAAGTCGTCGGAGCTGTGCTTCATCTACACCGTCGACCTTGAGGTCAAGGGTGAAGCCGCCCTGCTGCTCAAGTTCGCTGACGACCGCAATATCAATGCCGCGCCCGATGTCAGCTACAAGGTCGTCGGCCAGGCGCCGGCAGACCTGAGCGAGCGGCCGATTGTGGTCGGCTTCGGCCCTTGCGGGATCTTTGCCGGGTTGCTGCTGGCACAGATGGGCTTCAAGCCGATCATCCTCGAGCGCGGCCGCGAAGTGCGCCAGCGCACCAAGGACACCTGGGGCCTGTGGCGCAAAAGCGTACTCAACCCCGAGTCCAACGTGCAGTTCGGCGAGGGCGGCGCCGGGACCTTTTCCGACGGCAAGCTCTACAGCCAGATCAAGGACCCGAAGTTCCACGGGCGCAAGGTCCTGCACGAGTTCGTCAAGGCCGGCGCGCCAGACGAAATCCTCTACGTCAGCAAACCGCATATCGGCACCTTCCGCCTGACCGGCGTGGTGGAAAACATGCGCCAGCAGATCATCGCCCTCGGCGGTGAGGTGCGTTTTGAACAACGGGTCACCGATGTGTTGATCGACGATGGCCAGTTAAATGGCGTGGTGGTCGATGGCGGCGAGCAGATCCTCTCCAGGCACGTGATCCTCGCCCTCGGCCACAGCGCCCGCGACACCTTCCGCATGCTCCACGGCCGTGGCGTGTACATGGAGGCCAAGCCGTTTTCGGTGGGTTTTCGTATCGAGCACCCGCAGTCGCTGATCGACGCTGCACGCCTGGGCAAATATGCCGGGCACCCGAAGCTGGGCGCGGCCGACTACAAGCTGGTGCACCATGCCAAGAACGGCCGTTCGGTGTACAGCTTCTGCATGTGCCCGGGCGGCACGGTGGTGGCGGCCACTTCCGAGCCGAACCGGGTCGTGACCAATGGCATGAGCCAGTACTCGCGTAACGAACGCAACGCCAACTCCGGGATCGTGGTCGGCATCACCCCGGAAGTGGACTACCCGGGCGGCCCGCTGGCCGGGATCGAGTTGCAGGAGCGCCTGGAATCCCACGCGTTCATCCTCGGCGGCAGCAACTACGAAGCGCCGGCGCAACTGGTGGGGGATTTCATCGCCGGCAAGCCGTCCACCGCTATCGGCAGCGTGGAACCTTCCTACAAGCCGGGCGTAGCCCTGGGCGACTTGGCCCTGGCCTTGCCAGACTTCGCCATCGAGGCCATCCGCGAAGCATTACCGGCCTTTGAGAAACAGATCAAGGGTTACTCGCTGCATGACGCGGTCCTGACCGGGATCGAGACCCGCACCTCGTCGCCGCTGCGGATCACTCGCGATGCGTCGATGCAGAGCTTGAATGTCAAAGGCCTGTTCCCGGCCGGCGAAGGTGCAGGTTATGCCGGTGGGATCCTGTCGGCAGGCGTTGACGGGATTCGGATTGCCGAAGCCGTGGCGCGCAATATCCTCGGCATCGAAGCCTGAGCAAACGCCCCCACTGTGTGGGCTTGCCCGCGATGGCGATCGATCAGTTAACGCTGATGTTGACTGACAGACCGCCATCGCGGGCAAGCCCGGCTCCCACAGTGATCATCATGTGCCAGACGGTTTAGATATTGGCGCGCAGGACGCTGTCCGGCAACGGCTCGCCCCGCTCGACAGTGGCAGCTACCGCGTCAATCAACTCTTCCAGCGCATACCCCTGCCCGACCAGCCACGCATCGTCGTAGTAGGTCGTGGCATAACGCTCGCCCCCATCACACAGAATCGCCACGATAGACCCCGACTCTCCTGCCGCCTGCATCTGCTGCGCAGCGATCAGCGCGCCAATCAGGTTGGTGCCGCTGGAACCCCCGACCCGCCGTCCCAAGCGCTGCGCCAGGTAATGCATGGCCGCCAGCGACAAGGCATCCGGCACCTTGACCATCGCATCAATCACCTTGGGCAGGAACGACGCCTCCACCCGTGGCCGGCCGATGCCTTCGATACGTGAACCACAGTCCAGGCGCAAGCTGGCATCACCGCTCTGGTAATACTCGAAGAACACCGAACGCTCAGCGTCGGCACACAACACCCGGGTGCAATGCTGGCGATAGCGCACATAACGCCCCAGGGTCGCCGTGGTCCCGCCGGTGCCCGGGCTGGAAATCAGCCAGCTCGGCTCGGGATGCCGCTCGAAGCGCAACTGCTGGAAGATCGACTCGGCAATATTGTTGTTCGCCCGCCAGTCGGTGGCCCGTTCGGCATAGGTGAACTGGTCCATGAAGTGGCCGCCGCTTTCCTGCGCCAGGCGCTCGGACTCGGCGTAGATCTGCGTGGGATCTTGCACCAGGTGGCTCTTGCCGCCGTAAAAAGCGATCTGCGCAATTTTTTCCTGGGACGTGGTGGCCGGCATCACCGCAATGAACGGCAGGCCCAGCAGGCGCGCAAAGTACGCCTCGGAGATCGCCGTCGAACCGCTGGAAGCTTCGATCACTGGCGCTCCGGGCTTGAGCCAACCGTTGCACAGCGCATACAGGAACAGCGAGCGCGCCAGTCGGTGCTTCAGGCTACCTGTGGGGTGGCTCGACTCATCCTTGAAATACAACTCGATCCCCGGCAAGCCCGACAATGGCAGCGGGATCAGGTGGGTGTCGGCGCTGCGCTGGAAGTCCGCCTCAATAATGCGGATGGCCTCTCGGGCCCACGGACGATGGTCGCTCATGCTCAAGTTCCATTAAATTTTCAGGCTTGATTTTAGGGTGTTTCCTACACTGCACACAGATACAGTCATGACTCAATTCGATACACAATTGCCAGGCTTTGGCTCAATCCCTATCACGACCCTTTTATATAACAAAAAAGAATATAACTTTTGTTTTAACAACTAACAGTACGGGTTAGGGTACGCCCCTATTGAACTTTGATTGGAGAGCATCCCTTGCCTCTGCGTAGCACGTTTACCCGTTTCTTCCAGCTCGAAGCGGCCAGCGGTCTGTTACTGATCGCTGCAGCCGCCTTGGCCCTGATCATCAACAACTCGCCGCTGTCCTATCTCTACAACAGCTTTCTTGACGTGCCCGTGGCCGTACAAATCGGCGCCCTGCAAATCGCCAAGCCGTCGCTGCTGTGGATCAACGACGGCCTGATGGCCCTGTTTTTCCTGCTGATCGGCCTGGAGGTCAAGCGCGAGTTGCTCGACGGCCACTTGTCCAAGCCTTCCCAGGTCGTGCTGCCAGGCGCCGCAGCCATTGGCGGCATGGTGGTGCCGGCGCTGATCTACTGGGCGCTGAACAAGGATAACCCGGCAGCGCTGGGCGGCTGGGCCATCCCGATGGCCACCGATATCGCCTTTGCCCTGGGCGTACTGGCGTTGCTGGGCAAACGCGTACCGGTGTCGCTGAAGCTGTTCCTGATGACCCTGGCAATCATCGATGACCTGGGCGCCATCATCGTCATCGCGATCTTCTACTCCAGCGAACTGTCCACCGCGTCGCTGGCCGGTGCCGGCGCCTGCCTTGTCGCGCTGATAGCCATGAACCGCCTGGGGGTGGTGAAGCTTGGGCCGTATCTGATCATTGGCCTGATCCTGTGGGTCTGCGTACTCAAAAGTGGTGTTCACGCCACCCTGGCCGGCGTGACCCTGGCGTTCTGCATTCCGCTGCGCACCAAAAATGCCGAACCCTCGCCCCTGCTGGGCCTGGAACACGCCCTGCACCCGTGGGTGGCCTACGGCATCCTGCCGCTGTTCGCCTTTGCCAACGCCGGCGTGTCCCTGGCCGGGGTCAACCTGGAGAGCTTCACCCACCATGTGCCAATGGGTATCGCCGCAGGCCTGCTGGTGGGCAAGACGGTCGGCGTGTTTGGCCTGACCTGGCTTGCGGTTAAAACCGGCCTCGCGGCCCTACCGACCGGCGCCAATTGGGGCCAGGTCATGGGCGTGGCCATCCTGTGCGGCATCGGCTTCACCATGAGCCTGTTTGTCGGCTCGCTGGCGTTCGTACCGGGCAGTAGCGAATACGCCGGGATGGACCGGATGGGCATTCTCACCGGCTCGATCCTCGCGGCATTGATTGGTTATGCAGTGACGGCGATGGCCAGTCGTAAGCAGGTGACGGTCAACGCGTAACGCATCCGTGAGGGCAGGCTTATCCTGCCCTCACCCATTCTTTCAGCCTCTTCTCCCCTCGCTCACAGCACCTTCCTACATTCTTTCTCCTGCACCTCCCATAAGGTCGCACACCCGTCTTCAAGAACGGATGTCACGGCCAGGAGGGCATGATGGCCAACAACAAGGACAGACCCCAGGTCTGGCGTTCCTATGGAACCGGTACCGGTGGCTATCGCCGCCTGGAACCTATGAGCGACCGCGAACTGGCAGCCCGCGAGACTCGCCAGCAACCCTACAACGCAATGCTCGCACGCCAGCAGGCGTATGAAGCAAAGCTTCAGCCAGCGCCAGAACCAACGCCGGCCCCTGTCGTCGGGTGCGTTTTCGCCAAGTCCTGCCACTTGCCGGACGCCATCATCAGCTATAACACCCCGTCTGGTTACATTCCCCTGGATCGCCTCGCAGACTATGGCGAACATGCAGTGCTGGGCGGCCGTGAAACAGATGCAACAGGCCGACTTCCTCTCAAGAAGATCAGCGCCAGTGCATTGCCTGCCGGGCTTGGCTCGCTGGCACTGGGGGGCTCGACCATTACCGGCGCGGCTGCAGCCACCGGGACTGTTGCAACAGGTCTCATGCTGGGCCTGGTCGCCCTACTCTGGCCCTCGACACTGGGCGACAGCGCGCTCTATAGCGATGAACAATTGCGCACCCTGCCCCGTGCCCGCACCCGCGTACGCCTGAATATCGAACAACAGGCCGACGGTAGCCTGAAGGGCTATGCCTTCTACACGGGAAAGAATCGTGATTGGGAAATGGTCGATGTCGTACAGTTTCAACCACAGGGCACGCAACACGTAGCGGATTTGGGCGACGGCGTCGAACTGATCTGGACACCTGCGGTTGACCCTACAGATACCCTTGGCATACCCGCACTGGAAGCTGCGCCAGCCACGCCTCACCTATGGGTGTATCCGCCGACGGAAACAGCCGCCAATATCATCGTCGACCCGATTTATCCGCCGGAGTACAAGGATTTTATTCTGGTGTTCCCCAGTGAGTCAGGGGTAAAACCGCTCTATATCGTGGTGAGCTGGAAGTACGAAGATGCGCCGTACCACGGAAAAAAAGGCAACTCCGTTAAAAGCAAAAGACCAACCAACGGTTTAGCTGCACTAAACGACTCTATACAAGTGAAACCTACAGAACCGCGCAGAGTAGGCATCGACCCACAAACGAAGGAGTTTGTGGTCATAGATCGCACCGCAGATGAGCTTTATCACGGTCATGTGAGGTCCTGGGAAGAGCTTCATCAAGACATGAAAAACGCGCTGATAAAAGCAGGTAAAACCAACCGCAAAGGAAAAATTCTCGGAGCAAAAAAATGAACATGCACTATCACGACCCGGATATGAGTCATGAGGAAGTAGTAAACAGTCTTGCCGCTGGAGACGAATGTAAGGTAGCAACTGCACTGATTTCTATAGGGCTTAATGAAAAAAATGGCGTCTGGGCTCAAGAGATCTGTTTAAGGCATATGAGTCATGACAACCAAACGATTGCTTCAGCAGCCATAGTCGCTATAGGTCATATCGCGCGTCGATTCAGAGCACTGGACACAGCTAAGGTATCTACTGCAATGCAATATGCTGTGCAAAAACACCCATCACTGAGCGGTGTAATCAGTAGCGCGCAAGATGACATCGAAATGTTCACCTGAGCGCCCCCCCCCCCACCAGTTACTCAATCTGAGAGACGTCCCCTCACCGGCGTCCCATTAACGAGTAACAAGATGGAGTCCATCGTTTATCACCACATGCATCGGTAGTAAGCCTGGAGGTGGATTTGAACCGTTAATAATCAAATCCATCTCCACGAAAATCCAAAAGAAGAAAAAGATTCGCACCATGAGATATCTGATTGAAGCCTTCGATAAGATTACTGACCTCCAGGCGTTTGTAGTCGTGCTACCTCATGGGTGTGAGGACAAGTTGAAAACCATAATGCAATGGTCCGACGAGCAGTATGGCTGGGAGGGTTACAACCTTACGCCCACCCAACTGGCAGCTATCGAATCTTTGGCAGGCAGAACAATAGGGACCCCCTGTTCATTTTTTCCAACTCACCTGCAATATCTGACTAGAGAACCAGAAGCTGAAAAGGGTCTTAACAAACATTATGTTTTATCTATCAATTACCGGTTTTTACCCGGACCAGAAGCAAGATGGTTCGTTGCAGCACCAATTCGACATAGAAGGGGATCAGCTTAACCAAGACGTCGCTCAACTCACCGAATCAAAACCCCTTGAGGAGTTGCAACCCGGAGAGTTGGAACTAACAAAAAGCCAAGTCGCCCAGCTATCCACGCTGCTGAACATTAACTTGAGAAACGACTTGGAGTACTTCATCGGCCTACGAACCCGGCCATGAACGCTAATAAAAAACCCCGCCCAGTCACCCGGTCGGGGTTTTGCTTTTGCCGCCGGCCCCCTTAACGGGTAACGCGGCTGGTCCCATCAACGGTCATGATGCGAACCCGGTCACCAATGCGGAAAATCTCGTTTTCCTGCACCGCCTGGACGTAGGCGCGCATGCTGCCGTCGTCTTCGCGCACGGTGATTTCCACACCCTGGGTGCGGGTCAGGCCTTCTTCGGTGGCCGAGCCCAGCAGGCCACCGGCCACGGCGCCGATGACGGCGGTTACAATGCTGCCGCGACCGCCACCGATGGCGCTACCGCCAACACCACCGATGACTGCGCCTGCTGCGCCGCCGATTGGGGTCTTGGTGCCTTCGATCTTGACCGGACGCAGGGATTCGATGGTGCCCATGCGAACGCTCTGCACACGACGCGCTTCGTCACGGGAGTACGAGTCGCCGGTCAGGCTGGAGGCACAGCCACCCAGCAGCAACGACATCGTGGTAAAGCAGGCAACCAGCAGAACAGACTTACGCATAGCATCAACTCCAAAGGACATCACTTTATTAGACTCCGCTGCTTGACGCCTGTCACGGCAAGGCCCGCAGAAAATTGCTTTCATTCAGCCCCAGTACAGACAGGCTGTACCGCAAAAACCGACAAACGGTAGCACCTGCACCCAGACAAGGAATTTCATGGACTACTTCATCATTGTAGCGACCACTGCAGCCGGCCTGTATTTCCACTGGTGGCTGTACCGGCGGATCAAGCGCTGGGTAGACCGCGACCTGGCGCTGTCCCTGGCGGGAGACGACCAGCGCAAGCGCAACTTTATGCTGCAACAGTTGGAACGCGCCAAGGCAGAGCAGGTCAAGCGTAAGGATTTGCCACAGTGGCTGCAGGATGCAGCACGGCAATACACGCCAGAAACCCCGAAGTAGAGGCCTGGGCAACACTCAAGGCCATAAAGATCCAGGGTGGGATTACAGGTGTTTTAGCTCTCAGGGTGCCAGTCGCTCACGGGTCCAGTCGGCCCCCTGCAGACGATAGTTCAAGCGGTCATGCAAACGGCTCGCCCGGCCCTGCCAGAACTCGATGCGTTCCGGCAGCAGGCGATAGCCTCCCCAGTGTTCCGGGCAATCCGGCTGGGTTTCGCTGAAACGCTGTTCAGTCAGCGTGAGCAAGTCCTGCAATTGCTGGCGATCACGGATCACCTGGCTTTGCGGGGAAGCCCAGGCACCAATGCGGCTGCCCAGGGGGCGTACCTGATAATAGGCGTCCGACTCTGCGGGCGTGACCTTCACCACCCGCCCCTCAATGCGCACCTGGCGCTCCAGGGTCGGCCAGAAGAAGGTCATGGCAGCAAAAGGGCGTACGGCCAGTTGCTGGCCCTTGGCGCTCTGGTAATTGGTAAAGAAGGTAAAACCTTGCGCATCCAGCCCCTTGAGCAGCAGGACACGGCAGTGAGGCCGGCCCTCCTGGTCCACGGTCGCCAGGGTCATGGCATTGGCCTCCACCGGCGGTTGCTCGGTCTTGACCGCATCGCTGAACCACTGGTGGAACAAGGCAAACGGCTCATCCGGGGCCTGGGCCTCGCTCAAACCGTCCCGTGTGTAGTCACGGCGCATATCAGCCAGTGCCTGGGTCATGGGGTTTTATCCTTCTTGCTCAACTGCTCAGTTTTTCGCCTGGTCGTTCACCGCTACTTTTTTCGCAGGCGTTGCAGCCGACTTTTTTGCAGCCGGCTTGGCCGCAGCTTTTTTCGCGGCTGGCTTGGCAGCGGCCTTCTTGGCCGGTGCTTTCTTGGCAGCAACGGCTTTCTTGGCGACCGGCGCGGGGGCAACTACGTCCTGTACCGCGACCAGTTCAGGCTTCGGCGGATTTGGCGAGTTGTACTTGCTCAGCAGTGCCAGCATGGTGGTGCGCTGGGTGAACATGATTTCCATGCGACGGTTCAGGGCGCGGCCCTGGGTGCTGTCGTTGGCGGCGCGGGGCATCAGGTCACCCATGCCACGCAACATCAGGCGGTCCTGCTTCAGGCCGCTAAGGCTGAAGATCGAAGCAATGGACTGGGCACGCTCCTTGGTCAGCGGCTGGTTCTGCACGGTGTCGATATGGCCCAGGACCAGCACGGCGGTCTTCGGATCCTTTTCAACAGCCTTGGCGACACGGGTGAACGGGCCCAGGGTCACGGGCAGCAGCATCGCCGGACGCTTCGGGTTGTACGAACCGTCGACCGGGGCAATCACCACCAGTACGTTGTCGCGACGCTCCAGTTGCAGGTTGCTGTCCTTGATCGCGGCGCGCAGGCGCGGCTCGTAGTCGTCCAGCCAGGCCTGGGTGATTTTCGGGTCTGGCATGGGGATGTTGGTCACATCGACTTTGCTCAGGGGTTTTGGCTTGCTTTCAAACGGCCACCACCACTTGGTGTCGCTTTCAGCCTTGGCCACGACCGGTGCCGCAGCGGGAGCAGGCGTTGCCGCCTTCAGATCGGCCTTGAGGTCGGCCTTGGCGTCAGTTGCCTTGGCATCGGCCTTGGCGGTAACGTCCTTGGCCGCCGCCTTGTCGGGCCAGAATGACCACCAATGCTCGCCAGACGCATCATTTTGTGGGGTTTGTGCACAACCAGTAAGAGTGAGGCAGAGCGCCAGTGCCAAGGACTTGTTCGATAACATGAGATATCCACAAAATGAGAAAAAACAGGAGTCTTGATGACTCGTTAAACAGACGCTTCAAGAAGATTTAAGTAACAACATTTTGCCAGCGCCTTTTGTAGGTGCCTTTTTAACAAAAAAACGCCAGACCGCAAGCTATTTACAGACAACCGGCCAATATTCTTACCAACTTTTGCGCGCGCGGGTCCATAAGTACATACGGCCCCAGTGTATTGGTCACGAAACCAAAGGCTACATCATATTCTGGATCGGCAAAGCCCACGGAGCCCCCAGCCCCAGGATGCCCAAATGCACGTGGGCCAAGGCCGAACGTCGCATTGGGCACGCCTGGCTGGTCCAACATACAACCCAGGCCAAAACGGGTTTGCGTCAATAAGGTTTTATCCGGCCCGATACTGTGCTCACGGGTCAGTTGTTCAAGCATATCGGCTTCCAACAAACTTCCGTCCAGTAAACCACTATAAAACCCGGCCAAACTGCGCGCATTGCCATGCCCATTTGCCGCAGGCTGCTGCATGCGACGCCACTCGGGTTTATTAGTGCTGGTTAGTATAGAAGGCGGATTGGTAAACGCCCGGGTAGTCATTGCTTCGGGCTCACGCAGGGTGACCTGTAACAACCGTTGGGCGGCCTCATCCCCCATATTGCCTTTGCTCCGGGCAATGTGGGCAACGCGATAAAACTCTTCGTCCGCCAACCCGACATGAAAGTCCAGGCCCAGCGGGCGGGCAACCCGGGCCACAATCGACTCCCCCGGCCCACGCCCATCGGCGCGGCGCAGCAGCTCACCGACCAGCCAGCCATAGGTAATGGCGGCGTAGCCATGGCCTTCGCCGGGTGTCCACCAGGGCGCTTCGGCGGCCAGGGCGGCCGTCATCAACGGCCAGTCATACAGGGCTTCGGCGGGCAATATTTCACGCAGCGCGGGCAGCCCGGCCTTATTGCACAGCAGTTGGCGCAGGGTGATGTTGTCCTTGCCTGCCGCCGCGAACTGCGGCCAATCGTTGGCAACCGGGGCGTCCAGCTGCAACTTGCCTTCGGCAACCAGTTGCAGGGCGGTGACGGCGGTGAATGTCTTGGTGCAGGAGAACAGGTTGGCGATGGTATCGCTGTGCCAGGCCTGGGCACCGTCCTTGTCGGCAGTGCCGGCCCACAGATCGAGGACGGTTTCGCCGCCAACCTGCACACACAGCGCCGCGCCGCGCTCCTGAGGGTCGTCAAACAGTGCGGCGAAGGCTTCACGCACTGCTTCAAATTGAAGCTCGTAATGACCCTGAATCTGCACCGGCATCCCCCTCGAAAAAGACCTACGTAAAGTGGCGCCCATTGTTCCAGTCATTACTGGGTTTGGGAACCCGTGGCAGCCTGGGCGACCTTGGCCTTTTCGGCTTCCCGGGCCAATTGCTGGATCGTCGCCAGGTTGCTCTTGCGCACACTGTCGACAAACCCCTGGAACGGCACATCGGTGATCCCCACCAGGCCGAAATGGCCATTTTCACCGTCCAGCAAACGACCACTTACCGGCTGATCGAGGTACTGGAACCAGTGCACGCCGACAATCGACGGTTCGGCCATGGCTTGCTTGAGGAAGTTCGCGTAAGCCGTGCCCCGCGCCTCTTCCCTGGCCAATGGCGTGACACCGCCCCAGAACGGGCCACGGTCGGCCGAGCCAAAGTTGAACTCGCTGATCAACACCGGCTTGTCCAACGCGCGCAGGGCGGCGAAGTCATAACCGTCCTGGGGCTTGAGGGTGTACATATTGAAGCTCAGTACATCGCAATACTGGGCGCAGGACGCCACCGCCTCCGGGGTGCTGACCGCATAGCGGCCGCCCAGCAGCAACTGGTTGGGCGCATGCCATTTCAGCGCGTCGGAGATGGTCTTGAAGTAGGCGTCAGCGAAAGTCTTCTGGAAGTATTGGAAGTCGGCCTCGATTTCCGGGTGCTCGAGGCTGGGCATCGGCGGCTCAAAGCCTGGATCTTCCATCAACTCCCAGCCAGCCAGGTGGATCCCCCAGGCTTTGGACAGGCCCTCTTCGTTGCGGTATTTGTCACGCAGTTGCTTGAGGAATGCGCGCTTGGCCGGCACATCGGTGGTCATGCGCAGGGTGCCGTAGGCCAGGGCATAGCGGGATTTCGCATCGTCACCTGGGCCGGCCCACGCCAGCTCGTTATCGGCAAAGAAGCCGATCAACCAAGGGTCATCGCGATGGTCACGGGTGGCAATCGCCACTGCCCGCTCGGTGGCCATGGCAAAGCGCGGGTCGAAGGGATCGGGCATGCCGCCCCACCAGTCGATGCCAGTGCTGATACTGGTGTAATCACCAATGATCGACAGGGGCAAGGTGTAAGGCACGCGCTCAGCGTCCCCCAGTTGCGGGGCGCTCCAGTTACCGACCGTGTTGAAGCCCCAGGCTTGCAGGCGATCGAGGGTGTGGCCGACCCAGCGCTTCTGGTCAAAGCCTTCGGTGCCGTAGGTACGCTGCAGGTTGGCGCCGTAGAAATCGTACCAGCGGCCCGCATCAAAACCGCGCCCAAGGCCGGCACCATTGCCGCTACGGTTATCACCCTTGCCGTAATACGTGGCGAAGGGCTCACCGGCCTTGGGCAATGCGCCAAACATCCACTCGCGGCCAGCCACATAGGTCTGGCTGCTGTCCGCCGCCACGGTGTTGACACCCAGGGAATAGAACGGATGCCCTTGCGGCGTCACCAGATACCAGCGCCCATCGCGCTTTTCGGTGCGGAAGAAACCGCTGGCGTCAAAGGCCGGGCCCTTGGTCCAGCCGCCGAACGTGTCCAGGGCACTCTTGTCCCGTTCCGCCAGCCAGCCCTTGAGCTGTTGCTGTTCCTTGGCGGCAGCGGCTTTCAACTGCTCGTCGCTGCTGACTTTTTCCGGCCAGCGCGCGCGGGTGGACTGCCCGTAGGCATCCACCAGTTCACTGTAGGCGGCCTTGAGCACCGGTTCGCTGTCCTGCACGCCAAAGCGCTCCAGCAGGATGCTTTGCGGCGCAGTGGGCTTGAGCATCGACAGGGTGACCGAGACCACCTGGCTGCGATCGATTTCGCCAGCACTGGCGGCCAGCATCACACGCTGCCCGTCCACGGTGATCGGCATGGGAGGGCCAGCCTTCATGCCCTGGCTCAAGGGCGAATTGGCTTGCAGCGGCACCAGCAGGGTTTGCGCAGGCCCCGCCGGCAGATCGATACGGCTGACCAGGGTCTTGCCGTCGCTGCTCTGCACCTTGACGTACAACGTCAGCGCCCAGTCCATCGCGCTCTGGATACGCAGGCTCATGGCACTCGATTGCGACCAGTCCCACACACCGTTCTGTGGGCTGAGCACCAGGCTCGGCTCCGCCGCCGGGTTAAAGGTGATGCGGCGCAGCACCTCGCCTTCGGGGGTCTGCTCGGCGTTGTATTGCGGCAAGCTGGCGTCCTGGGTCGCCACCTTGACCACATCGGCCGGCCGGACAAAGTTGAACAGTGTCTGTTGCCCCGCCGGCGCGGCCAGCAATGGCGCGGCGAACAACAGGGCAAAAAGAGCAGGCAGCGTGCGGATCATACGAACAAGGTTCTCCCAATCGGCCGGTGAATGGCCTGATGACTTGATATGAGGTAGACCACGAAGTGGGTGAATTCACCCACGGTGGCTTAAGAAATTTCGCGCCGGAACGGCGGCAAGGCATTCAGGATTGCCTTGCCATAGCGCTGGGTGACCAGACGGCGGTCGAGCAAGGTGATGGTGCCCCGGTCTTCTTCGGTACGCAGCAAGCGACCACAGGCCTGGACCAGCTTCAACGAGGCATCCGGCACCGAGATTTCCATGAACGGATTGCCGCCACGGGCTTCGATCCACTCGGCCAGCGCGGCCTCCACCGGATCGTCCGGCACCGAGAACGGGATCTTGGCGATCACCACGTGTTCGCAGTAGGCCCCCGGCAAGTCGACACCTTCGGCAAAGCTGGCCAGGCCGAACAGCACGCTGGAGTCCCCGCCATCGACCCGCGCCTTGTGCTTGTTCAGGGTTTCCTGTTTCGACAGGTTGCCCTGGATAAACACCTGCTTGCGCCAGTCACGGTCAAGGCCGTCGAACACGTCCTGCATCTGCTTGCGTGACGAGAACAGCACCAGGGTACCCTTGGAACCTTCCACCAGCGACGGCAGGTCACGAATGATGGCCGCGGTGTGGGCCGGCGCATCCCGTGGGTCGGCCTTGAGGTCCGGCACCCGCAGCACGCCAGCGTCGGCGTGATGGAACGGGCTGGGGACCACTGCGGTGACGGCTTTTTTCGGCAAGCCGGCGCGCATGCGGAAGCGGTCAAAGGTGCCCAGGGCAGTCAGGGTGGCCGAGGTCACCAGGGCGCCGTAGGCCACGTTCCACAGGTTGCGGCGGAGCATTTCCGCCGCCAGGATCGGGCTGGCGTTGACTTCGATATCGAACAGCGCGCCGCTTTCCGACAGCGTCAGCCAGCGGGCCATGGGCGGGTTGTCTTCCGGGTCTTCGACGGTGAAAGCCGTCCACAACTCCCAGTTGCCCTGGGCACGGGACAACAGGCTGCCAAACAATGGGTACCATTCTTCGGCCTGGTTGCTGGCGATGCCAATATTGACCTCGCCGTCCATGCCTTCCTTGAGCAGGTCGGTCAGGCGGGTGAACAAGTCGGTGAGACGCGAGAAGCCTTTCTTCAGCTCCACGCCCATCTCGCGCATATGCTCGGGGATCAGCCCGCCGACAAAGCGGTGGCGTGGCCGTTCGCGGCCTTCGACGTCTTCGCCGGGCTTGAAGTCCGCCACCTGCTCGCAAGCGCTGAACATGAACTGTTGCTGGGTCTTGATCTCCCGCGCCAGCTCCGGCACCTGCTCGATCAGCTTGCCCAGGTCGCCCGGCAGCGGATGCTGGGCCAGCAGCTTGGTGAGGTTCTTGGCAGTGGTTTCCAGCCAGTCGGCGGTGGAACGCAGGCGCGTGTAGTGGGCAAAGTGGCCGATGGCCTTGTCCGGCAAGTGGTGGCCTTCATCGAACACGTACAGGGTATCGCGTGGGTCGGGCAGCACGGCGCCGCCGCCCAGGGCCAGGTCGGCGAGGACCATGTCGTGGTTGGTGACGATCACATCAACCTTGCCCATGCCTTCGCGGGCCTTGTAGAAGGCGCACTGGCCGAAGTTGGGGCAGTGGCGGTTGGTGCATTGGCTATGATCGGTGGTCAGGCGCGCCCAGTCGGCGTCTTCCAGGGCATTGGGCCAGCTGTCGCGGTCGCCGTCCCACTTATTGCCGGCCAATTTCTCGATCATGCTGGTAAACAGCTTCTGGCTGGCTTCATCGACCTCGATCTTGAAGCCTTCTTCTTCAAACAGCGAGGCCGTGGCGGTTTGCGCATGGCCTTCCTGCAGCAGCACATCCAGCTTGGACAGGCACATATAGCGGCCACGGCCCTTGGCCAGGGCAAAGGTGAAGCTCAGGCCGCTGTTGCGCATCAGGTCCGGCAGGTCTTTGTAGACGATCTGCTCTTGCAGGGCCACGGTGGCGGTGGCAATCACCAGGCGCTTGCCGGCGGCCTTGGCAGTGGGAATCGCCGCCAGGCTGTAGGCCACGGTCTTGCCGGTACCGGTGCCGGCCTCGACGGCCACGACCGCAGGGTCGCCACTGCGCCGGCCTTCGTCGTCGGTGTCGATATCCCCGAGGACCTTGGCCACTTCGGCGATCATCAGGCGCTGGCCGTAGCGCGGTTTCAAGCTCTTGGCTTCGAGAAAACGCGAGTAGGCGCCCTGGATCGTGGTTTTGAGTTCAGTGCTGATCATGGATAGTCGGGCGCAAAAAACGCTGGATAAATTTTCAGTGGTTCGGATCGGCCGCTATCATACCCCGCTAATTAATCCCGCGCAGAACGGAGTACCTCAATGACCGTCTTTAGCCTTGCCTACACCCTGCATGTCTTGGCCGCCCTGGTCTGGGTCGGTGGTATGTTTTTCGCCTGGATGATCCTGCGCCCGGCCGCAATGGCGGCGCTCGACGGCCCTCCACGGCTGAAACTGTGGCTGAATGTGTTTCAGCGTTTTTTCGTGTGGGTCTGGGTGGCCGTATTGATCTTGCCGATCAGTGGTGTCGGCTTGCTGCAATTGCGCTTCAACGGCTTTGAAACCGCGCCGCGCTATGTACAGGTGATGATGGGCTTGTATGTGGTGATGACGGCGCTGTTTATCCGCATCCAGGCCTTGAAGTTGCCGGAACTGCGGGCAGCGGTGGCCGCAGAGGATTGGCCGGCGGGCGCAGCGGCGCTGGGGCAGATTCGACGGTTGGTGGGGGTAAATCTACTTGTCGGGTTGGTGGTGGTGGCAGTGGCTTCGGCTCGGCCGATGTTCTGAGGTTGTGCTTCAAGGCCCCATCGCGGGCAAGCCCGCTCCCACATTTTGAATGGGTTCGCAAATCAAGTGTGGGAGCGGGCTTGCCCGCGATGGGGCCGCTGCCGATAGCTCAAAGCCGCTGGATAGTGACCGTACCGGCAGGGCCCCCCGGCCCGGCCTGCCCTTCCACCCCCGGCCGGCCCGCCTCGCCGCCATCGGCGCGGTACACCAGGCAACCCTTGGACTGCCCGCCCTTACCTGGCTTGCCGGCAACACCTGGCAAGCCGCCAGCACCGCCATCGACCCAGACCTTGATCTGCTCGCGCGGATAATCCTGCGGCAACTCGATGCGCACTGCCGCGCCCGCCGCACCCGGCAGCCCGTCACCGCCGTTGTCACCATTGGCGCCACGCCCGGCCGATCCCCACGTGCATCCTGGGTCTTCGCCATTGGCGCCATCCAGGCCGGCATAGCCTTGGGCACCCGTGCCACCACGGGCATCGACCGACAGTTCATCCGCGCTCAATTGGGTGATCCGCAAGCTCAGGTCACGCCCCGGCTTGGCCGGCTTTTCATGGGTGCCGGGCGCGCCACGGGAGGTGATCTGGCTGCCATGTTCCAACTGGGCATGCCGCACCTGCAATTGCAGGGCCGAGGCGCTGGGCACGATGGTGATCCGCGCCTCGCGGCCCAGATGCAGCTCGTCGACCGTGACCTGGGTGATATTCGCCGGAATCAACAAAGTGCCGTAGTCGGCAACTTCCAGGCGCTCCAACTGCAGCACGCTGGTGCTGTTGGGCAAGCGCAACAACGAGTGGGTCTCGACACTGACGCTCTCAGCCAGGGCAATAGGGCTGACCAGCAGGACCAGGAAAAAAACCTTACGCGTGAGTGGCTGCCGTGCTGTTTCGATCATTGATAACCCCATGCCCCTGTCTCCTTCACATTATTCTTTGGGCGCACAGTAACGAGTTCTACAGGCGATTTGCCAGTGAAGGATTAAAAAACTTGGGGAGGCTGCGACTTGGCATCTGGAACGGCGAGATTTGTCGGAAATTGCCGTCAGAAATGCCCCTGAAGCCACCCAGGGGCAAGGAGGGAACCCCTTAACGGTTGATCTGGATTTCCACACGGCGGTTCTGGGCCCGACCGTCGGCGGTTTTGTTATCGGCCACCGGGTGGGTCTCGCCGGCGCCCGTCACCGAGACAAAGTTGCTGCGGGGCACGCCGGAGCGGACCAGGTAATCGGTCACCGAATGGGCGCGTTTTTCCGAGAGCCTCTGGTTGTAGGCATCTTTACCGACGCTGTCGGTATGCCCACTGACCCGCAACCGGGCACCCGGAGCCTCCTGTTTCAGGCGCGTGGCGACCGTGTCGAGCTTGGTTTTATCCGCCGCCGTCAGCCGGGCCGAGTCAAACTCGAAGCGTACATCACGAATCACAATGGTCTCTTCCCGGACCACCACTACTTCTTCCACGACAACCGCCTCAGGCACCGGTGGGCAGCCATTGGCATCGACCTGTACGCCTTTGGGGGTGCCCGGGCACTGGTCACGGCTGTCGGGTACGCCATCGCCGTCCTCGTCACCGTCGCCATGGACCCAGCAATAGGCGCCGGCCATGCCGCCAATCAATAACGCGCCACCGCCGGCCCATGACGAGCTTTCGGTCGCGCCCAGTGCCGCACCGGTAACACCGCCAAGGGCCGCACAGGTGGGCCAGTCGGTTTTTTGCAAGCCTGCGCAACCTGTCAATACTCCGGTTAGCAGAACCAAGGGTAGAGCTGTCCGCATGATGCTCATTTGCTTTCTCCTGAGGGATCGGCCGCAAGCCGATAGGTGGAGTAAAGACCGCTCTTTTCATCTGCGCCAGCCCGCCAAACCCCCGTATTCATTGGCCAAGGCGGCTTTTACCGAGCAACAGGCCAGCGCCGGCTCTAGGCCCGCACGCTCAAGCAGGCTAGTCTTCATGGTTCTGATATGAGGATCTTCGATGACCGCCGGCAATTCTTCCCGTACGCCACAGCAAGCACTCGCGGCCCTGCTTGATCGCCAAGCCCCCAAACGCCTGCTGGTCCTGGGCTCCAGCCACTTCCCGGCGCTGGAGGCGTTCCAGCAGGCGCACCCTGAGACCGTCGTCTGCGTCGCAGGGCCAGGGCCATTGCCTGGCGAACTGGCCGCCCAGCGCTTTGACCTGGCCCTGGTGGTCGATTGCCTGGAGCACCTGTCAAAACGTGCAGGGTTGGAGCTGCTGGGCGGGGTGCGCAACCTCAACGCCAGCCGCATCGCAGTACTCGCCGACCTGGCTGCCTGCGGCTGGAAGGACACCGACTTTTTCTCCCTGGCCCTGCAGACCAGCGAACAGTTTTGCCGCGACAATCAGGTACTGACGCTGTTTACCTACGATCTGCTTGAATACAAACAGGTACCGGACTGGCTGAACGCCCGGTTCTGGGCCAACCCGGAAAATTTTGGAAAGTATTGGTGGTAACCACAGGCATATCCATTGACTGCGGCCGCAGTGGCAACCGGCTGGATATCAGGAGAAGGCCTTCAGGGTAACATCCCTATGCCGTTCGGACCTCGTTGAGTAACTCTGGGTGACGATCGAGCACCTTAAGAAGCTTTATGAGGGCTAACGGTGGTTTCGTCTTACCGTTCTCATAGCGCGAGAAGGCGTTGACCCCTCCTCCAAATATCTCAGCCGCTTCTCGTTGATCCAGGGCCAGCTTCTTACGCACCCGGGTAATAAAGCCGGGGTCCACGAGGTCTGCATTGACCTGTTTAGAGAATGCGCGCATCTCTTTCATCACACGATCCGACTCAGCCAGATCCAGGATTGACTCGGCGCAGGACGGGCAGAAGTCCCCCGCCACATTCACAATCACAATGGTTTCGCCCTTGTATGAATAGGGGATATCGCGGGTGTCATGGACCAACTCCGCAGCGCCGCAAACAGGACATTTCATATTCATAGCTCCTTGAAGGACACGATTAGCACATCTTCGATAACCGTGAGTTTCAGGTATAGATTCCCCACCTTCGTGTGTGGTCTGTACACGTCTTGCCATATCGTGTGATCAGCGTAGGTCGTCATGCTTTTGTAAAAATCCGCTGGTTCAAGAGCCTGGACTACAGCCAGCATCTCGCCAAGATCAAGATCAAGGAGATCGGCACCGGCTCGGGCTGCGTTCGTGGTACGCACCTTCCCAGCGTCAATCAGGGCCTTGACGCTAGCCAGCTTGCAATGAGGTGTCTTCTTCTCCATGTTCGACATTAACCTAATTGGTTTTAATTTGGCAAATAGGTTAATCCACCTATCCTTGCTCCATGGGTAGCACTGAGCTCAAACACTCGAATGCCAATGGAACCTCAGCGACTTTCGGCGAGCCAGCGACGAAATGTCTCAAGGAATGAAAAGAAAGGTCAGCGCTCTCATGCCCGTTGGCCGTCGAGTTCCCCTATGATCCTCTGTAGTATCTGGAAAACTTTGGAGCGTTTTGGTGGTAACCATGAGTACATCCATTTGCCCCTGCGGCAGCGGCAACCTGCTGGATGCCTGCTGCGGCCATTACCACACTGGCCACCCTGCGCCCTGCGCCACCGCGTTGATGCGTTCACGCTACAGCGCCTATGTACTGGGACTGGTGGACTATCTGGTGGCGACCACGCTACCGGCGCAGCAAAGCGGCCTGGACCGGAATGCCATCGGGGCCTGGAGCGCGCAAAGCACCTGGCTGGGCCTGGAAGTGGAAAGTTCCGAGGTGTTTGGCGGGCAGCCGGAACATGCCTTCGTCACCTTTACCGCGCGCTGGCATGACAGCACCGGCGAACACAGCCACCGGGAACAGTCATCCTTCGTACAGAACGATGGGCGCTGGTACTTTATTGATCCTACGGTGGAGGTGAAGAGCGGGCGCAATGATGCCTGCCTGTGTGGCAGTGGGCAGAAGTTCAAGAAGTGCTGTTCCGGCTATTTGTAAAAAACCGGTTCTTTGTAGGCCCGGGCTTGTCTGAGGGCGGCGTTCCGACAAAGCACTGTAAGGACACCGCGTTTATCCAGGCTGTGTGCGTTATCGTTAACGCCTTTCGCGAGCAAGCTCGCTCCTACAGGATCACGCCATGGTTAGCCGGTTATTCGCCTATAGCTGCCTGCTCGCAGTGACCGTTGGCCTCTCGGGCTGTGCCTCGTGGTTCGCCGATGAGACGCCGCCACCGCAAACCCACCTGGTCAAGGTCGAGTTGGTACGCGCCAAGCTGCTGGAGCAGAAGTTCAAGCTGCATTTTCGAGTGGATAACCGTGGCGACTCGGACCTCACCGTGCGCGGCCTGATCTACAAGATCAGCCTGGCTGACGTGGAGCTGACCGAAGGCGAGTCCGACGAGTGGCTGACCATACCGCCCCATGGCCGGGGATTTTTCAAGGTCACGGTGCGCACCAACCTGTGGCCACAGGTGCGGGAAATCGCCGACCTGTTGAAAAACCCGGACCGTCCCATCCCCTATCGCCTGGAAGGTGAGCTGAAAACCGGATTATTCATCGGTAACGACGTGCACGTGATACGCAATGGCGAGATAATCCCCGGCGATTTTATTCCGGAGCGACACCAATGACCCAGCAACCCCATGTCCATGGTCCTGACTGCAACCACGATCACCACGATCACGATCACGATCACGACCAAGGCCATGTGCACGGCCCGAACTGCGGCCATGCCCACCAGGAACCGGTGCGCAACGCCCTGAAAGACGTTGGCCGCAACGATCCATGCCCATGCGGCAGCGCCAAAAAGTTCAAGAAGTGCCACGGCGCCTGATACACATCCTGCAGGAGTCGGTAACCCGGCTCCTGCAGTTATATCGATAGATGCAAATGTTTCATTGAATTTTCCCTGGTCGAGCATTACCTATACCTACAGGCACATCAGCGGGCGTCCTGCCCGTTCAAGCATCACCAATCCTGGAGAGCTTCATGATCGACCTGTATTACTGGACCACCCCCAACGGTCACAAGATTTCGTTGTTCCTGGAAGAAGCCGGCCTGCCCTACGAGGTGCATCCGATCAACATCGGCCAGGGCGACCAGTTCAAGCCAGACTTCCTGAAAATCGCGCCCAACAACCGCATACCCGCCATTGTCGATCAGCAGCCGAGCGATGGTGGCGCGCCCATTTCCCTGTTTGAATCCGGCGCCATCCTGCTGTACCTCGCGGAAAAAACCGGCCAGTTCCTGCCCAAGGACCTGCGCGGTCGCCAGGAAGTGCTGCAATGGCTGTTCTGGCAAATGGGCGGCCTGGGCCCGATGGCCGGGCAGAATCACCATTTCAGCCAGTTCGCCCCGGAAAAAATCCCCTACGCCATCAAACGCTACGTCGATGAAACCGCGCGCCTCTATGGCGTGCTGGACCGGCGCCTGGCGGACCGCAGCTTCGTGGCCGGCGAGGCCTACAGCATTGCCGATATGGCGATCTATCCGTGGATCGTTTCCCACAAGTGGCAAAGCCAGCGCCTGGAAGACTTCCCCCATCTGCATCGCTGGTTCAACCTGATCAAGGAACGTCCGGCGACGGTGCGGGCCTATGACCTGGTGCAGAAGGTCAACCCGCCAAAATCCTGATACACACTCCCCCTGTGGGAGCCGTCGAGCCCCGGTGAGGCGGCGATGCAGGCGCTGCGGTCGGCCAGATACCGCGCGGTGATCCTATCGCCGTCTCGCTAAAGCCCGACAGCGCCCACATTTGCTCAATCAAATCCTGAAAATTAGCAGCGCCTCCCGCTTGCGTCGGTTCGCCGCGCTCACTAACGTAGCGCCTTTACTGACGTTACCCCCGCAGGAGCTTTGCCATGGCCTCGCCAGCCCTCTCACATTTTCTTCCCCGGTTCGGCGTTGCCGCGGCAATGGCCAGTGCCTTGGGCCTGGCCGGTTGCCAGTCACTGAACAGCCAGGACACCCTGCCTCCCGTTTCCGGCGTGCAGCCGCTCAAGGGCCTGGCGCAGAATGTTTCCGTGCGGCGCAACAACCAGGGCATGCCGCTGATTGAAAGCAATACCTTCCACGACGCGCTGTTCACCCTCGGCTATGTGCACGCCAGCGACCGGATCAACCAGATGGTCACCCTGCGCCTGCTGGCCCAGGGCCGCCTGGCGGAAATGTCCGGGCCGGACGTGCTGGATGTGGACCGCTTCATGCGCGCCGTCAACCTGAAAAAAAGCGCCAGCGAGCTGTACAACGCCTCGTCGCCGCGCCTCAAGCGCTTCTTTGAAGTGTATGCGCGCGGGGTCAACGCCTACCTGTTCCGCTACCGTGACAAACTGCCGGCAGACCTGGCCCAGACCGGCTACAAGCCCGAATACTGGAAGCCGGAGGATTCGGCGCTGCTGTTCTGCCTGCTCAATTTCAGCGAGTCGGCCAACCTGCAGGAAGAGTTGTCCGCCCTGGTCCTGGCGCAAAAAGTCGGCGCCGACAAACTCGCCTGGCTGACCCCAAGCTACCCGGACGAACCACTGCCGGTGGCCGAGTCCGACAAGCTCAAGGGCATCAACCTCGGGCAAATTCCTGGCCTTGCCACGCTCAACAACATCAACGAGCACCTGGCCAGCCTCAACACCCTTGGGGTTTCCACCTCCAGCAACTGGGCCATCGCCCCGCAACGCAGCCGCAGTGGCCGCAGCCTGCTGGCGAACGACCTGTCAACACCGATGCAGGCGCCGTCCCTGTGGAATTTCGTACAAATCCGCGCACCAAAATACCAGGCGGCTGGGGTGTCGCTTGCCGGGATTCCTACATTGCTCTCGGGCTTCAACGGCAAGGTGGCCTGGAGCATGAGCCAGGTGTCCGGCGATACCCAGGACCTGTTCCTGGAGAAGGTCAAGCGCCAGGGCGGCGCGCTGTACTACGAGCACAACGGCAAATGGCTACCGGCCATCGTGCGTAACGAAACCTTCTTCGCCAAGGGCCAGCGGCCGATTCGCGAGGCGGTGTACGAAACCCGCCACGGGCCGCTGCTCAACAGCGCCCAGTCGCTGAGCAGCGGCTACGGCCTGGCCCTGCAAACCGCCGACTTCAAGGATGACAAGAGCCTGGATGCGTTCTTCGACCTGTCCCGGGCGCAGAACGTGGAAAAAGCCTCGGACGCCAGCCGCGAGATTCGGGCCATCGCCCTGAACATGGTATTTGCCGATGCCAGCAATATCGGCTGGCAGGTCACCGGGCGCTTCCCCAACCGCCGCGAAGGCGAAGGCCTGCTGCCCTCGCCGGGCTGGGACGGGCGCTTTGACTGGGATGGCTACGCCGACGCGATGCTGCACCCCTATGACCAGGACCCGCCACAGGGTTGGGTCGGCACGGCCAACCAGCGCAGCGTGCCCCATGGCTATGGCATGCAACTGTCCAACTCCTGGGCCGCGCCGGAGCGCAGCGAACGCCTGGCGCAACTGGCCGGCAACGGCAAGCACGACAGCCGCAGCGTGATCGCCATGCAGTACGACCAGACCACGCTGTTCGCCGCCAAACTCAAGAGCATGTTCCAGGCGCCGGGCATGGCCCAGCCATTGAAACAGGCGATCGATGCCCTGCCCGCCGCCGAGCGGACCAAGGCCCAGCAAGCCCTGGGCCGCCTGATGGCGTTCGACGGGCGCCTGGCCGCCACGTCGGCCGACGCCGCGATCTACCAATTGTTCCTGCAGGAAAGCGCCAGGCAGATTTTCCTCGACGAACTGGGCCCGCAAACCAGCGCCACCTGGAAAGCCTTTGTCAGCAACGCCAACCTGTCCTACGCGGCCCAGGCCGACCATCTGCTAGGGCGTGAAGACAGCCCCTTCTGGGACGACCTGCGTACCCCGGCCAAAGAAGACAAACCGGCGATTCTCGCCCGTAGCCTGGCTGCCACGATCACCGCCGGCGACAGCCAGTTGGGTGCGGATCACAAAGCCTGGCAATGGGGCAAGTTGCATAGCTACACCTGGAAAAACACCCGCGGCCAGACCCTGCGCGGCCCATTGGCAGCAGGCGGCGATCACACCACGTTGAACGCTGCGCCCTACAACTGGGGGCAGGATTTCGCCACCACCCAGGTCCAGGCCCTGCGCATGATTGTGGATTTTGGCCAGGTGGAACCGATGATGGGCCAGGGCGGGATCGGCCAATCCGGCAACCCGGCCAGCCCGAACTATGTGAACGGCATCGATCCGTGGCTCAAGGCACAATATTTGAGCTTCCCGATGCAGCCGCAGAACCTTGACAAGGTGTATGGCAAGACCCGATTGACCCTGGTCCCGGGAAAATAAAGCCGGTTCTACGGCCTACCCGCAGCCGCAGCCGCGCCCCAGCGGCTACAGGGCGGTTGTGGGAGGTCTATCAGGCCACTGGCGCGGGAGGTGGCTCGTCCGGCAGGGTCGGCACACCAGGCTCGGTGGGTTGTTCCGGGGTATCGGGGTCAGGCTGGCCCGGGATGCCGCCGGCGGCGGGGTCGGCCATCAGGGACCAGGCCAGAACACCAATCTGATTGGGTTCCAACCGGGCAAGTTCGGCGCTGATTCGCGGGTCGAGCTTCATAGGGTACTCCTCAAGCGTGGCTCGGCGCGCTGTGCACGCGCCGAGGCAGTACACCCAATAGAGTGCCTGCCCGCTGACAAATTCCCTTGTACTGTAAGACGTTTCTATCAGGTGCGTGGCAGAGTGACGCCGCGCTGGCCCTGGTACTTGCCGCCCCGGTCCTTATAGGACACTTCGCACTCTTCATCGGATTCAAAAAACAGCATCTGCGCCACGCCTTCATTGGCGTAGATCTTGGCCGGCAAGGTGGTGGTGTTGGAGAACTCCAGGGTCACGTGGCCTTCCCATTCCGGCTCAAGCGGGGTCACGTTGACGATGATGCCGCAGCGCGCGTAGGTGCTCTTGCCCAGGCAGATGGTCAGGACATTGCGCGGGATGCGGAAGAACTCGACGGTACGCGCCAGGGCGAAAGAGTTTGGCGGGATGATGCACACGTCGCTCTTCACATCGACAAAGCTCTTTTCATCGAAGTTTTTCGGATCGACGGTGGCCGAGTTGATGTTGGTGAACACCTTGAACTCATCGGCGCAACGCACATCGTAGCCGTAGCTGGAAACCCCGAACGAAATCAGGCGCTCGGCGCCCTCTCCGCGCATCTGGCGCTCGACGAAGGGTTCGATCATGCCGTGCTCTTGCGCCATGCGGCGAATCCACTTGTCCGATTTGATGCTCATGGCGGGTGTCCTGAATAGCGAGGTGGAAAAATTCTGTTGGGCATCTTACCGGGGCTGGCCTCGCGGTTCAAAGGAGGCGGGGGTTTTTCTTGATTAAGTTGCGCCGGGGCACTGTCAGCCGTAAAGATCGGGCCAGCCCCTGAATTGACGGGGCGCGGGCCTGCAAAGCGCGCCGCCAGTCACGAAAATAGAGAAACCTTCGGAAATACCATTGGCACGTTCCAGAAAAAGGGTTAAGGTGGCGCCACTGTGCTGCTTGTGTCACTGAGAATCTCTACACGATGTTGAATTTCGATCCAACCATCTCCAAGAATTTTTCCTGCTCTTTGCACTCAGTCTCGGCCAGGGCTTTTCCTGAGTCGCAGTTAACTTTGTCCAAGGAGATACACCATGTCTAATCGCCAAACTGGTACCGTTAAGTGGTTCAACGATGAAAAAGGCTTCGGCTTCATCACTCCACAATCCGGTGACGACCTGTTCGTTCACTTCAAAGCTATCCAATCCGACGGCTTCAAAAGCCTGAAAGAAGGCCAACAGGTTTCTTTCATCGCTACCCGCGGTCAGAAAGGCATGCAAGCTGAAGAAGTTCAAGTTATCTAACTTGTACTGACTTAGTCGAAAGAACCCCGCCCTTAAAAGCGGGGTTTTTTTATGCCTGATCGTTCCTACGCTTCGCGTAGGAATGCAGCCCAGGACGCTCCGCGTCCCCCATGCGACGCAGAACGTCACAAGAGGCGCTACGTAGAGCGTGGGCGCGATCAGTGCATAGCAAAACGCCCGGTGCATTCCCATGCACCGGGCGTTCTTATCGCCATCTTACAAGCCGCTATTGAAACAACGACTCACTCGACAAGCCATTCTTCTCCAGGATCTCCCGCAAGCGCTTGAGACCCTCCACCTGGATCTGCCGTACCCGCTCACGGGTCAAGCCGATCTCCAGGCCAACGTCTTCCAGGGTGCTGCTTTCATGGCCACGCAGGCCGAAGCGGCGAATCACCACCTCGCGCTGCTTGTCCGTCAGCTCTGAAAGCCATTGGTCGATACTCTGTGATAAGTCATCGTCCTGCAACAGCTCACACGGATCCGTTGGTCGGTCATCCGTCAGGGTGTCCAGCAGGGTTTTATCCGAATCCGGGCCCAGCGAGACATCGACCGAAGACACACGCTCATTAAGACCCAGCATGCGCTTGACCTCTCCCACTGGTTTTTCCAGCAGGTTGGCGATCTCTTCAGGCGAAGGTTCATGATCCAGTTTCTGGGTGAGCTCACGTGCTGCCCGCAGGTAGACGTTAAGCTCCTTGACGACATGAATCGGCAACCGGATGGTCCGGGTCTGATTCATGATTGCGCGCTCAATGGTCTGGCGAATCCACCACGTCGCGTAGGTCGAGAAGCGGAAACCCCGCTCGGGGTCGAACTTCTCCACCGCCCGGATCAAGCCGAGGTTGCCCTCTTCGATCAGGTCCAACAGGGACAGCCCACGATTGACGTAGCGTCGGGCGATTTTCACCACCAGGCGCAGGTTGCTTTCAATCATGCGCTTGCGCCCAGCCGGATCGCCCTTTTGCGACAATCGCGCAAAATGGACTTCTTCTTCGGGAGTGAGCAAGGGGGAAAAGCCGATTTCATTGAGGTACAACTGGGTCGCATCGAGCGCCCGGGTGTAATCAATATACTTATGCTGTTTTAACGCTGTGGAGTTTTTGGACTTGGTACGAACTGAAGGTACAGCGGGTCCCTCATTCGACATCGATTCCGTACCGATGCCGGTCTCCATAAGGAGAACCTCATCGTCGATGTCAAACTCCGGCGCTTCTTTACTGAGAGCCATTGTTATAGTCCTTTGGTGAGTTCGACCTCAAGCTCAAGCGACGCCTTTATCCTTGGCAACGCTGGAGCCTGTTCCTTCTACGTGAGGGAACAGGCTGACAACACATCAACGCCGGGGTAGGAATTGCAGTGGATCTACAGGTTTACCTTGGCGGCGAATCTCAAAGTGCAGTTTCACCCGGTCTGTACCAGTCGACCCCATTTCGGCAATTGTCTGTCCGACTTTGACCTGCTGCCCCTCCCGAACCAACAACCTGCGGTTATGACCGTAGGCACTGACGTAGGTATCGCTGTGTTTGATGATGACCAATTCGCCGTAGCCCCGTAAACCACTCCCGGCGTATACAACAGTCCCATCAGACGCAGCTAAAACAGGCTGTCCCAAATCCCCGGCGATATCAATGCCTTTATTCAAACTACCGTTTGAAGAGAATTTTCCAATAAGGATGCCATTTGAGGGCCATCCCCAACCGGTCGGCGCCGGTCCCGCAGGCGGCAACGGCGCGGGTGCCGGCTTGCTCGCAACCTTAGGCGCAGCGGTGCCTGCAGGCCGGGTGAAGACCGTCGTCCTACTGGAAGAAGAGGCCGACGAACCGGATTTTGTCACAACTGCCGTGGGCGCCGACCCCGTGCGTCCATCGAAACGGATAGTTTGCCCCGGATGGATCGTATAGGGCACGGGAATGTTGTTACGTGCGGCCAGCGCCTTGTAATCCCAGCCATAACGGAAGGCGATGGAAAACATCGTATCGCCCTTGCGCACCACGTATTGCCCGGTGGTTACCGTAGGCCGTTGTGGCGCCGCATTATTGCGGTCGACTACCCGCGCCCCGCTACCAGTGCTGGAGCAGGCCGCCAACAAGGAACTCAAGACAAGGCCAATCACCAGTCGCTGAAAGCTCGTTTTACTCATACGCTGCGCAATGACCGTGAGACTCACCCGCCGCTCCCTTTGTGGTGGCTGAAACATGAACGCCTGTATCAGGCTTGAAATATGTCGCAAGTATAACTGGCTGCCGGACTTTAACCGGCAACAAGGTAGAAACGAAAAATTCATCTCGTTTAATAACTACCCAACTTGATGTTGACTCAACGAACCCCGCTGTAAGACACATACCCGACAATAGAATTCAGTACGCCGTGATAAATGATCAGGCCAGCGGGCCATTGAGTAACGGAACGAAACGCACCGCCCCCAGGACATGCCGCGAAAAACCCTCTTCTTCGCGCACGATCAACATCAGTTGTTGCACTTCCCCCGAGCCCACTGGAATCACCAGACGCCCACCTGGGGCCAACTGGTCGAGAAGCGCCTGGGGTACATCGGTGGCCACGGCCGTCACGATGATGCCGTTGTAGGGTGCCAGTGCCGGCCAACCTTCCCAGCCGTCGCCCCAACGGAACACCACATTGCGCAGGTTCAACTCCACCAGGCGCTCCTTGGCCCGGTCCTGCAATACCTTGATCCGCTCGACCGAGAACACCCGCTCCACCAATTGCGAGAGCACGGCGGTCTGGTAGCCGGAGCCGGTGCCGATCTCCAGCACCTTGTCCAGGGGCCCCGCCGCCAACAGCAGCTCACTCATCCGCGCCACCATATAAGGCTGGGAGATGGTCTGGTTATGGCCAATGGGCAACGCGGTGTCTTCGTAGGCGCGATGGGCCAGGGCCTCATCGACAAACAGATGGCGCGGGGTACGGCGGATGACTTCCAACACCTGGGCGTTGGACAGGCCCTCTTCATAGAGTCGCTGGATCAAACGCTCACGGGTGCGTTGGGAGGTCATGCCGATGCCCCGGCGCAACAGGTCGTCCTGTTCACGAGCCATCAGCGCAGCCCCTCCAGCCAGGGATCGAGACCACCGAAGGCATCATTGAAGGTGCGATCGAGTTGCAGCGGGGTAATCGAAACATAACCTTGCATCACCGCATGAAAGTCCGTGCCCGGCCCGCCATCCTCGGCGTCGCCCGCTGCGGCAATCCAGTAGCCTTCCCTGCCACGGGGATCCACCACTTTCAGCGGTGCCGCAGCGCGGGCGCGGTGGCCCAGGCGGGTCAACTGGATGCCGCGAATATGGTCCAGGGGCAGATTGGGAATATTGACGTTGAGCACCGTACGCGGCGGCAGCACCAGAGTGCCATGGGCCTCCACCAGTTTGCGCGCAAAATACGCCGCAGTGGCCAGGTTATCCACCTGCCGCGACGCCAGCGAAAAGGCAAATGCCGTGCGCCCCAGGAAACGCCCCTCAAGGGCCGCCGCCACGGTGCCGGAATACAGCACATCATCGCCCAGGTTGGCGCCCAGGTTGATCCCGGACACCACCAGGTCCGGCTCATCGGCCAGCAAGCTGTTGATGGCCAGGTGCACGCAATCGGTCGGCGTGCCATTAACGCTGATAAAGCCGTTGGCCAGCGTCTGCGGGTGCAAGGGACGGTCGAGCGTCAGCGAACTGCTGGCGCCGCTTTTGTCCTGGTCCGGGGCAACCACCACGCACTCGGCGTAATCCGCCAGCGCAGCATAAAGCGCGGCAAGGCCGGGTGCGGTGACCCCGTCGTCGTTAGATATCAGAATACGCATGGGCTGTCCGTCTGCCCCACCGGCACCAGATCAACAAGCTCGCGCACCAAGACAGTGGCGAAGCATCCGGCCGGCAGGACGAATTCCAATTGCAGAATGTCAGTCTCGGGATAATGCCACGTCAACCCGCCAATGGGCAGTCGCAGAATGCGCCGTTCCTGGCTCATGCCGGCTTTGGCCAGCCACTCGCACAGGTGCGCCTCGCTCGCGGCGACGGCTTGCTCCAGCTCATGGGTGGCGCCAGCGGCGGGCGAATCGCCTTCACCCCACTGTGGGCCGGTGGGATGCAGGTCGAGGATAGCCAGGCGCGGATCGCTGCACTGCGCCTCACCGGCCGGGAAAAAGCTACGGCTGTCGGTGAATGCCAGCAGGTCACCGACCTGGGCACGCTGCCATGAACCATCGGCCACCCGCGCCGCCAGCACCTTATTGAACACAAAGCTGCGCGCGGTCGACAGCAGGCGCGAACGCACATTGCGCTGTTCCGGCAAGGCCTTGCGGGCCGCCCAGTCGCGGGCATCGACGACGTTGCCGCCGTTGTGGCCAAAGCGCTGGGCGCCGAAATAGTTGGGGATACCGTGCTTGGCGATCAATTGCAGGCGCGCATCGATCGCGCCGTGGTCGCCGGCCAGCTGGGTCAGGCGCAGGGTAAAACCGTTGGCCGCATGCGCGCCACGCTGCAACTTGCGCTTGTGGCGGGCGGTCTTGAGGATTTTCAGGGTGTCGTTTTGCGCCGCGCTCAGGTCCGGGTCGGCCTTGCCCGGCAACTGCACGCTGAACCACTGGCGCGTCAACGCCTGGCGGTCCTTGAGGCCGGCATAGCTGACCGTGCGCAACGGCACGCCGGCAGCCTTGGCAATGCGCCGCGCCGCTTCCTCGGTGTTCAGGCCGCGCTTTTCCACCCACAGCCACAGGTGTTCACCCTCGCCGGTCAGCGGGATATCCAGCACTTCATCGACCTGGAAATCTTCGGCTGTCGCCTTGAGCACCGCACTGCCCAGTGCCTCGCCATAGGCCCGCGGGCCCAATAGTTGCAGGTCGTTCATGCGCGCAGCAACAAGGCGACGGAGTGCACCGCAATGCCCTCTTCACGACCGGTAAACCCGAGCTTTTCGGTGGTGGTGGCTTTCACGTTGACTTGATCCAGTTCTATTTGCAGGTCGGCGGCAATCACTGCGCGCATCGATTCGATATGCGGGGCCATTTTGGGTGCCTGGGCGACGATGGTGTTATCAACATTGCCGACCTTCCAGCCCTTGGCATGGATCAGGCCGACCACATGCCGCAGCAGCACGCGGCTGTCCGCGCCCTTGAAGGTGGGATCGGTGTCCGGGAAGTGCTTGCCGATATCCCCCAACGCCGCCGCGCCGAGCAAGGCATCGCTCAAGGCATGCAGCACAACGTCGCCGTCGGAATGAGCCAGCAACCCATGGTGGTGCGCAATGCGCACGCCGCCCAGGGTGATGAAGTCGCCTTCGGCGAAACGGTGCACATCATAGCCGTGGCCAATACGCATAAAAAAACGCCCCGAGTTAATTCAGGGCGTGATTCTACCTACTTTTGCCGGACATTAACCGAGCAAAGCACGTCCATGATGACGCAAGTGGTCCTCGATGAAGCTGGCGATAAAGAAGTAGCTGTGGTCATAGCCCGGTTGCAGGCGCAGCTCCAGCGGATGGCCGGCGGCCTTGGCGGCGTGTTGCAAGGCCTCGGGCTTGAGTTGGGTGGCGAGGAAGTCGTCGCGATCGCCCTGGTCGACCAGCAGTGGCAGTTTTTCCGAGGCTTCGCTGAGCAGCACGCAGGCGTCCCATTCGCGCCACTTGGAGCGCTCTTCCCCCAGGTAGCGGGCAAAAGCCTTCTGCCCCCAAGGGCAATCCATCGGATTGTTGATCGGCGAAAACGCCGACACTGACTGGTAGCGCCCCGGATTGCGCAAGGCGCACACCAACGCACCGTGGCCGCCCATTGAATGCCCGCTGATGCCGCGCTTGTCGGACGCCGGGAAATGAGCTTCAACCAACGCCGGCAATTCCTGCACGACATAGTCATGCATCCGATAGTGCTTGCTCCAGGGTTCTTGCGTGGCATTCAAGTAAAACCCGGCACCCAGGCCAAAATCCCAGGCATTGTCCGTGTCGCCCGGCACACCCGGCCCACGGGGGCTGGTGTCCGGGGCGACGATGATCATCCCCAGCTCAGCCGCCATGCGCTGCGCGCCGGCTTTTTGCATAAAGTTCTCATCGGTGCAGGTCAGCCCCGACAGCCAGTACAACACCGGCAGCTTGCCACCCTGCTCCGCCTGCGGTGGCAGGTAGACGGCGAAGGTCATATCGCAATCGAGCACATCGGAATGATGCTTATAGCGTTTGTGCCAGCCGCCGAAGCTCTTCTGGCATGACAGGTTTTGCAGACTCATGGCCGACCTCAGAAATGGATGACGGTACGAA
The DNA here is from genome assembly GCF_002699915.1 of Pseudomonas sp. ICMP 8385. NCBI lineage: Bacteria > Pseudomonadati > Pseudomonadota > Gammaproteobacteria > Pseudomonadales > Pseudomonadaceae > Pseudomonas > Pseudomonas sp. ICMP 8385. The sequence continues at coordinate 2,708 of NZ_LKBY01000002.1, read as the reverse complement.
TGCTCTTGCCTTCATGCATCAGGTCGAATGCCTTATTGATATCTTCCAGGCCCATGGTGTGGGTGATGAAGGTATCCAACGGGATTTCGCCGGTCTGGGCCATTTCCACATAGCTTGGCAACTCGCTGCGGCCACGCACGCCACCAAAGGCCGAACCGCGCCAGACGCGACCGGTCACCAGTTGGAATGGACGGGTGGCGATTTCCTGGCCAGCCCCGGCGACACCGATGATTACCGACTCGCCCCAGCCTTTGTGGCAGCACTCAAGGGCCGCACGCATCAGTTGGACGTTGCCGATGCACTCGAAGGAAAAGTCCACGCCACCGTCGGTCAAATCGACAATCACATCCTGGATCGGCCGGTCGTAGTCTTTCGGGTTGATGCAGTCGGTGGCGCCCAGTTGCTTGGCGATCTCGAACTTGGCCGGGTTGATGTCGATGGCGATGATACGAGCGGCCTTGGCTTTCACCGCACCGATCACAGCCGACAAGCCGATCCCACCCAGGCCGAAGATGGCCACGGTGTCGCCCGGCTTGACCTTGGCGGTGTTGATCACCGCACCGATACCGGTGGTGACGCCGCAGCCCAGCAGGCAAACTTTTTCCAGCGGGGCTTCTTTGGGGATCTTGGCCACGGAGATTTCCGGCAACACGGTGTATTCGGAAAAGGTCGACGTGCCCATGTAGTGGAAAATCGGCTGCCCCTTGTAGGAGAAGCGCGTAGTACCGTCCGGCATCAGGCCTTTGCCCTGGGTCGCACGGATGGCCTGGCACAGGTTGGTCTTGCCCGACAGGCAGAACTTGCACTTGCCACATTCCGGGGTGTACAGCGGGATCACATGGTCACCCACCGCGACCGAGGTCACACCCTCGCCAATCGCTTCGACGACCGCGCCGCCCTCGTGGCCGAGAATCGATGGGAAGATGCCTTCCGGGTCGGCACCCGACAGGGTGTAGGCGTCGGTATGGCACACCCCGGAAGCGACCACGCGCAACAGGACTTCGCCGGCCTTGGGCATGGCCACATCCACTTCCACGATCTCCAGCGGTTTCTTGGCTTCAAAGGCGACAGCGGCGCGTGACTTGATCATCCGGGTTTCTCCAGGAACTTTAAAAGTGAGACGGGCAGTGTAAAACAGGGCTCTTTGATTAATAATCCAGGCAAAAGCAAAACATTATTGCTGTACTGGGATAATCACCATGCTGGAAAACCGCTGGGAAGGCATCGATGAGTTCGTCGCCGTGGCCGAGTGCAGCCAATTTACCGCGGCCGCCGAACGCCTGGGCGTGTCCTCGTCCCATATCAGCCGCCAGGTGGCACGCCTGGAAGAACGCCTGCAAACCCGCCTGCTCTACCGCAGCACCCGGCGTGTCACGCTGACCGAGGCCGGGCAGACCTTCCTGCAACACTGTCAACGCCTACAGGATGGGCGCGAAGAAGCCCTGCGCGCCGTAGGCGACCTGACCAGCGAACCCAAGGGCATGTTGCGCATGACCTGCGCCGTGGCTTATGGCGAACGCTTTATTGTGCCGCTGGTCACGCGTTTCATGGGGCTGTATCCGCAATTGCGCGTGGATATCGAACTGAGCAACCGCCCCCTCGACTTGGTGCATGAGGGCCTGGACCTGGCGATCCGCCTGGGCCGCCTGCAGGATTCGCGGATGGTCGCCAGCCGCCTGGCGCCGCGACGCATGTATCTGTGCGCATCGCCATCCTACCTGGAGCGGTATGGACGCCCACATAGCTTGTCGGAACTGAGCCGGCACAACTGCCTGATCGGCAGCTCGGATATTTGGCAATTGGCCCAGGATGGGCGCGAATTCTCCCAAAGGGTGCAGGGAAACTGGCGCTGCAACAGTGGGCAAGCAGTGCTGGATGCGGCGTTGCAGGGGGTGGGGTTGTGTCAGTTGCCGGATTATTACGTGCTGGAGCACTTGCACAGCAGCGCGCTGGTTTCATTGCTGGAGGGCCATCAACCGCCGAATACGGCGGTGTGGGCGTTGTACCCGCAGCAGCGGCATTTATCGCCGAAGGTGCGCAAGTTGGTGGAGTTCTTGAAGGAGGGGTTGGCTGGGCGGCCGGAGTATGGCGGATGATCTGGGGTGTCAGGCCTGGCCTCATCGCAGGCAAGCCAGCTCCCACACTTGACCGCATTCCAACAGGCACATGCAGTCGAATGTGGGAGGGCTGACTGGGCGGCCGGAGTATGGCGGGTGATCTGGGGTGTCAGGCCTGGCCTCATCGCAGGCAAGCCAGCTCCCACACTTGACCGCATTCCAACAGGCACATGCAGTCGAATGTGGGAGGGCTGACTGGGCGGCCGGAGTATGGCGGGGGATCTGGGGTGTCAGGCCTGGCCACATCGCAGGCAAGCCAGCTCCCACACTTGACCGCATTCCAACAGGCACATGCAGTCGAATGTGGGAGGGTTGGCTGGGCGGCCGGAGTATGACGGGTGATCTGGGGTGTCAGGCCTGGCCTCATCGCAGGCAAGCCAGCTCCCACACTTGACCGCATTCCAGCAGGCACATGCAGTCGAGTGTGGGAGGGCTGGCTGGGCGGCCGGAGTATGGCGGGTGATCTGGGGTGTCAGGCCTGGCCTCATCGCAGGCAAGCCAGCTCCCACACTTGACCGCATTCCAGCAGGCACATGCAGTCGAGTGTGGGAGGGCTGGCTGGGCGGCCGGAGTATGGCGGGTGATCTGGGG